>NZ_CP157971.1 GCF_040215725.1 Rhizobium sp. ZPR4
GCTCACGCAAATGATCAGCCAGACCGCGATTATAGCAAACCAACAGCGTGTGTAGCCCTTGTTCGGCTGCGCGAACAGCCTTTTCCCGTGCTATCAGCGTCTTTCCGGTTCCTGCGCCTCCCGCGACCATGACGCGCCTCTGGCGCGACAACATATCCAGGATGACAGCTTGACGTGCGGTAAGATTGATCCGCTCCCGCTCTTCTTCTTCGATGCGCGCAGAAAGGAGCGGACGTGTTTCGACCACACGGGCAAAAATCTTGCGCGCTGCGTCGACACCTCGCTGCCCAATCGGATTCGTTTTTAGACCTCCGTCCTGCGATGTCCAATATCGAAAAACGTGGTCTAGCCAGGATCGAACAGCGAGCAAATTGTTACGATCTCCGATGATCTCGCCAGGGGCGTCTGGCCCCTTCAGCCGATGACCGTCGCCGATGTCAGGGAAGAATACAGCATGCCCAATGGCAAAGCGGCCTACAGCCAGTCGTTGCCATAAAGGTGCTTCTTTGAGTTTCTCGATGATTCCATACTTGCCACGTCGCGCCTGATCGAAGGGGTTGTGTATGGGATGCACATGGTCATTTCGGTCGGTGGAAGTCCATTTCTTCTCGGCATAATCGAGGCTGATCCGTCCTCCCTTCACCTCAATTACGAGCAACCCATGCTGGGGATGGCAAATAAGAAAATCGGTCTCCCCATCGCGCGGCCCATCGCCCTTTGGCTTCGAAATCCAGGCAATCGAATGCATGACGAGATAATCGTCACCGAGTTGTGCCGCGAATGCCTCGAGGAGACGAATTTCTGCGGATGAGTTCGATTCTGCGCTGCCCAGCGGAGGGATACAAATGGCCATTGTTATTCTAGGAACTCGACGTCTGCGTTGAGGGGAATGAGCTTACTTCCAACTCCCAAGAAATCGACCAAGAGAGAAATCGCTATGCCACGGCGGTTGATTTCGGCGATCAAACCTTCGCCCCATCTGGAATGCCGGACCCTCGCGCCGATACGCAAGTTAGGCTCCAGGGAGGTCGACGTTTCCTCGGTGACGTCTTTCCAGCCGTGATCAAACCAGTATTCACTGACCTTTCCAAAAGGATTTGCGATCGCGCAGACCCGGCGACTTTGGGGATCCCGGGCGTTCTCGACGACATAGATCCAGTACTCGTTGTGGTATCGCTGAGCGGTTGCGAACTGGACAGCAGAAAGCTTTATGCCGCGCTCAGTCCAGTTTCCCTCAAGCCCTTTCACTTCGATCAAACGCCGAGCTTTGTGATTGTCCCCGGTCGAGACAATGTCAAAACCGGGATTGTTATGCGGTTGGACGACAGCTGTGCGTCCGGACCGCAATTCGTAATCCACCGCCGCGCTGATTGCAGCCATGTCGATCTGCCCCGAGATATCGGCGTTTGATCCTACAGCCGATTGCTCCGTCTTTTCATTGGATGGACTTGCATTGACGTAGGAGAGGAGACGGGTTCGACGTTCGTGCCAAGCCGACCGTGTTTGGTTTGGCGATTGGTACCCTCCGCTCTGCCAGCCAGCAGGATTGGGAACCTGGCCCCCGCTTACCGGGCCGACTCCGCCTAAGGGTGAAGTTGCGGTACTTGCTTCGCCGAATCCCCGATCCTTCTCGCGGGACTTGAACGGAATGCTGTCACCCGGCGCGTCAGGTGGGCTGTTGGCGTTGCTCTCTGAGCCAGCATCGCGCGCATTGCCCGGAGTTTCACGCGGCGCGTCGACGTCATGCTGATCGACATCCTCGAACGGCTCTGTCAGATCCGGATCGACCTCATTTTCTTCGCTGCCATCTGTCTCTGACAACTTCTCCTCAGGCGCATCTGCGACACTCTCAGTCATAGGTTGGTCCGGCCGAGGGATCACTGGCGGGCGGTAGTTTGCACTTCTTAAAGCGCGCTCCGCGTCTGCGGCCGTCGACATTGACGTCACAAAGGCGGCGGTCATGACGAGTGGTGGCGTATCGACGCCGTAGCTTAGTTGTTCGAGCGACGCGAAGATTGCGTTGAAGGCCGTCGTCCACTGAATCGCCTCCCCCAATTCTCCCTTCACATAGAGGATTGATCGATTGGCGTCGTAGAACGCTGGTGCGTCAGCAGACGCAGAGCGTACTGGAGGCTCGAACTGAGCAATCTCGACCTGAACCTGGAGAGCGTCTGTCGTGCGAACTTCGATTGCTTGTAAAATATTACGAAGCTGAACGGCAAAGTCATTGTTCGGAGAAAGCCAGAGAATAAGTTCGGCGCGGTCTCTCAAAAGGGAGGTAGCCTCGTGATCGACGGCACTATCCGGCTCCGCAGTAAGCCTCAGATGGGCAATTTCGGAGAGCCGGTCGACTTTCAACGTCTTGAACAGGAAAGCGGCGGTTGACCTTGGCACCTGCGGCGGCGGAACAAGACGCTCGTCGAGTGCGCCCGAGAAAGGCTCAGCAAGCGTGTCAGAATCGAGCCAGGCCGCCTCATCCGGCCAAATGACAGTCGCCTGTTCGCTCAGCAAGCATGGCTTGTCACGCAGGTCCACAATAGCCGCCATGGCACCCTCATCACCTTCGACAAGGGCGTTGGCAAGCCATGCAAGACAACGTTCATGGATATCAATTTCGATTTCGGAGATCGTGGCTTGCCCAGCCACCTCTTGTAGAAGGGCGGCATAATTTTTCGCCGAGGGTGTGTCTTGAACGCCTAGCCGCCGATACAACGGTTCACGCTGCAACATGCGCGAACTGGCAGAATGCCAGTAGCCCCTAAATGCGGTCGGCGTCCAGAAAACGTGGTCAGCTCTTAGGTATCGCTTCAAATCGGCATCATAAATGAAAGGCTTCTCGGCAAGACGATCAATAGGGGCTACATCGGACCGTTCTGTCCTCTCGCTCAACACCGCGTAGACCGTATCAGACGCTGGAAGGTCCCGCGCCATGCAGTATTCCAGATGGGCGACGATCGTTTCTGTCGGTGGTTCTTCCGGCATTCCAAGAAAGTCTAGAAAGTCAGCAAGCGCCCGACCGGCCTGGGCGGTTCGCAAGATCGGGAGATCGATGATCTTGACCTGGGAGTAAAAGGCAGCCGATCGAAACGTCCTATAGAGTTGGTCCGGCGGGTACCGAAAGCCTTGGATACGAGTACCATTCTGTGACGCGGGAAGCCACGCAAGCGTCTTCAACTCCAAAAGAGAGTCAAGTTCGCTCTGTTTCAGTCGTGGGAATCGCTGGAGGACGTGGCGCACGATAGGTTGCGTCTCCAGGGCTATCGTATCGATAGAATTACTTTCAGCCGTTGCGATCGCCTTGATCCGATCGACGACATGCTCAATCGACAATTCGGTTTGCATGCCAAGGCGGATTTCAAGAAGATCGCGGAATCGCCACGCAAAGCGGCCAGTCGGCATCCAGTCTTCGTCGACGAAGTAACCCTTGTTTGGGCCAAGGAGCGTTCCCAAGGTCTCATTCCAAAAGTAACAGTCGCTCGGCTTAGCAAATGCACCATCCCGCGTGCGAACAAAAGGCACGCGTGCCAAGTATTCCAGTCCGCCGTCAGCGTCCAGTTCGCTCCTATGTTCGAGGATTTGCTGCACAAGTGCGACGTATTGCTCGCGCGCAAGGCTTCCTTTCAATATATCTGAGAGGTGGTCTCTGATGTATTCATTGAATGTCAAGACATTGACATCCAAGACCTCGCTCGTGAACCGACGCATTTTCTCGTCCATCGGGGCCGTATCGATTAGCTCGAAGTGCCCTATGGGATCGGTGAATCCTCCTGGCAATTGTCCGCGCGATGGCGAAACGAAACCGTCCACCGTTCTCAATATCGGAACGTTGGCCAACAAGGCGCCGACATTTGCAGCACCGTCCCCCAACCTAAATTCGGTCAAAGTGGAATAGAAGTTCGTGACTTGGTGTTGGGCGATGCCTATGACGTCCTTTGCGTTTTCATCGTCTGAAATCCTTTCCGAGATGTCACGGGCGAAATGCTGTAGCTCGTAAAAATCCAGGACTTCACTAATCGCTGTAAAAGCGAGCACTTCCTCATGGGCGAATGGGCAATCTGGGACGTAGCGCCTGATTTGGGAGGCCGCCACGCCGGGCTCCGGTCGCCGGAGGGCTTGTATTTCTGCGGGGCTGCCATCAATGCTCAAAACGAAAGGGATAACACTAACCCGAGCCACAAGCTGCTTGAAATCTGGCCGGCTTTTCGAGTGAAGAAGCAGATTATCAACAGCAGCCCAAACGTTCTGAAGTTGTGGCGTGTCTGCGCCAAAACCTTTCGATGACTGGTAAGCTTCCAGCGCGGCGATGACTGTCGGCAAGGTTAAGGGTCTCGCCCCGAGGACCGAAAGGACGGTCCAGTGGGGACGTAGATCCTCGTGTAAGAGACGCGCTCCAATATTTGCAAGCGCACTTTGCGCTGCTGCAGACAGGTCGGGCAAAAAACACTCGGCCGGCAAGCACCATCGTGAATCAACAGTCTGCACCGAAGCGGATGTTTTTGCGGACACCTGCAGTTCATTCCAAAAAGACCCGAATGAACCCGTATCCTTCAACCCATATGCGGCACTCACCAGCCCCCAGAGTCGCTTGGCACCCACAAGGTCCCGGAGCGCGTCAAAGTCGTCAGCAATCGCCTTTGCAGCAGTGTCCAGCAGAAGCTCGTTCCAATAACGCTCGTGACCTTCGCCGGTCAAAACGATTGTCCGTCTCGTAGGGTGCGGGAAGAAATCAGCGTTGATGTGCAGTGGCAGTCCGGATGACTGTTCGGTTGGGAGATAAGCGTAAAGAAGGCCGCTCACGGATTCCTGGTCCAGTGGCATGGCGATTTTGACAATCGGAGATCGGCCAAGTCCGGAGAGGGTTGGAAAATCATCGAAAATGTCGCGCTCAATTGCGAGATCGCTGGCGTCACGCGACAGAAGCCTCCAGCGTTCGCGTTTCGCGCCGGGCTCGATATGCAGTGTCACGACGTCGGGCTGACGTTCAATGGATATGGATTGGACTTGCTGCCCGTTTTGCCGCAGATCAACGCGCTGAAGGTGGCGCAGGAAAAAAAGGCCTCTTGTCAGCATCTCGCTGATGGCAGCGGTCACCAAACCAACGACTCCAGCAGGCGTTGGAGAAGCGTTCAGCGCCTTGCGCGTTGCCGTAGATACCAATGCCCACGGTAACTCAAACTCCGTGTCGTCTGTCGTTGAGATCACCCTGGTTGTGCCGGTCCCGTTCAACGGGTCGAGCTCCATCTCGATACCGGCAGACCGGACGATGGGCCTATCGGTTATCTGGTAGACGGACACGAAGCCGATCCCAAACCGGCCGATCTGCGACCCGAGATGGATTTTGCTGCGACTTCCCATGCGCGAGATAGCATGGAAATTGCAACATCTCTTGATGCCGTTCTCATCGCCGTCGACTTCCCAAGGGCATCGAGGGGATGTCAGTCCGCAGGTCGAAAACGTCGCCGTATTCCGGACTACGAGGGCATTGTCCGTCACGTCAAACAGCAGGGATGACGCGCCGGCATCGTCGGCGTTTTGCATGAGCTCAAGCGCCATGATGCCAAACCCCTGCAGCCCAGCCAGCGCTTGCTGAATATTGCCAAGGAGATCAGCTTCATATGCGAGTGTCACAGGCTCGAGCGACGGACCGACCTGATTCGAGCTATTCAATAATATGCTCATCTGACAGTGAAATCCCCAATCCCGCCCGTTCGCCGATAGCTCCGTTAAGCGAAAATACGACTGCAACCAGAATTATATGTTTGTGAAGCAAAAAGGTAGCGAATTCAACCGCTCAATGTAGTAAGCGCCGCTTCGGCAGGTGATTGGTCGTTGGGATTCCACGACCGGTTCAAGATACCGAGACGATATGCGGTCTGGAGAGGGAGAATTCCTAGACTTCTAGAACGTGGTTTCCCGTGATCTCCAATCAGCGTGTTCTTGACGAAGCTTTGACTCAATACTTGCCAGCTGCCCTTGGTAATCGATGCCTCTTGCCGATTTCGCGGCGACCTCTGAGGCGTGCATTACCAACCGCCAAGCGGCATAGTCATGAAATGGGTTGAGCCCAATGACATTACCCAAAGCAAGGTCAGTCGGCTCCTTGGCTGCGAGCAAGGCGGCAAACTTGCCAATGGCCACGTTCATTTCCCATCCTGAGGCAAAAAGAACAAGCGCACACAAGGCGAGAAACGGAACCGGTGCACCCACGAAGCGATAATGATCCGGATCGGTTTTCCCGAACGTCAGTCCACTGTTTTTCGCAACGAACGCGCACAATGCCAGAGTGTCTTCATAATAGCGTTGCAGAGCTAGAACGTTGAAAACCTCTTGCCCGAAGTGTTTTGCTGCCAGGAGTTCGCTGCGCTTCCAGTCCGATTCATGGTGACGGACGTTCTGTGCAAATTCGATGAGCTCCAGGTTCTCTTCCGTGAACCGAAACTTCGCTGCGGCAGCCCAGTCAAAGGCCGGCATCTCGGCTTGCGCTGGATGGAAGGTCCAGCGGCGGTAGCTTGGATGGCGCCTGAGGGAATGTGCCCAAGCAAGCATTTCCGGCGAAACCTCGACCGTGAAACGGCTCGCGCTTTTTAGGTCGAAAAACCATTGGCGCATTGCGCGAATGGTCGCCTGATCGAAAATACCTGATTCAATTCCTTTGCAGACCAGCACACGAACCGCTCGCGTTTCGGCGCTTTTCTCAGAGCCGAAATTCAGAAGGGTGTCCGGCTGGCCGACCGCTCGGTCGTCCTTGCCGGAAAACTCGCAAAATGGGTGGTGCGCATCGCCTCCCTGCTGGTCAACGAATCGAAAATGCGCTTGGCGAAGCAGCGCTTGACCTCCGCGCACCTTGCTCGGTCGCACGACCTGTGCTCCCGATTTTCCGCAGGACGAGCAACGGATGTCGTTCCGGATCCATTCGGCCCATTGCGAGAGGTCTAAAGCTGTTCTGTCGCGGTCGGGAGCGGGATTCCCGTGCAGCAGCCAGCTCAGCTGCTCAACGTCCAGTTCCCGAGCGAAATATGTCGAAAAGGCCGTCGTCGGCATTGTGGCTCCATGTCGATTTGGCGTGGCAATCCACGTTGAGCTTTATGAGCGAAGACCGATTCTGAAATGGTGAGGCGCGCAAAGAGGATTTTTTTAAACTGAAGCCACTGATATCGTATCGCACAACAGCCCCCGTATTTGCATCGGATAATGTTCTACACGTTACTTAAGCAAAAAGCTGTTGGAAGTGCGCCTGAGTTGTAAAGCAACAGCTATAGGTGCTTGACCGAAAGGTCCATCATTCTCAAGTTTGATTAATGAGCTACGATTTCACGAATCTGCACCATTCCGATTTCGAAGAGTTGGCGCGAGCACTGGCCGGCCGGGCGCTGGGCGTACGTTTCGAAGCGTTTCCCGCTGGCCCAGATGACGGCATTGATGGACGGCACACGACGGCGGAAGGTGACATTGTCCTTCAGGCGAAGCACTATGGACGCTCGACGTTTTCTGCTCTGAAATCCACGATGAAGCGCGAGCGGGCCTCAATCGATTTACTGAAACCGCATCGATATGTGCTCGTCACCTCGACACCGCTTACTCCAGCCAATAAGCGAGCCCTTCAGGAGATAATCGGTCCGTCTCTTCAATCGGCAGGGGACATAATTGGACCCGACGATCTGAACGCGCTCTTGCGGGCCAACCCGGATATTGAAACCGCCCACACAAAACTCTGGATGGGCTCGACGGCGGTTATCGAGAGCGTGCTTGCTTCCGTCATTCAGAAATCCGGATTTCGACCGGAGCAGCCACCTGCTTCGCTATCGGCCCTGTTGCCAAAACCACGGCAGGACGGTGAGGCCGCACCCGCCGGGGAGAGCCAACGAGACGTCATATTCATTATTAAGTCGTCACCTCGCGACGACGAGTTCACTCTGTGGCTCGCGCCGAGGCTTCAGTCGGAGGGGTATAGCGTATTCGCTGACATCCTTACTCTACAGCCTGGTGATCGATGGCGCCGTCAGATTAACATCGCCCTTCAGCATCGGGCGGTGAAGGTCCTGGTCTGCTGTCGCAACGAAACCCTTGAGGACGACAATGTTCAAGAGGATATTGCAATTGCTGCCGAGGTCGCCGCGCATGTCGGTGACGGACGCTTTTTAATCCCTGTTCGTCTGGAACCCTACCGCAAGGTTAAAGGCATTGGCGACGCGGTGGCGGTCGACTTCGTCCGTGGCTGGGGCGAGGGATACCTATCCTTGATTGATGCGCTGAAACGCCAGAATGTTCCAAGGGACCCTGATCGGGTGAAGGTTGATCCGAACTGGGAGGTGTTTCGTCGCCGCGGAGCTGTTCCCCTGGTCGGAGAGCCGGAGAGGCTGACGTCCAACTGGCTTCGGGTTGCGGAAATCCCGGACGCGCTTCTTTACTATGAACCTTCGGGCGCGATCGATCGAGCTCGCCTGCAGCGCGCGCTCGACCAATTCAGTTTCCCTGCTGCCTTGATGGGCCAGGGATTTGTCACCTTCGCGCGCCCTGACGAGATCGAAGAGTCCTTTTCTTCTACCGGCCGGTTCAATGTGAAAGAGGAAATCGACCCGACGACCTTCATCGAATTCGGCCATCCAAAAATGAAGGTCGACGAGCAGGTCGCGTCGAATTTGATCCACACGATGTTCAAGAAGGCCTGGATCGCGCACTGCCAAAAGCTTGGTTTCATCGAATATCAATATTCCAACGCCGCAGGGTTTCACGCCTCCCCCGACCAAGTTCAGATTGGGCAACGCATACCATGGGGTCAGCAGGGCGACCGGCGCTCTTCTATGTTGCGCAATGTTGCTAAGGGCCACGTCTGGCAGTTCGGGGTCACAGCCACGCCAGCGTTTTGGCCGTTTTTTCACTTCAAGCTGAAATCCCGTGTCTTGTTTGCCAAAGACAACAAGACACCGGCCGGAGTGGCGATCGACGAGCCAAAAAAGCAGCATCGGCTGCGCAGGACGATCTGCAAGGGGTGGCGCAACAAGCAATGGTACGGTCGGATGCTCGCGTTCCTCGAGCTTCTGTCCGGTGATTCCGCGTTCATTCGCCTGCCCTTATCACCGTCCGCATCGATCCTCCTGGAGGCGGGCCCACTATTGTTCACCAGCCCGGTGAGCACGGCCTTGCCTGATATTCTCGATCCGGATTCGGAAGAGACAGACCTTTCAACCCTTGGCCGACCGGAGTCGGAGGATGCCGACGATGAAGCTGCCTGAAAAATCACTGGTCGTCGAACATTTTGAAGAGCCCAAACTTGAATTCGCGGGAGGACAGACCAGCCCGCATCCCAAGGACGGCTTGTTTCTCTACGGCCCACATATGAAGGCGCGGAAGGCGCGTGAGATCAATGTCGGCGTGGTAGGAACGCCGGCTGGCCTCTCGCATTTCAGAGACTGGAGTTTCAGGCTGCATCGACAAGTAACCGTGCCGCCTCCCGGGAAGGGCGAGAAAGCCGACCGTTTGCACCTGACCAACTTTCCGGGAGTGGAGGAGACGTTCGGAATTTCATTTGATCCCGATGGATGCAGCGCGCTCTCGATTGACCATTCCGAGATCGAGCGCGCCACACGGCTGCAGAATTTGAATGAGGCCGTAGACAAAGTGGCGCGGCTGTACATCGACCGGGTAAAGAAGCACCTTAAGAACGACGAGCGATCAGTCGATCTCTGGGTCCTGATTCTGCCAGAAATCATCTACGACCGCTGTCGTCCCGGCTCCAAACGATCCGGGCTGATTCTTGAGAAGGGCGACTTCAGCAAGAAGCAGAAATCGAAAGCAACCTTGCCTTTGCTTGCTCCAGTGGTCGATCTGCAGGGCGAGGAGATTTTCGATGACGTCCCCGATTTCCACCGCCGAATAAAGGCAGAATTTCTGAAGATAGCGCCAACGCAATTGCTACGGGAAACCACGCTTGCGCCGGAGAAATTCTTAAATACGGCGGGCTACCCAGTTCGCAAAACCCAAGATGCAGCAACAGTAGCCTGGAACATTGCAACGGGCCTTTACTACAAAACGCAGCCGAAGCCGCCGTGGCGCCTCGCCAATATCCGGCCCGGCGTCTGTTACATCGGGATGGTCTATAAGAACCTGCCAAGTGATCCGGACGGGCATGCGTGTTGCGCCGCTCAGATGTTCTTAAGCGAAGGCGATGGTGTGGTTTTTCGTGGGGCAAACGGGCCCTGGAAGACGGGAGACTATGAATATCATTTGAAAAGCGACGCTGCCAAAAACCTATTGAAGCTCGTTCTGAGCTCCTACACCGAAGCGCACAAGTCTCCGCCGCGGGAATTATTCATCCACGGCCAGACCTATTTCAATGACGAAGAGTGGGGCTCTTTCGTCGAGGCGACACCAGCTGAGACGAACATCGTAGGCGTTCGCATCCGAACAACCGGCGGAGAGACTAAGCTGTTCCGCGACGGCGACTACCCGGTCATCCGCGGCACGGCGCTGCTGCTTGACGAAAAGACTGCTTATCTATGGACGACGGGCTACGTGCCGGAGCTCAATACCTACATTGGTCCTGAAACACCGAACCCGTTACACATCACCATCATGCGGTCGAAAAACAAGAACCCCGAAATACGTGCGGTGCTCTCAGATATCATGGGGCTGACCAAGATCAACTACAACTCATGCAACTTCAACGACGGGCTTCCGGTGACGGTCAGGTTCGCACGAATGGTGGGCGACGTGCTGACCATGGGCTCAGCCAAAGGCGAAGAGAAGCAACCCTTTAAGTTCTATGTCTGAGGCTGTGATGGGCGAAGAGAATGTGGACGGCAAGCAAGCTTTCGAGGTTCACCCTGAACGCATTTACAAATATCGATCCTTCAGCAATCTGACGATCGAAATGCTGGTCGAGGATCAGCTCTTTTATGCCGATCCCAGCACATTCAATGATCCACTCGATACTCGACCGACACTGAAGGCAGACGTCGATGCCGTTGTGCTGCAGGAAATTCTCAGGACTTTCGTTGAAAGACGAACCACCGCGGAACTTCAGGCTGCTGCGAATACGATACGTTATCGAGGGCCGAAAACGATTGAGCACATTTTGAAGCTGGGAAGGCAGCAAGCAGAAAAATTGCTGCAAGAAGTCGCTTACAATGCGACAAACCCGGACTACGAAATGGAGAATCCCGACGTCTTCCTTTTGCGGCATTACGTGGAGCGCGAGCTCTTGCGACAATATGAAAAAGGTATCGTCTCTCTGAGTGAACGTTGGCAGTCCCCGCTGATGTGGAGCCACTACGGCGACCAACATCGGGGGCTGTGTGTCGGCTATTCCGTTCCGGCTAACGTCGAAGACGAGGTGCGCAAGGTAAATTACGGTGGTGGGCGCCTGGTCCTGGCGAGTGCGGTTTCGGCGATGCTACGAGGGGATGCAGGCGCTCAGCGGCAAGTCGATGATTTGGTTCTGCTACAGAAGGCGCCGGATTGGAGCTATGAGTGCGAATGGCGTCTTATCGGTCGTCGGGGCGCACAGGACTCGCCGCTTGAGATGGAGGAAATTATCTTCGGGATGCGGTGTGGCGTTGCCGTAAAGTACGCCATCGTGAAGGCGCTTGAGGGGCGACAACGCCCCATACTATTTTACGAAATGCATGAGGACGAAGGTACGTTCGATCTGTTGCGAAGGCCGTTGGATGTCGACGAGCTTGCTGTCAATCTTCCTAGACGGGCGCGTCACTATATCGAAATGTTCGATCAGATCGCGGAGATTGAGCCGGTCGACGGGGCGATCGAAAGCTAATTGGCAGCTACGATAAGGTAGTTTCCCTCGGGTCATGACCATCGTCTCGGGTGTTTAGTCCTCAGATCCTCCAATAACGCGGAGCGACCTTTGGCAGATTCGGGGGAAGACCTTCGAAGCCGCGGCTCTTGTAGAGGTGTGCGAAGCCGGCTTGGTCGGCGCCTGCAAGCGCGAACAAGATTGTGTTTTCGTGCTCGACGCACAGGGCATTTATAGGAGCGGCGAGCGCTTTTAGTCGCCGGAGAGTCTCACCGGGAGGCGTATTCAGCGCCTCCGCAAATTCGATCAAATCGAATTCCGCAACTCCGCAGCTTCCGATGTCGCCGTGGCCGTTATTTGCTAGCGACTGCACAACGGCGTAGGCCAGCCGATCCTCAACGGTTTGAAGTACATCGAACTCCAAACGTTCCTTCAATCTCAGCGCTACCATGTCGTGACGTTCTCCCGGCAAACCGAACGTAGAAGCTTCTGATGTAGATTGATACGCTTACCTCGATCGGTTGCAAGCGCGCACTGGCGAGAAAGCGAGCGCGCGAGACGCGCTAGCACTCTATGAGCGACAAGTAGTTGGGGCGGCCGGCCATTTCAACCATAACGCCATCGCGCGAAACGATCGGAATCTTTTTCATTCGGGCGGTGGCGATGAGATAGCAGTCACCCGGATCCTTGTGACCGGTGAAAGAAACCACCTCTGCCGCTTCGATCGCGATTTTCTGGCTAATTGGAGCAATCTTTGCGGTCGTTTCGCGGATCGCATCCCGGAACCACTTGCCAGCAGAGCCCTGGCCAAGCTGAGGGGCGTTGTTTCGCTTTCGGGCTGCCAGAGACAGTTCCCACGCCGTAATTGGCGACACGTAAAGTGTCCCCGCGTCCTGGCTCTCACCGATTGCAATAAGCGCTTCGTAGCTCAGCTCCTGTTCACCGCTGACGAGCCAATAGAGGGCATGCGTGTCCAACAAGATGCCAGCCACGAAAGGTTAGCCCTTGCGCTTCAGGGTTTGGGAGGCGATAGGCTTCGTCAGATCAACGCCCTTCTTGATCTGAAATTCACTGCCCTTCAATGACCCTGCGCCGCGAACGGTGACAAACTTGCCCGTCTTCGCGTTGCGTACAGTTACAGTAGTTTGCGCTGTCGTTTTTGCCATGGACTGAATATAGCATCTTTCCGAAGATATGCGAGGTCTACCGAAGCGTTTTCGCCCACGCCGATCGAGCGAGTTGAGATTATTCGCGTCATGGACAGCCGGCGCGGTCTTCCACATCTTCCATGGGTAATTGAAATTTGCAGCAAGCTTTCACCGCATCGGCCTTAGTCAGCCCTGGCCTGACGACTGGCCCAGTACGACGTGTATTTTGGTCCTTTGGAATCGGGCGGCGAGGGGGGCTCGTGAATCAAAACAGGCACCGGCGCGGGAAGGTCTGGCCCGACGATTATGGCTTCACCAGGCGCGAGAGTCGGGATAAACAGAGCGGCGTTGCGATCAAGGTCGCCGCAGGCCTTCTCGACCGCATTGCGATCTTCTTCATTGGTCAGGCGATGCACAACAAATGTGCCAAGTTGGCTGAGAACGTCGGCCGGAATATCGCGAGGGCGCTGTGTGGCAAGGATGGTGGTCAGCCCGTATTTGCGGCCTTCTTTGGCTATAAGCCCAAACGCTTCAAGTTTCACGCTGGCGTATTCGTCGCCGATTGTTCGGCCTAGGAATTGGTGGGCTTCATCGAGCAGCGTGATCATCGGCTTGTCGCGAAAGGTGTTCTGCCGGGCGCGGGCCAGGAGAAAGCGCCCGATGACGTTCATAAGGATTTCGCGCGTGTTGTGCTCGAACCGGACGTTTTTGAAGGAAATGCGGAGGATATCCTGGTCTTCGGAGGCGAAGAACGCTTCCAGAACCGCGACTAAGGACTGTCCGCCCTTGCCGAATAGGCATTCAAGCTCAGGGGAGTGGATCAACGTGCGCATTCGCGCGATCAGGCTTTCGCAGTAGCCGACGGCCTGCTCATTGACCTTGCCCCAGTGAGTCGGGTTGTCCCAATCCGTCGGCTGGACGCACTCCTGCTGAACCTGGTCGGGAAGGTTATCAATGTCGAACTGGCAAAGCGGGCTGTGAATGACGTCGCTGTGCACTTCCAAAGCTTTCAGGAAGGGCCGGCGATCCTTCTGCTTCTTAAGGAGCAGCTTTTTCTCATAGATCGTCACGCCTTCAAGCTGTCCCTCACTTTTCTTAACAAGCTTTAGGCTCTTGATCGCTTCGCGGAGTTTCGGGCCTTGACTTTGGCCAGATGGGCGAAACAAAGCAAACAGATCGTCCTCGGTCATGAACTGGTAGGGGAAATGAACCTGCTGACTGCCGGCTTCTTCGTGGTCGAAGGCATAGTGCGCCGATATGGCGGGAATTTCTGCGAATTCGCCGGTGGGATCGAAAAGAATGCACTTGCCGCCAGCGGCTTTGATCTGCTGGAGTATGGTGGCCAGGGTCCAGCTCTTGCCGCCGCCCGTGGCGCCAAACACGCCGCAGTGGCGGCCGAAGAGCTTCTCAGGCGGCAAGCGCAAATGCACAGCGCTGCCCGCATCGAGCGTGCCGATGTCAAGCGCGCTAGTGCCGCTCGCCACCAATGAATTTGCCATCAGCTCACCAAACGTGGACGGGTCCGCGAGGTAAACCGCGTCACCGACGCGGGGATGGTGGCGGATGCCACGCATGAGTTTGTTCTGTCGCTGATCTACCGAGGCCAGCAATTGCACCCTGCCGACTGGGTGAGGCTCGGGCTGCGTGCCCAGAGTCGGCTCGACGGTCAGTCGTTCTGCGTCGGGCAGTTTGACTTCGACCAGTCGGCCTAGGAGCTTGACGAGCTCGCAATCCACGAACACGAAGTCCCCAACTGCGCCGCGTGCAAGCGCGCGTCGCTCTGGTCGAGCGGTGGCATAAGGCAAGTTCACTTGCACCGTTGACGCAGTCACGACGGAAATCGTGCCGACGTAGCGATCCGGATCAACTAGGCTGTGTTTGATCACGACGGCACTCCGTCGCCGAAACCTCGCGCAGCCTGCATTCGGTCAAGATGGCGTTCGCGTTCGGTTTGCGCAACAAGATCGGGGATGGCGAGTGCCAGATCCTCAAAGCGTCCGCTGAGCAGCGAGATACGTTGATCGCCAATCCGCGCCAAGTGTTTGAACCTTTCGAAATAGTCGCTGATATGCTCGCGCACCGGGCTTTCCCCGGCGACGGTATGATCGCTTTTCTCCAAGACATCGTCTCTGAGAAAGGCCACGTCACACACGATCAGCTTGAGGCTCATATTGGCCTCCAGTGCTGCCATCACTGGCTTGCTTAGGTGGTCGTCGTTGAAGCCGAAGCCTGAGACGATCAGGGCGGTATCCGGCTCGCGCAGCGAGCTTTGAAACGCGCCCATCATATCAAGATAAGGAGGCTCAAACGCTTCCTGGTATTTGCTGTCGCGCGGAAAGATCAGGAGAGGGGTTTCCGAGCCTTCAGTCCGCACGATATCGGCACCGCTTCGCTTCCAGTCGATCGAGCCGTGGAGTTTGTAGAGATGGAAGACGTTCTCGATATAGTCAGGCCCCTCCTTGGCATTCTCGCGGCGGACGATGTCGTGCGAGAAATGGCCGCGATCATAGATTTGCGGCATGGAATGGGAAAAGCCATCGATGATGGAGAAGCGCTGTGTCCGTGCGGCGTATTCAAAACACAAATCGTAGTTGGTCGTGAAAAATTTGGCGCGCGGCTTACGCACGCCGCGCCGCGCGATCTTACGGATGATCGTGCCGTGCGCCTGGAGGTTCGTATCCTTGTTGACGAAGCTGACGCGCTTGGAGATCGCCTTCTCGGCGGTATCAATGAAGTTCGTGATTTTGGCGCTCTGGGCGTTGTCGAAGAGCTCGACATAGATTTTGCATTGGGTCAGCAATTTCTCAATGTTCTTGCCAATGTCCTTGGCTTTGGGGATGAGCTTGATCACTTCCTGGAATGTGTCGTCGGTGGCTGCGGTTTTGACCGCATCCCAAAGGTCGCCCATGCCGGGCGCGGTGAGAGCGTTCGGTGCGGTATTTCGTGCGCAGAATGATGCGCCGGCCCCGGTCAGCACAATCAGGTTCGAGGCGTTCATGGCGACGCTCAACGCAAGATCGATATCGCGGTTGGCGCCGAAACTGGTAGTTTTGCCATCGCCGTCAACTTGATCGGCGAACTGAACCCAACCCTTGGCGGGAATGAACAGGCGCAGGTTATCGGCAGATGCCGGCAAGACGTCCCAATATCCCAACGAATGTCCCCTCATTTGCGATTGAATACGATACGCGCTATGCCCGTCATCAGAGCATCGCCGCAGACTACACGTCAGAAGAAAATGTGTAAGCGTCTGCTGATAGATATTTGCGTAATTTACCTGTCGAAAGACGTTGGCATTTTTGTATGAGCAAATGGTCCCGTCTCATTGAGGCGGAATAGTCGCGAAGGTCCCGGCCTCTGCATGAGTCGATACATGGACTTTTGCAACGTTCGAAAGTCAGGATTTGCGACAGATCCTCGCCCGAATGGCTTGCGGCTCTCGTATAGCCTTGCTTTTTGAATTCCAAGATCGCGGAGCTGATCGACGCAAGACAAAGGTGCTCTCCACTTCACTGGAACCTATCGCCGTCACACCCTAGCCGGCGTTGGCCACAACGTTCCGCAGGAAGCACCGACGATATTTGCAGATGCAGTCCGTGACTTGCCCGGTGCGATAGCTGCGGGATTCAAGACGCGGCTACTGTAGTTTTGCCTCGATAGCGCGCCCGACAATGGTCAACTGAAGTGTCGGCTGCCCGCCGATGAAGCTCTCTTCCACCAGCTCCATCATTTCCAGGCGCTCGACCAGCTTTCCGGACAGACGCTTGTCTCCAACCAGCCATCCTTTACCAGCTTTGCGCTGGCGTCGAAAAAATACGATCGCGTGTAGCGCGTCGCGTTGGCTCCGGGTGAGGCTCTTTGCCGTCTCGGCTGGACCGGGGCGCTCGAGGGAGGGCAGCACAAGCCTCACTCCTTCACGTCTGTTGACGGGGTCGCAGCGGCCGGCCAGTCGTTCGCTGGCTCCTCAAGGTCTTCAGCCGGATCGGGGTCACAGTCGTAAGCAAGGCGATGTTTTGCAATGACGTCTTGAAGCGTTTCGATCACCGTGGCCGTTCCATGGCCCTCATTCGCGAACCGGTCGATAATCTCGGCGACAAGATCATCCAGACGCTGGAACAGGGGTTCGGCATTGTCGGGTCCTTCTGTCACGATCATCGCTCCTTAGATATCTACGCGTCGCTGCTGCCAGTCTTTGTATGGCGCCAATAGCTGTCCGGGAAATCGCTCTTCGATCGCGGTTTCGACCATGGCGATCCTGACAAAGACCTCGCTACTGTCACGGTCTTCGGAGGGGATATTTTCGCTTTCGTCTTCGAGTTTCTGCATCAGCGCAAATAGTTCTTCGTCGGTCATCGCGGAAAGCTGGTCCGCGAGCTCCGCGACATCAAAATCTTGTCCCTCTGCCATTGTCTGCCTGCTCCTTTGTCATCGATGGGTTTGGCGATAACGGCCTAATCATCATCCAGTTCGATCCAGACAGGCGCGTGATCACTGGTGTGCTTCCATGCCCGCGCAAACTTGTCGACGCCACAGGCTTGCAGTCCTTCCCGCAGTGACGGGCTGAGCAGGAAATGGTCGATGCGAAGGCCGGCGTCTCGGGCGAAGGCGTTGCGGAAATACTTCCAGAACGTATAGATCCGCTCTTCCGGATGCAGCAGCCTGACGGCGTCCGTCCAGCCCATGGCAACGAGCTCGGCATAGGCGGCCCGTACTTCCGGCCGAAACAGGGCATCGTCGCGCCAGCGCTCGGGCTTGTAGACATCGAGATCGGTCGGCATGACGTTGAAGTCTCCGACAAGGGCGACCGGCACATCGAGCTCGAACAGTTCCGCCGCATAGGAATGCAGCCGCTCGAACCAGCGGAGCTTGTAGTCGAACTTCGGCCCAGGTGCCGGATTGCCGTTCGGAAGATAGAGGCAGCCGACGATCATGCCATCGATGGCCGCCTCGATGTAACGGCTGTGACTGTCATCAGGATCGCCCGGAAGGCCGCGGCGTGTCTCGCGCGGTTCCTGATCCCGGACAAGGATCGCCACGCCATTCCAGGATTTCTGTCCATGCCAGATGGCGCCATAGCCGGCACGCTCGATCTCACGGCGGGGAAACTTCTCGTCCGGCGCCTTCAATTCCTGCAGACAGACGACATCAGGCTGCGCTTCGGCCAGCCACCGCAGCAGGACCTCGAGCCGGCCATTGATGCCGTTGACGTTATAGGTGGCGAGCTTCACTAAGCGTTTCCGTCAGTGCTTGCGGTCACCCTTGTCGCCCTGGCCGGGCTTCGCATCATGCTTCGCGTCGTGGCGAGCGTCAGCGGACAGCGACCGCGAGACGTCGACGCTCTCCTTGAACTTGCCTTCCTTGTCACGGCGGACATAACGCTTGTCGGTTCCGGTATCGATCAGTTCACGTTTGCTCATGGCAGGACTCCTCCGTGGTTGTTCCAGGAAGAAACGCGCGTGGCCACGAAAAGATGCACCGGAAGCAAGCGTCTAGCGCAGACTCGCAAAACGAGCACCGCAATCCGCCTAAGCCCCTGAAAAATGATTCGTTTCGACTCGGAACAATTACATTCTGATTCGCTTGAATCGCTTAGGTTGCGTCAGGAGTTCTGCGTCATGGTTGCCCCAAGAGCGAATTGGAAAGGCTTCATCAAATTCGGAGAGGTCGCTTGTCCCGTGGCACTCTATACCGCGGCTTCGACGTCGGAACGGATCGCCTTCAATACGCTGAACCGCAAGACGGGCAACCGGGTGAAGCGTGAGTTCGTCGACAGTGAAACCGGCGATCCGGTCGAACGGGACGACCAGGTCAAAGGCTACGAGATCGAGAACGGTCAATACATCGTGCTTGAGCCAGAGGAAGTGGCAGCGGCGGTTCCTGACAGCGACAAGACGCTGAAGATCGATGCCTTTGTCCCCTGCCACGAAATCGATGACGTCTATTTCGACAAGCCGTACTATCTGGCGCCTGACAAGATGGGAACGGATGCCTTTGTGCTTTTGCGCGACGGAATGAAGAAAGCCAAGGTTGCCGCGATCGCCCGCACAGTCCTCTTCCGCCGCGTGCGTACAGTTCTCATCCGACCACACGGCAAAGGGCTGATCGCCACCACGCTGAACTTCGACTACGAGGTCCGCTCCTCGGAGGAGGCCTTCGAGGAACTGCCCGATCTCAAAATCGAAGGCGAGATGCTCGAGCTCGCCGAGCACATCATCGGCACCAAGAAGGGCAGCTTCGATGCGAGCACCTTCGACGATCGGTACGAAGCTGCCGTCGCCGAGCTGGTGAAAGCCAAAATCGAGGGTAGGGCGCTACCGAAGAAGAAGGCGCCACCTGCGTCCAAGCCGAGCGATCTTCTCCAGGCGCTCAGAGAGAGCGCAGGCATTGGTGGAAAGAAGGCCGAACCGAAGCGGACGGCTGCCAATGCTAACAAGGGCACGTCGCGTCAGAAGGGCGCCAAGCCCGCCGCTGCCAAAACCAAGTCTGCGGCGTCGCAAACCCGCCGCGCCGGTTGATCGGAGGAGACCATGGCAGTTCGTCCCTATTGGAAAGGCTATCTCAAGCTCTCGCTCGTCACCTGCCCGGTGCAGATGATGCCGGCGACCTCCGAGAGCGAGAAGGTTCGATTTCATACGCTCAACCGCGAAACCCAGAACCGTGTGGTCAGCCACTATGTCGACAGCGTCACCGGCAAGGAGGTGAAAGACGAGGACGAAGTGAAGGGCTACCAGCGTGGTGAGAACGAATACATCATGCTGGAAGACGAAGAGCTGGAAAACGTCGCGCTCGACAGTACCAAGACGATCGACATCTCGACCTTCACGCCGCGAGACAGTGTCGAATGGATCTGGCTCGACACCCCCTATTACCTGTCGCCCAACGATCCGGTGGGGCAAGAGGCCTTCTCCGTCATTCGCGACGCGATGGAAGCGCAGGACATGGTCGGTATTTCTCGGCTGGTAATCTCGCGCCGGGAACGCGCCGTCATGCTTGAGCCGCGCGGCAAGGGTATCGTCCTCTGGACGCTACGCTATGGGGATGAAGTGCGTGACGAGGATACCTATTTTGCCGGGATCGACGACGACGAAACGGCGGACAGCGAGATGATGCCCCTGGTGCAGCAACTCATCAAGAAGCAAACCCAGCACTGGAACCCGAAGATGGTCATCGATCCGGTGCAGGATCGGCTGCTCGATATCATTGCGGACAAGAAGAAGGCGCTGAAGAAGACCTCAAAGGCCAAGGCGAAAGCGCCGGCCTCGGCGCCCGCCCCGAATAACGTTATCAACATCATGGACGCTCTGAAGAAGTCGGTCGCGGCCGAGACCCGGTCCGGCAAATGAGACGACCCGCCAAGCCCCTCCTGCAGGACGACAGTCTTTCCGCCAAGTCCCAGCCGCGTCGAAAGCGCGATCCGGCGCAGCCGAACCTTCCGTTCGATCCAATGCCACACCGGGTCGAGCCATGCCTTGCCTTGCTGAAGTCAGCTCCACCGGTCGGACCGGATTGGGCCTACGAGATCAAGTGGGATGGCTATAGGCTCGCGATCCACATCGAGCCGAAGGGTGTTCGGATCATCACCCGTGGCGGCCATCACTGGACACATCGTTTTCCCGCGATTGCGGCAGCTGCCAGAGAGCTCGGGGTCGGAACCGCAATTCTGGATGGCGAAGCTGTTGTGCTGAATAGCGAGGGCCGATCCGATTTCGGAGCCCTGCAGCGCTCGCTCGGCGGACGCGGCGGCAAGCGCGCTTCTGACGAATCCATCCTCTTCGCCTTCGACCTCTTATACTTCGACGGGCACGATCTGACGAATACCGAACTGTCGGTTCGCCGCCACCTCCTGACCGACCTGCTCGACGGAGCCGTTGGCGCGATACAGCTTTCCGAGGAGGTGCAGGGTGATGGGGCCGAGCTCCTGGAGAACGCCCGCACGCTCGGCTTGGAAGGTATCATCGCCAAGCACCGCGACCGTCCATACCGCTCGGGCAGGACTGGCGACTGGCTGAAGATCAAATGTATTCAGAGTGAGAGCTTCATGATCGTCGGCTACGAGCACTCCGCCACCGCCCGAGGCGGGATCGGCAGCCTGCTGCTTGCCGCCCGGCGCGGCCACGACTGGATCTATGTCGGCGAAGTCGGCACGGGCTTCAAGGAAAAGGACGCGGCGTATCTGAAGAAGACGCTCGACACGCTGAAGACGAGGACGCCGGTCGTTCCGCTCAAAGGCAAGAATTACGTCTTCGCGCAGCCGACGCTGATCGCCGAGATTGAATTCCGCGGCTGGACCGACGACGGCAATCTCCGACATGCATCCTACAAAGGGCTGCGTGAGATCCAGGACAATGCTGCGGTCTACGAACTCGACTGACCGGTCAGCCAGGCATTAAATTTTTTCCGCCGGCTCTCTTGAATCCGAAATTCTCGAAAACCAAATCGATCGCCGCCAGCTGCTGAAGACGGGGCTGGCCTTGCTGGGAGCGCCGCTTTCGGCCCTTCCGTACCCATGTTGCTTCAAGGAGGATATGGCTATGGCAACATCTTACGACTACGCACCCCTGTTCCGTTCGACCGTCGGATTCGACCGGGTTTTCAATCTTTTGGAAAACGCCCAGCGTGCCCGTTCGATCAGCGACTGGCCGCCTTATGACATCGTCAAGACTGGCGACGACAGCTACCGCATCTCGATCGCGGTAGCAGGCTTTGCCCAGGACGATCTCGACGTGACCTTCCAGTCCAACCTTCTAACCGTCACCGGCAAGAAGCAGGAAGCTTCCACCGAAGGCTATCTGCATCGTGGCATCGCCGGCCGGCCGTTCGAACACCGCTTCGAGCTCGCCGACCATGTCAGGGTGAACGGCGCCGATCTGCAGAATGGTCTTCTGTCGATCGATCTCGTGCGCGAGATCCCCGAGGCTTTGAAACCGCGCAAGATCGACATCCAGACCAACCCGGCTCTCTCGCAAAAGATCGCCCCGGCGCAGATCGAAGCGCAAAAGGCAGCGTAACCCGCATTGTCCGCAGAACAAGGGCGCCACGGCTGTGGCGCTCGTCGACATTCCGGGTTGGGAAGGAGAGAGCGATGAAACCCGACATGTTCAGACAACCTGTTACTATCCTCGTCGGCCTTGGCTTTCCGACCAAGGTGCACACCGTCATGGACGCCTACCGGCACCTTGCCGATTGGCCGGCCTCATCTGGGGTCACGGCGCATTCCATTGCCCTGAAGGCATGTCAGGCGGCCCTTCGCGGAGAGATTGAAGCCGAGACCGCGCGCGGCCTGTTCGCTGCCTTTGCTGCGAAACACGATCTGCTTGCGCCGGAAACCGACGTGGTCGTCGCCTCCCGTCGTAGGCACGACAAAGAGCCGCACGTTCGCTAGAGGGCCGACATGCACGAGATGTTGCAGCAGGCCGCAAGTTGTGCCGCTGCGACTGGTCCGACGATCCTGCTGCAGGGCATGCAGATTGAGCGACCGGTCGACGTGGTGAAAGCGGCCGCACTCTCCGCGGACGACAAACGGGCCGTCCTGGCGGCATGGGCTTCTGACTTCTATGCGATCGACTCGAAGCCGGCGTTCCGCCATCTGCCTGGAACACCGGAGCCCGTTTCCATCGACGAGATTCAGGCTGCCTTCATAGAACTTGATCGGCGCTACGGTTCTTAGGTCCCGGCGATCTTATGCGGCCTGTTTCATCGACTTTGCCAGGCGTTTAATCGCCTGCTCCAGCGAGCGCTGTCCGTCACAGTAATCCTGCCAGGCGCTCGTCTTCGCCAGCAGCGCCGGCACGGTGCGGATGGTGAAGCGTTTCGGATCGAGATCCGTCTTCACCTGGCTCCAGGTGAGCGGCATTGATACGGTGGCGCCGGGACGGGCACGCGGCGACAGTGGGGCGACGGCAGTCGCCATCCGATCGTTGCGGAGGTAGTCGAGGAAGATCCGGCCGTTGCGCTGGTTCTTGGTCATCTTGATCAGATAAAGCTCAGGGTTCTCGCGGGCCATCTGCAGGCAGACATCGTGGGCGAACCCTTTTGCCTCCGGCCAGGTCAGCTTCTTCCCCTTCGCTACCGCCAGCGGCGTGACGACGTGCAGACCCTTGCCACCGGTGGTCTTGCAAAAGCTGACGAGCCCAAGTTCCTCCAGCCGGTCGCGCATTTCCCGAGCGGCTTCTACCACGGTGGAGAAGGGGACGTCCGGACCTGGATCGAGGTCGAAGACGAGGCGACCGGGCACTTCCGGTTGGCCTGGTTCGCAATTCCAGGGATGCAGCTCGACGCCGCCGATCTGGGCAATCGCGGCGAGGCCCTCGACCCGATCGATCTGCAGATAGGGTTTCTTGTCGCCAAAAACCTTGACCAGTTCGAGCAGGTTTGAGGTTCCCGGCATCGCGTGCCGCTGGAAGAATTGCTCGCCGCCGATACCATCCGGCGTTCGGATGATCGAGCATGGCCGTCCCTTGATATGGTCGATCAGCCATGGACCGACGGCTTCATGATAGCGGGCGAGGTCTTCCTTGGTCACCGGCTCCCCGTCATTGGCGTCCGGCCAGAGGGGCTTGTCCGGGCTGGAGATCATCACGCCCATCACCTCGGCCTTGGCGTTCTTGCCGCGCGCCGGCCTTGGTGGCTTTGTCGCGGCCGGCGTCGGGGTTGCGGTCTTTGCCGGTGATGCCGGCTTTTCCGCCTCGACCTCGGCCGCCGGCTTGTCCTCGCGCAGTCCCTTGAAGGCCGCCTGACGGACGAGCCCGTCGGCGGTCCAACCGGCAAACTGGATTTCGGCGACCAGTTCCGGCTTCACCCAGATGACGTTGGGATCCTTTTTCGGCGCCCCAATACCGGTAAACGGGGACTTGGCCGTTTCCAGCCCGCGCAGCTTGGGAAGCAGCACACCGACCTTGCCAGCGCCGTAGCCCGTGCCGACACGGCCGACATAGACGAAATGGCTGCCGCGGTTGACGCCGACCAGCAGCGAGCGGAACTTGCCGTTGGTCGTGGCATAGGCACCGATGACGACCTCATGGCCGGCGCGGCATTTGGACTTCGCCCAGGTCTCGGTGCGGCCCGATTGATAGGGCGCTTGGGCCTGCTTTGAGACGATGCCTTCCAGCGAGAGCTTGCACGCCGACTTGAGGACGGCGTCGCCACCGGTTTCGAAATGTTCGACGAACCGCATGGATCCTCGCCGGCATCATCCAGCAATTTCTGCAGCCGTTCCTTCCGGTCGGTGAGCGGCAGTTGCCGCAGGTCTTCATCGCCCTCGAACAGCAGGTCGAAGGCAAAATAGACCAAGGTGTCAGTCTTTCCTTCGGAGAGTGCCGCCTGAAGCGCGGCGAAATCAGGTGCACCGTTTTCGTCGAGGGCGCAGATCTCGCCATCGATGATGGCATCCGGCAGGTTTGCAGCCGACATCGCGATCGCCGGATATTTTGCCGTCCAGTCCAGGCCCTTTCTGGTCTTGAGCGTCACCTCGCCGTTTTCGATGCGGGCCTGGATGCGGTAGCCGTCGAACTTGATCTCGTGGATCCAGCCGTCGGTCGAGGGCGGCCGTTCCAGCGTTTCGCAGAGTTGCGGCGCGATGAAGTCGGGCATTGCGGACTTCGCTGGCTTGGCAACCTTGGCTGGGGCTGATTTCCTTTTAGTTTTGGTATCGGCCTTGCGTTCTTCCGCAGCAAGGCCGTGGTTACTGTCCCAAACGGCATCCGCCTGAACGTCGCCGCTCTGGACCATGAACGGCTTCGGCTTCCGGCCCTTGCCGGCGGCTATCGCCTCCATGGTTCGGCCGGACGCCACCGACGTTGCGTTCTCCTCAAGCACGGCAGCGCCGTCTTCTTCGACCGAGAATTCGTCGTGATGCTTGATCAGCAGCCAGTTGGTCCGCTTGCCGCCGTCGCGGTCGTTGCGCATCCGCACCAGAACGAACGAGCCGTGCAGCCGCTCGCCCTCCAGCGTGAACTTGAAATCGCCTTTGGCCAGCGCCTGCTCAGGCGTCTTGTTGCCTTCCGGCTCCCAGTAGCCGCGATCCCAGAGCATCACCGTGCCGCCGCCATACTGGCCCTTGGGGATCGTGCCTTCGAAGTCACCGTAGTCGAGCGGGTGGTCCTCGACCTCGACCGCCAACCGCTTGTCGTGCGGATCAAGCGAAGGCCCCTTCGTCACCGCCCACGACTTGAAAACGCCATCGAGTTCGAGCCGCAGATCGTAATGCAGGCGGGTTGCGTCATGTTTCTGGATGACGAAGCGCCTGCGGTTCGATGGCTTCAGCTTCGCTGCGCCGCTCGGCTCCTGCGTCTTCTGAAAATCGCGCTTTTGCTTATAGGTCGAGAGCTTGTCGCTGGCCATGGCAGTCCCCGGTACAAATCCGCCTCCTGTCACGTCCGGTTGACACAGGACGCGACTCAAGAGGCAAAAGGCCTCAGATTGTCGTTTTGTTCCATAGAGTTGGACAAGGAGCGCGCTCGACTCTGAATCACTGACCTGGCCTGCCGGGATTGATATGCGCTTTCGGCATAACTGCGCTGCAGCAAAGTCTATTTAATGGGCGGCGCCAACGCGTATAATGTGTCTATCGAAGCGATGCACCTCCTCCCGCGTTGGTTCGATATGCAGACGTCCTTCTCCTCCTCCCAAGGGCGTTCGCGGGAACAGCAACACTCCTCCTCCCAGTTGCTGTTCGGATATTTTCGAAAAGCCTGCCGCATCTCCTCCCGCGGCAGGCTTTTTCGTTTTTGGCCGCAATCCAGCCGAGCATGTTTCAGGTCCCTGTGCAAAACGCGGAAAAAAATGAGGCGGTGGAGTCACTTGGCTCCCGCAGCCTAGGCTCCTGATTCGTTTCATCATTTCGCCTATAGCGCTTTAGTAGAGCCTAAATAAGCTCGATAAGACCGGCTTGACTCTGTCACGGACACGGAACAAAAGAAGAACGCCAACAATTTTCGGGGACATGAAGTCCGTGCAACACGAGCCGAGGGAGGTCCGTGAACGATGTCGCGCGCCCATAGCCCTCGGGTCATCGAGGAACTCAGGGATCGTATTGCGCACCTGGAAGGCGGCGGGGCGAAGAAGCCTGCCGTACTGCCCTTCGGGGTCCGCGAGATGGACGGGCGTCTGCCGGGCGGTGGGCTGTCGTATGGCGCGCTTCACGAGGTCGCCGGTGGCGGAGCCGGCACGGTGGACGGCGCGGCGGCGGCCCTGTTTGCTGCCGGCATTGCCGCCCGCTCGAAGGGCAAGGTGCTCTGGTGCCTGACGAGGCCTGACCTGTTTTTCCCCGCCATCGCCCAGGCCGGCCTGCATCCCGACCGGGTGATCTTCTGCGAAGGCGACAGGGAGGAGGATGTCCTAGCGTCCATGGAAGAAGGGCTCTCTTTCGGTGGCTTGGCAGCGGTGGTCGGAGAGCTGGTTCGATTGCCGATGGTTGCGTCCCGGCGACTGCAGCTGGCCGCCGAAAAGACGGGGACAATGGCGCTCGTGGTGCGGCGATGGCGGCGCCAGACGGAAGCGTCGGACTTCGGCAATCCGACGGCCTCGACGACACGATGGAGGGTGAGCGTGCTTCCGTCGGAGGAACTGCCGGTCGCGGGTGTCGGCCGGGCTCGATGGCTGTTGGAATTGATGCGCGTGAAAGCAGGCGAGTGTGCTGAGTTTGAAATAGGAGCCTGTGATGCCGAGGGTCGTGTGTGTCTACTTCCCCACTCTGCCAACAGACCGGATCCGGCGGCATGGAGAGGCAGCCGTGCCAGCTGACCAGCCGCTCGTCGTCATTTCCAAATCGGGGTCGAAACGCTGGATCTCGGCTGCCGATACCTCCGCGCGCAAGCTTGGCCTCAAGGTCGGCATGCCGGCGAGCAAGGCCCAGGCGATCGTGGCCAACCTGACGATGATCGACGCCGATCCTGCCGCCGACGCCGCTGCCCTTGAGCGCCTCGCGCTATGGGCGCTACGCCAGTACAGCCCGGTTGTTGCCGTCGACGGTATGGACGGAATCGTCATGGACACAGAAGGCGCCGATCACCTGCAGGGCGGCGAAGCTCTGTTGATATCCGGCCTGGTCAACGGGCTGAGAGGACGGGGCCTGACCGCACGTGCTGCTGTTGCCGACACATGGGGAGCCGCGCATGCCATCACCCGCGTGACGTCGGCTGAAACGACGGTTGTTCCGGTCGGCGGCGTTGCAAAAGCGGTGACTGGCCTGCAGATCCACTGTCTGCGTCTTCCACCAGACACAATTCATGGACTGCGGGTGATGGGCGTTGAGACGGTCGGTGAACTCTCCGCGATGCCGCGCGCTCCCGTGACGCTCCGATACGGTCCCGAGGTCGGCCGGCGGCTGGATCAGCTCTTTGGGCGAGTGGCAGAACCCATCGAACCGTTGCGCACTCCTGAGCTTGTCGAGGCAGCGAAGAGCTTTCAGGAGCCGATCGGCGCGGCGGAAACGATCGCCAAATATGTGCGCCGACTCGTCGCGGAACTCACCGCCAAGCTGGAGACACGTGGTCTCGGCGTCAGGCGTTCTGATCTCGTCATCCATCGTGTCGATGACACCCGCCAGTGCATTCGAGCCGGATTGGCAAAACCGGTGCGTGACCCCGCCCGGCTGTCAAAGCTTCTCTGCGACCGCATCGAGAAAATCGACCCGGGCTTCGGCATCGAACGGCTGGTGCTTGTCGCCATCATGGCAGAGCCACTCGAGGAGCGGCAAGCTGCATCCTCGCTGATCGAAGAACCGGTCGTCGACGTCACACCGCTTGTCGACATTCTCGGCAATCGCGGCCAGCGGCTTTACCGGGTCAGCCCCGTCGCCTCTGACGTTCCCGAGCGATCGGTCATGCGCGTCGGTCCGATGGCCGACGAGACTGGAGCGACATGGGCTGCCAAATGGCCGAGGCCATCGCGGCTACTGGCGATCCCGGAACGGATTGACGTGACGGCCTTGCTCCCCGACCAGCCGCCGGCTGTGTTCACCTGGCGGGGAAAGCGCCGCCGGGTGAAACGAGCTGACGGACCCGAGCGTATCTTTGGTGAGTGGTGGCTTCGTCCAAGAGAACATGCCGCCGTTCGCGATTATTTCGTCGTCGAGGACGAGGCGGGTGAACGCTACTGGGTCTACCGCGCCGGTGACGGCGTGGATGCTGACACGGGCTCGCACCTCTGGTTTCTGCATGGGGTGTTCGGATGAGATATGCCGAGCTTCAGGTCACCACGCATTTCTCGTTCCTGCGCGGAGCCAGTTCGGCCGAGGAACTGTTTGCCACGGCGGCAGCGCTTGGCATTGACGCTTTGGGTGTGGTCGATCGCAACTCGCTGGCCGGAATTGTCCGCGCCTGGGAGGCGGCAAAGACCACAGGCGTGAGACTGGTCGTCGGCTGTCGGATCGACCTTTCCGACGGCATGTCGATCCTGGTCTACCCAACCGATCGGCCAGCCTATTCTAGACTGACCCGCCTGCTTTCGCTCGGCAAGAGCCGGGGCGGCAAGGGCAAGTGCATCCTCGACCTGTCGGATGTGGAAGCCTATTGCGCTGGGCTGATCGCGATCCTTGTGCCGGATGAGGCCGACGAGACTACTGCGGGCCAGCTCAGGAAGATCGCTGCGATCTTCGGCGACAGGGCCTACGTCTCGCTGTGCCTGCGCCGTCGCCCGAACGATCGCCTGCGGCTTCACAATCTCTCGAACTTGGCCGCTCGCCACAAGGTCAAAACGGTCGTCACCAACGACGTGTTGTTTCACGATCCCAGCCGCCGGCAGTTGCAGGACATCGTCAACTGCATCCGCAACCGCACGACGATCGATAGTGTCGGCTTCGATCGCGAGCGGCATGCCGATCGCTTCCTGAAAGCGCCGGAAGAGATGCACCGGCTGTTCTCGGAATACCCGGAAGCGTTGGCACGAACCCGCGAAATCGTCGACCGCTGTCGTTTCGACATGAGCGAGCTTCAGTATCAGTATCCGGAAGAAGCGCTTGTGCCCGGCCTCGATGCCCAACAGTCACTGACAAAGTTCGCCTGGGAGGGCGCTGCTTCCCGGTACCTGGAGGGGATCCCCGACAAGGTCCGCAAAGCAATCCTGCATGAGCTCGAGCTCATCCGGGTGATGAAATACGCACCATACTTCCTGACCGTCTACAGCATCGTCCGGTTTGCCCGCTCGCAAGGAATTCTCTGTCAGGGAAGGGGATCGGCTGCCAATTCTGCTGTCTGCTACTGCCTCGGCATCACCAGCATCAACCCGGAAACCGGTGACCTGCTGTTCGAGCGTTTTGTTTCGATGGAACGGGACGAGCCGCCGGATATCGACGTCGATTTCGAACACGCCCGCCGCGAGGAGGTCATCCAGTGGATCTACGAGACCTATGGTCGCTCGCGCTCGGCGCTCTGTTCCACTGTCACCCGCTACCGCGCCAAGGGCGCGCTGCGTGATGTCGGCAAAGCCTTGGGGCTGCCGGAAGACCTGATTACGCAGCTTTCGTCGGGCGTCTGGGGCTGGTCGGAAGGTGTCGGCGAAAAGCAGCTCATCGACAACAACATGAATACCGCCGACTACCGTCTGAAGCTGGCGCTGGACCTTTCGGCCCAGCTGATGGGCGCGCCACGCCATCTCGGCCAGCATCCGGGCGGTTTCGTTCTGACCCAGGATCGGCTCGACGATCTGGTGCCGATCGAACCGGCGACCATGAAAGACCGCCAGGTGGTGGAATGGGACAAGGACGACATCGAAGCGCTCAAATTCATGAAGGTCGACGTGCTCGCGCTCGGCATGCTGACCTGCATGGCGAAATCCTTCGAGCTGCTGCGGGATCATAAGAATATCCCCATGGGCTTAGCGGATATCGAGCAGGAGGATCCGGCCACATACGCTATGATCCGAAAGGCCGATACGCTCGGCACGTTCCAGATCGAAAGCCGCGCCCAGATGGCGATGTTGCCGCGCCTGAAGCCTCGCACATTTTATGACCTCGTCGTCCAGGTGGCCATTGTTCGGCCGGGACCGATTCAGGGTGACATGGTGCATCCCTATCTGAGGCGGCGTGAGGGCAAGGAGAAGGTCGAGTATCCGACGCCCGAGCTTGAAGCCGTTCTGGGAAAGACGCTCGGCGTTCCGCTGTTTCAGGAGAGCGCGATGAAGGTGGCGATGACCTGCGCGGGTTTCACCGCCGGCGAGGCCGACCAGCTCAGGCGCGCGATGGCGACGTTCAAGTTCACAGGCGGCGTGTCGAAGTTCAAGGACAAGCTCGTCGAGGGCATGGTCAAGAACGGCTACACCCGGGAATTTGCCGAAAAGACATTTACCCAGTTGGAAGGCTTTGGAAGCTACGGTTTCCCAGAAAGCCACGCCGCGAGTTTTGCGCTGATCGCCTATGCGAGTTCGTGGGTGAAGTGTCATCATCCGGATGTGTTCTGTGCGGCCTTGCTCAACAGCCAGCCGATGGGGTTCTACAGCGTCGCGCAGATCGTCCAGGATGCCCGAAACCACGGTGTCGAAGTTCGTCCCGTCTGCGTGAACAAATCCCGCTGGGACTGTACGATGGAACGGATCGGCAATTCCGACAGGTTTGCTGTTCGGCTCGGCATGCGCGTTGTCAGGGGATTGTCCACCAATGACGCAGCGCGCATTATCCTGGCGCGGGCAGACCAGCCGTTTGTCTCGGCCGATGACATGTGGCGAAGATCTGGGGTATCGCCATCGTCACTGGTGAAGCTTGCCGAAGCGGATGCTTTCCTTCCGTCCCTGCAACTGGAACGACGGCAGGCGCTCTGGGATATCAAGGCGCTCCGGGACGAACCGCTGGAACTCTGGGCAGCCGCCGCTGAGCGCGAGGCCAAGGTAACCGCCGAAATGCAGGAGCCCGAAGTAGCCCTGAAATCGATGACCGAGGGCAGGGAAGTGGTCGAGGACTACTCGCATACGGGCCTAACCTTGCGAGCCCACCCGGTGTCGTTTCTCCGAAAAGACCTCGACCGCAAGGGCATCGTTACTTGTGCCGAGGCGATGGGACAACGCGACGGGAGATGGCTATGGACGGCCGGTCTGGTGCTCGTGCGACAGCGCCCCGGTTCGGCAAAGGGTGTGATGTTCCTAACGCTGGAAGACGAGACGGGCATCGTCAACGCGGTCGTCTGGCCGTCGCTGTTTGAACGCCAGCGGCGGGTTCTGATGACCGCGAGCATGATGGCGATCAACGGGCGCATTCAACGGGAAGGCGAGGTCGTTCACCTCGTCGCTCAGCGCCTGTTCGATTTCTCCACCGACCTGGCGAGCGTTGGTAACCGGGACGGCGGCCTTGGTGACTTCCCGCTGCCCCATGGCCGCGGCGATCAGGTCAAGCACGGAGGAGGACCGGATCCACGGGATTATCCCAAGCCCGCTGTGCAAACTCGGGACATTTATATTCCCGATCTCCATATCGATAATCTGAAGATCAAATCCAGAAACTTCCACTGAGGAGACCGCTGTGTCGCGCCTGTTTGCAGTCACCAAAAGCCTGGAGGAGATTGTCACGCATTTCGCGGTCGACATGGCGCCGGCCGTTAAGGTGCCGAGCGAAACTGTCGAAGGCACTCCCGGACTGATCGTGTTGGAGAAGGATGGACTGCGGCTGCTGAAGTCGATTCCTTGGGGCTTCCCACGGCAGACACGTGACATGCGACGGGAGGGCGAGCCCCCGAGCCGAATAGGCCTCGTCGCCGATCTCACCAATCCGCTCTGGGATCGAATCGTCGTTCATCCCAGATATCGCTGCTTGATCCCTCTGACACACTTCGCAAATCCCGACGGTGTAAAAGGGGCAAAAACCCGATCGTGGTTTTCGAGGAACCGGCAGCCGCTGATGGCCTGGGCGGGGTTCTGCAAGAACACCCCCGACTTCGGCCCCGTGTTCGCTGGCATGACCACGACCGCCAACGAGAAGATCAGGCCCTTCAACGACCGCATGCCGGTTCTGCTGAAGCCGGAAGAATACGATCACTGGCTCCACGGCTCGATCGAGGACGTCATCGCCTTCCAGTTTCGCGAGCCACCGCCATCCGAAGACTTCGAAATCCTGCATACGCGCGATCGCTGGCAAAGCGGCGTCTCGCCTTCCAAGGCTTCACCGCGTCGGGACAACATGCTTATGTAACCGAGGTCCGTGGTTTCCAGTCGAAAGGTCCGCAGAATGTGTAACTTGTACACCGTCCGTCTGTCCGCCGCGGAAGTGGCTGCACACTTCCGCGTGCCGAACCCGATGCAGTCCAACGCACCGGAGGAAGTGTATCCGGGCACGCCTGGCATGGTGGTGACGGAGACCGAAGGCGTTCGCGAGCTTCGCTCGATGGTGTGGGGCTTTCCCCTGCGCCTTAAAGGCATGAAGCCGGAAGCCAAACCAAAGCCGGTCAACAACATCGCTGACCTTGCGAAGGGCATGTGGATCGGCTTGGCGCGCAAACCGCAGTGGCGTTGCCTGATCCCTGTGACGGGTTTTGCCGAAGCCGAGGGTGAAAAGGGCAGGATGACCCGGACGTGGTTCTCTTTGAAAGACCAGCCGGTCTTCGCCTGGGCGGGCTTATGGCGGATCAGCGATGAATGGGGGCCGGTCTATTCCGGCGTCATGACGGATGCAAACGAAGCGATCCAACCAGTGCATAATCGCATGCCGGTTCTCTTGCATGCCGATGAGTACGAACAGTGGCTTCACGGTAGCTTCGATGATGCGCTCGCATTCCAGAAGCGGACGTTTCCGCCCGAGTTGGTGACGATGGAGCGGACAAGCGAGCTGTGGGCGAAAAAGAAAACGGCACCCGAGGCACCGTTGCTGCTTTGACGCAGACCGCTGAACTGGCACTCAATTGGCTGGAGCAGTGCTTCTCGCTGCACGCGGCCTTTAATCAGGAGCATCTTACCGCGTAGGATTGACACCGATCAGCCAAAGTTGGTCTTCACTAAGTTCCCTTGCAAGTTAACCGAGGACTTTTCAACAAGCCAACGGTTTCAAGAGTTTTCGATTATAAATAATCCCACGTCAAACCTATGTCCTCAGTTCGTGTAGGACGAAATCCGATCAGACTGCCATCCTGGTCCCGCCAGTAAACATATCGCAGCATGCCGCGCGCTTCATCTCTGTCATCCGGACCGGAGACGATCTCAACCCCGCACTTTCTTAAGTGAGCAGCCACATCCGCCCGGCGAGCTCGAAGTCAGGAAGCAGAGATCATCGCTCCCCGTAGCCTCGTGCTCCGCCATAAACCATTCCTGCTTGGAAATCGTAACTGGCCGAAGGTTGATCCGTTGAGAGCCGAGCAGGAGAGCTGGCCCTACCAGTTCACATTCTAGCGGCCGGATCGATCCGTGTACCCGGTAATTAACACCGGATCTCAGCCACAAAGGGTCAAAGATATTTCGGATGACTTTCCTTAGCGATGGAGCGATTGAATGTTACGCTTATGAGGTTAATTCTATGATATTATTAGATATATTGGAAATATAGGGCTCAAATCGTGCAAATATTGCAACCTTAAATATATTTTAGATTTTAGTAATATTCTACTCCATGTTGCGTTTTTGTCTATGTCGTGGCGAACTTAGGACGGGCTTGACGGCCCGATACTCAAACCCAAAGGAGTGAGTAAATGACTCGCAATAACCAGGCAGAAGGCCGCAAGGTGGCTGATCTCAAAATCGTGACGGTTGATAAGAGTGCCGTCAAGAGCACGATGGGCGGCAGTGGCCCCATCCAGGAAATTGATACCACCGGCGGTACGAAATACGGCTGATCGGAGGACGAAGGGCGGTCGAAAGGCCGCCCTTTGCATTGTGATGACTTTCTCAATCAAGAAGCACCTGCGTGTTGCGTCCTGTAACGATGACGTGGTCATTTTGGATCTGAAGACAGATCAGTTTCATATCCTGGCCGATCTAACAGCGGAACGCCTAAACCTTGCGATGAAAGGCGAGGACATTGCTCTTGCCCAAGCGCTTGAGGACGCCGGTATCGTCGAGCCATCCGATGAGTTTACGCCCGTCCTACTCCATAGAACCAACGGTTTCTTCGAGCAGCGGTGGATGGCACCCCTTGTAGACGCGACTTGTGCTTTAAAGGACAAGCTATTTGCCACCGCGGTCGTAGCCCGCACAAACTGGAAGCTTAAGCGCTCCAGCATGGCGGACATCCTGGGCGACTTAGCCGCCAGACCCTCCGACATCAAATTGCCTCATGATGGTGTGCAGCGCCTTGCCGTTCTGATGCGCGCACTCAATTCCGCATTCGCTTTCGATAGAACACGCAATCAATGCCTCGCATATTCCTACAGCTTGGTATGGATGGCGCGGCGCCAGGGCATTCCTGCCTCGCTCGTCATTGGAGTGCGGACGAAGCCATTCTTCTCTCACGCCTGGGTGGAATATGGCAACGAGGTTATTAATGACGACGAAAAACTGCGCGAGAAACTTTCGACTATTGCGGTGGCCTAAATGCTTTTCATCGCGCCGACCTCTCACCCCTCCTTGCACTCGCTCGAAGTTCAGACTGCAACCAGACCATGCACCGAGTATAACAACGGGCGGTCCACGTTTTACTTCGATAGCGAATACGATGTCCTCAACCTCAGTGACGGCATAGCGCTCGTTTCGGGTACAGGTTATGTCGGTGACCGGCAGATGACGGCATGTACCTCTACCTGCGAGCTCTCCACCTTTCTGAAAGAAGCGGTCGGATTTTTCACTGTAATTTCCATTTCTCCCGATAGTTTCGAAGTGACGACAAGCCTCTATAGACACAAAGACATATTTTATTGGCGAGATGAGGATCACTGGCTTTTAGCCGATACGCTAACACCCTTCGACACGACTATAGGTCGGCGCGGCCTTAATGCAGCGTATGCCCGGGACTTTGTGCTTGATACCCTAGCTTCGGGGCAGGAAACCCTTTTTGACGGCGTTTATCAAGTAGAGATCGGTTCGACTGTGACTTTCAACGACTCCGGTGGCGTCGAGCGTACCTTGGGTAATTTCCCCTCGCGCCCTAAGCAGGAGCTAGCCCAGGAGATTATTAGCAACATACGGCGATTTTCACATGCAAAGGATCGCGTCATCGTCAGGTTCTCTGGTGGCATCGACTCCAGTCTCATATTGGCGGCAGCGAAAGAGGCATTAGGTTCATGTGAAGCCGTTCACACGATTATTCCCGAAGAGAGTCAGAATACTGAGGTCGAAATCGCTCAGAAGGTTGCACAAGATCTTGGCTGTGATCTTCGGGTACTGCACTCGGAATATCGTTTATCTGCGGTCCGACGCCGTTTCTACGGATCAAAATCCGTGACGTCGCCGTTCGACGTGTATCCATTTTCGCACGATACGACAGATAGGAGTGCAGCCTTTTTAGAAGGCTTCGAGGAGAGTGTCACTGACCGAACCTTATTCCTCTCTGGTCAGGGCGGAGACAATGTGTTTATGCAAAATCCCACGCCCTACATCGTGAAAGATGCGCTCGTTCACGGGCCTTTTGCCTTCGTTCAAGAGGCCATAAAGTTCAGCCGCCTGAAGAACGTTCCTTTATTCGATGTTATCAAAAGGGCCTTCGCGAAGGAGACGGCGAGCAGCGAGTTCGTTGAACGGTTGATCGAAGTGCCATCGACCCGCCCTCATCTGGCTCTGGAGAAACATTCACGGAATACAGCGAAGTATTATCACCTCAGGAGTATTCTGGAGGCCCTACAGCAATATGAGACCAGTCGAGAATTCGGCGTCACCAGTCTTCACCCTCTTCTTTTTCAAAACATAGTATCGTCTGCCCTGGATATAAAGCCGAGTGATTTATATTCGGAGCGATTTGATCGCATGCCTCAACGGCAGCTGTTACACTCGCGCTACAAGCTTGACGTAGCGTGGCGGCGGACCAAAAAAGCGGCAACCAGTGCCGTCTTCATGTACTTTATGAACAATAAAAACCTGATCCACGATACTCTTGTGAATGGGGTCATAGCGCCTGCATTAAACGTTGATCCAACTTGGCTGCAGAAGGAGATCGAATATAACGGCACAGTCGCAATCACGGACTATTTTGCCATGTTCTACAATATGTTGCGGCTTGAGATATTCTGCCGGCAGCACTCAGCGAAGCTCAATTGCTATCCCTAATCCTACTGGGCGCGGATTCTTCTGACAACTTTTTACAGAAGTTTTCTCTACTAGTGCGGGAATGTTCTACCAAACTCGCCACAAAATCGCCAATTCTTTAGCCAAGCATGACAGACAATCACAACTTTCATGTAGGATAAACGATGCGGCCATCGAATGATTCCATCGTCGTCGCGGAATTGCGTCGTCGGCTTTTCACCGGAGATCTCCGTCCGGGCCTTCCGGTGAACATCGCCGACCTCGCCGATGATTTGGGAATCAGTACGGCGCCAGTCCGAGACGCTTTAATGAGATTGACAGAACGAGGACTGATCAATCGTGTTGAAGGCCGCGGCTTTTTCGTCGCTGTGACGCCGGATTATGAGGCCTCGGAGCTTTTAGGAATCCTGCACAACATTATCACTTTTGCCATTGAAAGGTCGCGCCTGACAAACGGGTTGGACCGCGATGAGGCGCCGCGACACTGCTCGCAAAGCTCTATAATCTTGAAGAGCCATGACCAGCTTAATGAAATGCTGGAGCGTATTTGTTCGCCCACCGTCGCGGCAATAGCAGTCTCTATCGCAGACAGATTATGGGATGTCAGGAGGCGTATCGCGGACCATGCGGGACATGCCTGGCCAGAGGCGAGACTTGTCGCAGCTATCATGCGGTCATTGGCTCGTTCGGATAGACAGAGAGCAAAACGTTTCGTTGATGCAGCTTACCAGTCCAGCCAAAGGTTTCTTATGAAGCAGATGGTCAACGGCTAGACGTGCGGAATATGAGGATTCAGATGTCAAATAAATCTCAAGTACGCAACGCTCTTTCTCACGTGCTGAAGCAATTTGTTCGGCGCTCATATGGCATGTTGATACTCGCGTTTCTTGTTATCGTCGGTTCGGCTACGTGCGCGGTTCTTGCGCCGTACGTGTTCTCGAGCGCTATAGACGGTATCACGGCTAGTTCGGCAGCCAGTGGACTTCTTACAGGTTTCGCTTCGTATGCGGTCGTGATGGGACTTTCTCTGACATTAAGTCAGATGGTGAAATATTTGGCCGCCATGACAGCGGAAAGCCTAACTCGCGTTTCCAGCACTAGTTTTTTTGAAAAGTTGCTCCGCAAAGAGGCGGCGTTCTTCATTGAGCAAAACGCCGCCGAGATCCAGTCTGCCCAAGCACAGGGCACGGGCGCCATGAACACGATTGTTCAGCTTGGGCTAATGTACATCGTTCCCACCACTGTCCAGCTGACGTTAACGCTATTCATCCTTGGTTCGAAGATTAACCTTGGGGTCGCATCGATTGTGCTCGTATACGGCGTTGTGTACATATTACTGACGTCCTTCTCGAATAAGTGGGCAAGACCGCACCTCCAGAAGGCGACAGCGGCAATCCAGCAAAACGCGAAGTTCATTGGCAACATCGTCCCCGCTCTCGAAACCCTAAGGTTTTTCGGAAGCGCGCGATGGATAGGAGAGCGTTTTAGCTCGACCGCCGATGAAATTTATAGGAACTGGCGTGCGTTCTGCATCAAACGGATGTGCTACTGCGCACTTTATGGTCTGGCGATCGGCATTCAGTTCCTTGTCACATACGCTTTATTGCTGCCACGTTACAGCGCCGGCACGCTTTCCGTGGGAGACATCGTCCTTTTCAATCTGCTTCTCCTACAGTTGAATCAGCCTTTCGAGATGGTTGGACAGACGATCGATAATTTCGTCCGGGCCTTTGTCCAGTTGGTCCCTTTCGCGAAAATGTGGAACGCGGCCGAGGAGGCAGAGCAGCCCGCAGTGGCAGGATTTTCACCGAAGAGAGGGACGCTGCAGTTTAAGCAAGCGCGATACAAATACGAGAATGGCCGGGGCCTCGAAGGTCTCTCATTTACGGCGGGCCGAGGTAGAATAACCTTTCTGACCGGTGCTACCGGTTCAGGAAAATCGACGGCTTTTAAGTTAGCGCTTCGTTCAGTAGAGCCCCAGTCCGGATCTATCGAAGTCGATGGCCAAAACCTCAGCATCATTTCCCGCAAAGACTGGTATTCCGCCGTCGGAGTAGTTCCTCAGGAGGTGATACTTCTTAACGACACTCTGGCTGCCAATATCGTGCTTGGCCGAAAATTCGACAAACAGCGACTAATCGAGTCCGCGCAGAAGGCGGCTATCCATGACCGGATTATGTCGATGCCTGAGGGTTTTGAGACTGAAGTTGGAGAGCGCGGGCTTAAGCTATCTGGTGGCGAGCGGCAACGTATCGCAATTGCAAGAGCCCTCTATTCGAGCCCGGCGTTCCTTTTCCTTGATGAAGCAAGCTCTGCGTTAGACGACGCGACGGAAGAACAGATTATGCAGGAGATTCGGCGACTTACCGAAGACGTCACGGTCATTGCGATTACGCACCGCACAAGCGCGATCACGGCGCAAGATCAAGTGATTGAGCTTAGCGCACAGAAAGTAGAATCTGCCTAAAGGGAAGGCCGGACAGGTCATTTGTGCAGCTTTGTTTATTGGAGACCTTGCTTTTGATTATTAGAGCCTACCGTAAGCACGTTGTAATGGTCGCTCTGATGATTGCCATTGTCGGGTACCTTGTATTCACTTTCAGTTCGGCCTCCGAAGATAAAAGCCGTAGTGAAATGACTGCTGTTGTCTCGCGTGGTTCTGTAGAAGAGGTTGTGCTTGCCCTCGGTTCGCTTGAGCCTTCGTCTATGGTGCGAGTAGGCGCTCAGGTTACCGGACAGATCAAAGCCCTTGACGCTCACGTCGGGCGGACGGTCAAGCCCGGTGACCTCTTGGTTGAGATCGACGACGTTCCGCAGCGAAATGCCCTGCGGATCGCGCAGGCTAAAGTAAAGGATATGATCGCGCAGAGCCGAATTAAAGAGATCCAGATCCGCCAAGCGGAATCAGATCTAGCTAGGCAGCGGAGCCTTATCGCGCAGGATGCCGTTGCCAAAATGGCCTACGAAGAAGCGGAGACAAAGTATCAGATACTTAATCAAGATTTGGTGTCCCTGAAGGCACAGATCGAGCAGAGCAATGTCGATCTTGAGACGGCGCAAGCCAACCTTAGCTATACCCGAATTACCTCCCCTATGAGCGGTAAAATTGTGGCGCTTCCGGTTGAGCTGGGTCAGACGCTTAATGCGTCGCAGACTTCCCCCACCGTTGCAGTGATAGCAGATCTCAACGAAATGGTAGTAAAGACCCGGATTTCTGAGGCGGATGTATGGCGTACCAAACCTGGCCAAAAGGCTTGGTTCACGATAATCGGGGATTCCCAAACCCGTTACGATGCCCCTCTTGAGGCCGTTGAGTACGCGCCTCCGTCAATAGCCAATGACACAACAGCAGATCAAGCTAAGGAACCGGCTAAGGACACGGCAATCTACTACCACGGCGTTCTAAGGGTAAAAAACTCACAAGGGAGATTGCGGCCAAAGATGACCGCCCAGGTTCGCATTTCTGTTGGCCATGCAGGCGACGTCTTACTTGTGCCTTGGGCGGCGCTTTCCTCGCGGCAAGCAGACGGCTCGTATGTGGCTAAGGTTAAAGAAGCGGATGGGCGGATATCGGAGCGTTCGGTTCGAATTGGTCTTACTGACAAAATTCAGGCGGAAATCGTTGAAGGTCTCCATGACGGCGAAGTTGTTCTTTTGAATGTTTCGGCGCCAGCCAAGAGGAGCTAGAACTTGCCCCCTTTAATTGAGCTAAGAGGAGTAGTGCGGTATTTCGTTTTGGGAAATGAGACCGTACAGGCGCTTAAGGGGATCGATCTTGTTATTGAGCAAGGGGAGTTCGTTGCGCTGGTCGGAGCTAGTGGTTCGGGAAAATCAACCCTTATGAATATTTTAGGGTGCCTCGACGAACCGACCGATGGTCTCTACCGCCTGGCAGGACAAGACACGTCATGCATCGATCGAAACGGGCTCGCGGAACTCAGGCGCAGGCACTTTGGTTTCGTATTTCAGCGATATCACCTTTTAGCCTCTATGAGCGCCTTGGAGAATGCAGAGGTTCCAGCGATTTATGATGGCGTCTCGAAGCCAGAGCGGCGCGAACGAGCTAGGCAGCTACTAGGTCAACTTGGCCTCGAAGATCGACTGAACCACCGCCCGACAGAAATGTCGGGAGGCCAGCAGCAGCGGGTCTCGGTTGCTCGTGCACTAATGAATGGTGGAGAAATTATCCTCGCGGACGAACCCACGGGCGCGCTCGATTCTAAAAGCGGCGCTGCCTTAATGGATTTGTTGAAAAGCCTTCACTCAAATGGCCACACAATCATTTTGGTCACGCACGATATGAGTGTTGCCCAAAACGCTGATCGTATTATTGAGATAAATGATGGGTTGATCGTTTCGAGCCAGGGGAAATGCGCTCGCGATCGAAACGCCGGAAGGAATGCTTTCAATGAGGCCAAGAAAACTGGTTATGTAACCGGCTTGCTTAGACGACTGTCCGAGGCCTCAATGATAGCCATGGGGTCCATCGTCGCGCACCGTCTGCGCAGTGCTCTCACGCTATTCGGCATCATTGTTGGAATTGTCGCAGTGATCACAGTCGTTGGTCTTGGTGAGGGTGGCCAGCGTGTAGTTTTAGATCAGATCAATAGCCTTGGCGTGAACTCCATCAGTGTTCTTCCCGGAACCGGCTGGGACGACCAAAATGCAAGAATGGTTGACACACTGATCCCCGAGGACGCCGCCGCCTTGGCGAAACAGCCTTACGTCAATAGCGTAAGCCCGTTGGCACAGGATACCGGACAACTCATATTCGAAGATCGAATTGCTGACGGGATGATCAATGGTGTGAGTAACGAGTATTTCACCGCTACGAGGCGTCCGGTATCGGAGGGGACCTTCTTCACGGCGCGTGAAGACAACAATATCCGTCAAGAAGCGATCATCGACCATAATGCCAGGAAAGCTTTTTTTGGCGATACGAAGAGCCCACTAGGACAGATCTTGGTGGTCAAAGGTGTGCCTTACGTTATCGTGGGAGCTATTGGAGAGTTAAGCGGAGCACTGGGGCATGACAAAAGGCCCCAGGTGTACATTCCTTACGAGAGTATGTTTTCTCGGATAAGCGGTTCGCAGCGGCTTTCCGAGGTCGTGGTGCGGCTAAATGAGAACTTCGATGCAGAAATCGCTGAACAAGCGATAATTGCATTTCTGGAAAAACGGCATGCCACTCGCGATTTCTTTACGTCAAATAGTGAGCAGCTTCGCCAGATGTTCCAAACGACGACGAGGACACTTTCGATACTCATAAGCTCGATTGCAGGGGTTGCGCTTATCATCGGAGGCGTAGGGGTTATGAACATCATGCTGGTTTCTGTGACGGAGCGTACCGTCGAAATCGGCATTAGAATGGCTGTCGGAGCTCGTGCCAGTGACATCATGATGCAGTTTCTGATCGAGGCCCTGGCGATCACCGTACTTGGGGGCAGTGTGGCTGTCCTTCTGGCCGTAGGTCTCGGGGTGCTTGCCAGCCACATTTCTCTCCCGATTCCTATCGTGATCTCGGTCGAGGCTATTGTCGTTGGCTGCAGCACGGCAATGGTGATCGGGGCAGTTTTCGGCTTCTTCCCAGCGAGGAAAGCTGCCCGTCTAAAACCGGTTGAGGCCTTAGCTGGTAGCTAGGATGTGAACTCATAAATTGAGTGAGTGTCGCGGTAGGCTTCATTTGGGTTCGGGGTCCGTCTGGATGGCCTCACGGAGGTAGCGCCGCGGATCATTCACAAAGCGAGCGGCCTCGGATTGCGTGATAGCTCGAACCAAAGATTCACTGTGCGGCCGGATAATGGCGCCGCGTCGAGTTGCCAGCACACATGCTAACTCACGCGCCAGCGCACAAATATTACCCACAAGCTTCTTGCGGAGTTCGGCTACATTCAGACGAAAGCCACACCTTTTATGATTCAGTTGAGTATGCGCCACTACCATCTCACCGATTTTGGGTGGCGCGTGATTGAGCTACCCTGGCAATCTTCGACATGTAATGACGGTGATCTCTACGGGGCTGGCGTGGACTTGAAGACAGCCACACCATTTGGAAGGCCCTCATCCGCGGGCCAGTTCGATCAGCTGGCTTGCCGCCCGCCCAACGGGCGCTTGGGAGAGGCTGTCAACCCAAAGCGGCGACATAATGACGGATCGAGCCGTGCCGTCCGCAGGCCTTTCCGGTTCTCGGGTAGGGTCGATTCCGGCACGACGCTGACGCCCACACCTTCCCTGACCAGCGCGATCGCACTGGTCCAGTCCCGCACCTCCATTCGCACATCCGCGAGTGATAGGCCGTCTGCTTCGGCGAGCGTGCGTGCATGGAGGGGGCACCCGCCGGTGGCGAGCACGAACGGTTCCGCAGCCAAGTCAGTAAGCGAGATGATAGGTGCCTTCGAAGCAGCAGAATAACTCCGTCATTAAATGCGCGGGCATGGCTGCCAGCTGGCGAGCACCATAGGACGCATTCCAAACAATGAACGGGGATATATATCCCGGATGCATTTCGTCAACCCAGTGGGATTGATAGCCCAACCTTAACCCGATCCATCGCGACGAAAGTCCGGAAATGCTTGACGTTGTTGTTCTGGAAAAAGAGACGACGGGTCAGCGCTTCGTAATCGCTCATTGATCGCACGGAAATCACCAGCATGAAGTCTGCCTCCCCTGTGACGTAGTAACACTGTTGAACTTCGACAGCTGCGGCGAACGAGCGCTTCGCCATCTCGTAGAGATCGGTTCGTTCGCTCTCCATGGCTACCTGCACAAACAGGATTATCGGCTGTCCAACTTTGGCTGGGTCGACGATCGCCACGTTCGCTTGGATGACGCCCGTGTCCTCAAGGCGCTTGATCCTACGTTGCACCGCTGGCGCGGAAAGATTGACGAGCTCGGCAATCTTTCGTTGGGACATTTTGTTATCCTGCTGCAACAGAGTGAGGATAGCCCTGTCGGTGCGATCCAGTGCGATTTCATCTGCAGTGGAATTTTCGCTCATTTACGCACCTTTTCAGTAATCAAACTCTCGTTTTGGCTGTCAACTTTAAGCGCAAATTCGAGCCCTTTTGCAATATACATTCTTCAGGAATTTTTGACGGGTGGACTGCGAATGCTCTTACTGAACGAGAACACGGATTACAGAACCAAGTTGGAACCTGCCGACGCGGAGACGCTGAGCCTCGCGGCGGCGGAGGAAGTTGAGCGCTTTCTTATTCACCGTGAAGGTCATAAGGCCACGCCTCTCGTTTCCTTGTCGCATCTCGCAGAAAAGCTCGGCGTGGCGTCTATCCATATCAAGGATGAGGGCCACCGCCTTGGCCTCGGTAGTTTCAAGGCGCTCGGAGGGTCATATGCCGTGATCCGTCTTGTGCTCGAGCACGCCTCACGGGACTTCGGGCGGGAAGTCGATATCTCGGAAATACACTCCCCCGAGGTCAAGGCGATCGCACGTAAGCTTACGGTGTCCTGCGCGACCGACGGAAATCACGGCCGCTCGGTTGCTCAAGGGGCGCAGCTTGTCGGCGCGAACTGTGTAATCTTCGTTCACTCCGGCGTCAGCGACGAGCGCATTTCGGCAATCGCGCGGTTCGGGGCCGAGATAACCCGCGTCGATGGCAACTACGACGACTCGGTCGCCGAAGCATCGCGCGTCGCAGCGCGGAATGGCTGGCAGACTGTTTCCGATACGTCCTGGCCAGGTTACGAACGTATCCCGGGCTTCGTCATGCAGGGCTATACCGCGCTCCTCAGGGAAGCCGTTCGACAGATGCCCGATCGCCCGACGCACGTGTTCGTGCAGTCTGGAGTTGGAGGGATCGCTGCGGCTGTCGCAGGCTATTTCACGCTTTTATACGGTGATGATCGTCCGTTCTTCACGGTAGTCGACCCTTCGCGTGCAGCTTGCCTCGTGGAAAGTGCGCGTGCAGGTAAGCCCGTCAAGATCGAACACGGCAAGCCGACGGTCATGGCAATGCTTGAATGCTACGAGCCGTCGCTTGTGGCTTGGCGTATCCTCTCTCGCAGTGCAGACGCGTTCATGACAGTCGAGGAGGAGGACGCAGTCGGCGCAATGCGTCTGCTTGCCAACCCGGGATCGGGTGACCCCGCGGTCATTTCCGGCGAAAGCGGAGGCGTCGGTCTCGCCGCCTTGATCAAGGTGTCCGGCAATCCCGACGCGCGATCCAAACTGAAGCTCGGGAAGGAAAGTCGGGTTTTTCTCATCAACACCGAGGGAGCGACAGATCCCGCACTTTACGAGCAGCTTGTCGGAGCTTCTCCCGAGGATGTTGCTGCACGCTCGAAAATTGAGATGTCAGGAGCACGCTGATGGATGATTTTCAGATTTTGAAAGACGAGATGACTGCATGGCGACGCGACCTCCATCAGCATCCCGAGTTTGGCTTCGAGGAGAAGCGCACCTCAGCCTTCGTCGCCGAAAAGCTTCGCGAATTCGGTCTAGAGGTTGCTGAGGGGCTGGGAGGCACCGGCGTTGTCGGAACTCTAAAGCGTGGAACAAGTATTCGTTCGATTGCACTACGCGCCGACATGGACGCTCTCCGCATCACAGAGCAGAACGATATCGCGTACAAGTCAACAAATCCTGGTGTGATGCACGCATGTGGCCATGATGGCCACACGACAATGTTGCTGGGAGCTGCAAAGCATCTGGCAGCGACTGGCGGTTTCGACGGCACTGTTCGCTTCATCTTCCAGCCGGCAGAGGAATGGGGTCGGGGTGCCTTGTCGATGCTCGACGACGGCTTGATGGATCGCTTCCCGTTTGAAGAAATTTACGGCATTCATAACATGCCTGGCGTTCCGGTCGGCGTTCTTATGACGAAGTCGGGCGCGATGATGTCTGCCGAGGACAACTTCGAGATCATTTTAACCGGCGTTGGCGGGCACGCTGCTCGGCCACATTGGGGCAACGAAGTTCTCGTGGCTGCCTGCGCCCTTGTGACCAACCTGCAGACCATTGTGTCGCGCAGGGTCAGTCCGACCGATGTTGCCGTTGTCTCTGTGACAGAACTCCTGACCGATGGCACGCGCAATGCGCTGCCCGGCCTGGCACGGATCCTCGGCGACTCTCGCAGCTTCAAATCTGAAGTAAGCGAGACCATCGAGAAGCAGATGCGCATCATCGCGGAAGCTACCGCTGCCGCCTATAACGTTTCGGCAGAAGTCAAGTATACGCGGGAATTTGTCCCGTTGATCAACGACGCGGAACTGGCCGATGAGGTCTTTGAGGCTGCCCGTACCTTCCTTCCCTCGGAGAGTGTGCAGACGATAACGGAGCCCTTCACCGGGTCGGAGGATTTTGCGCATTACCTCAGCCGTGTTCCTGGGTGCTTTCTCAACCTTGGCAATGGAGAGGACTCCGCACCGCTCCACAACCCGAGCTATGACTTCAATGATGCCGGTCTAACCTTTGGCGTCCAGACACATGCCGCCATCGTGCGGCGTCGTCTCCCGGAGGCAGTTTCCTCCTGAGGCTCCCCTCTGTGGCCAAAAAGCGTCGACCGCCGCAGGGGGGAGCGCCATGCTCCACTCAACGTAATGTCCAAACATTCAAAAAAGGGGAATGATGATGAAGAAGTTTCTTTTGGCAGCAACCATGCTTGCCGCGATCAGCACGCCTGCACTTGCTGACATGACGATCGGCTGGGGTGGTCCGATTACGGGCGGGAGCGCCGCGGTTGGGGAGCAGAATCTCAACGGCGTCAAGCAAGCGGTCGAAGACATCAATGCTGCCGGCGGCATACTCGGTGAGAGACTCGTGCTTCAGGTCGAAGACGATGCGGGTGACCCCAAGCAGGCCGTTTCGGTGGCAAATCGCCTTGCAGCGGCAGGGGCCCAGTTCGTCGTCGGACATCAGAACTCCGGCGCTTCGATCCCGGCATCTGACATTTACGCCGAAAATGGCATGTTGCAGATTACTCCGGCCTCTACAAACCCAAATCTCACGGAGCGTGGTCTCTGGAACACGTTCCGCACGTGCGGCAGGGATGACCAGCAAGGTACCGTTGCAGGGAACTATCTGACGAAGAATTTTGCTGGAAAGAATGTTTTCCTGGTTCACGACAAGACCCCATACGGCCAAGGCTTGGTCGAGGAAGTCAAGAAGACGATCAATGCGGGCGGATTGACGGAAATAGGCTTCGAAGGCATTTCCGTCGGCGAAAAGGACTACTCCGCACTCATCGCCAAAATCAAGGAAAGCAAAGCGGATGTCGTTTACTTCGGAGGGGTGTATACAGAAGCGGGCCTGATCCTGCGCCAACTGCGCGATCAGGGCAGCAAGATCGCGATGATCGGGGGCGACGCTGTCTTCTCGACGGAATTTGCCGCGATCACTGGTCCGGCGGGTGACGGCACGCTGATTACTTTTGGTCCAGATGCCCGCAAGAATCCCGCAGCGGCCAACGTCCTGAAGAAGTTCGCTGCTAAAAAGATCGATCCGGAAGGGTTTACGCTCTACGGTTATGCAGCCGTTCAGGTCATCAAGGCGGGGATCGAGGCTGCCGGCAAGGCCGATCCGCAGGCAGTCGCGGACAAGCTCCATACAGGGATGAAAATCGACACGGTTATTGGCCCGCTTTCCTACAACGAGAAGGGCGATATCACCCGTCTCGACTTCGTCCTTTACCAGCTCAAGAACGGAAAGTTCGAAGAGCAACCGTCGAACTGATCCCACCACCTTAGATGGTAGGAGCCGGCGCGCCGATACACTCGTTGCGCCGGTAGTCGTCCTTCAGCATCCGACCGTTCCAGCTCCTGGGCACCGCTCAGGGGAGGTAGCTGTGCGCGTTTCCTCGGGAGGAAAATCTTGGAATATTTCATTCAACAGCTCTTTAACGGGCTGACCCTCGGCTCGATCTATGGGCTGGTCGCCATTGGGTACACGATGGTCTACGGCATCATTGGCATGATCAACTTTGCTCACGGGGACATCTTCATGTTGGGCGGCTTCGCTGCCTTGATCGTCTTCCTGGTGCTTACGTCGATCTTTGCGGGATTGCCTGTGGCAGTCCTCCTGCTCGCCATGCTGGTCGTCGCCATGCTCACCACTGGTCTTTGGAACTGGACGATCGAGCGCGTCGCTTATCGTCCACTTCGTGGCTCTTTCCGGTTGGCACCGCTGATAACCGCAATCGGTATGTCGATCGTTGTGTCGAACTTCATCCAGGTGACACAGGGTCCCAGAAACAAGCCCATTCCTCAGCTCATTGGCGAAACCTATCAGATCGGTGGCATAACTGTCTCGTTGAAGCAGATCCTGATCCTAATCCTGACTTCCGTACTGCTTGCTGCCTTTTGGTACATCGTCAACAAGACATCGCTTGGACGTGCCCAGCGCGCCACTGAGCAAGACCGCAAAATGGCAGCACTTCTCGGGATCGACGTGGACCGCACGATTTCTGTAACTTTCATCATGGGGGCCGCGCTCGCTGCTGTGGGCGGGACGATGTTCCTCGTCTATTACGGCGTCGCCTCATTTACGGACGGATTTGTTCCCGGCGTCAAAGCCTTCACAGCAGCTGTTCTAGGGGGAATTGGATCGCTGCCTGGCGCCGTTTTGGGAGGCTTGCTGATCGGTCTCATCGAATCCTTGTGGTCCGCCTACTTTTCAATTGCCTACAAAGATGTCGCTACCTTCGCGATTTTGGCTTTTGTCTTGATCTTCAAACCAACGGGCATACTCGGGCGCCCTGAAGTCGAGAAGGTGTAAACGAAATGGCACCAATCGTCTCCACCGCTGGCAGGCTCGAAGGCGGGCTTGTTGTAAAAGGCCTCCGTGAGGCGGTCTTCACTGGCCTCATCACGCTAGGCCTCTTCGTCCTGTATGTTGGTCTTGGCACGCACCAGAACATCGACAATAAGCTCATAATCAACCAGAGATGGGGACTGCTTGCCATTTTCGTAGCGATTGCCGCCGTTGGCCGCTTCTTGGTCGTTGTCTTCGTTCAACCCAACATCGACAGACGGAAACTTGAGAAGGCGAAGCAAGGCGAGCTCGACATTGCGGCCGGGAAGGGCTTTTTTCACGCACACTTTCTGAAGATCGCTTTGATAGGGTTACTGCTCTACCCGATGGTAATCTACGCGCTGGTTGGCGCGCAGGGTTCGCTGAAGTGGGTCGACAACTTTGGGATCCAGATCTTGATCTATGTGATGCTTGCCTGGGGCCTCAATATCGTCGTCGGCCTCGCGGGTCTTCTCGACCTCGGCTACGTCGCATTCTACGCAGTCGGTGCGTATTCCTATGCACTTTTGTCCACCTACTTCGGCCTCTCATTCTGGCTGTTGCTACCGCTTTCAGGAATCTTGGCCGCCCTTTGGGGGATGGTTCTAGGTTTCCCGGTTTTGCGCCTTCGCGGCGATTACCTCGCGATCGTTACGCTGGCTTTCGGTGAAATCATCCGTCTCGTCCTGATCAACTGGACCGATGTGACAAAGGGGACGTTCGGGGTCGCGAGTATTCCGAAGGCCAAGCTTTTCGGTATACCTTTCGATGCCAGTCCGCATGGCTTTGCCAAGCTGCTCGGATTGCCGATTTCGGCCGCTTACTACAAAATTTTCCTGTTCTATCTCATCCTCGCCCTCTGCCTACTGACCGCTTACGTCACAATCCGCCTGCGCCGCATGCCCATCGGTCGCGCGTGGGAGGCTTTGCGCGAAGACGAGATTGCCTGCCGTTCGCTGGGTATAAATACCGTGACCACCAAGCTTTCGGCATTCGCAACAGGAGCAATGTTCGGTGGCTTCGCAGGATCCTTCTTTGCCGCTCGCCAAGGTTTCGTGTCCCCCGAATCTTTCGTTTTCATGGAATCGGCGGTTATCCTCGCCATTGTCGTTCTTGGCGGCATGGGGTCGCTGACAGGCATCGCTATCGCGGCCGTAGTCATGATCGGGGGAACCGAAGTCTTGCGAGAGATGACGTTCCTGAAGGGTGTATTCGGCTCAGACTTCACTCCGGAACTATATCGAATGCTGTTGTTCGGTCTTGCCATGGTCGTGGTCATGCTTTTCAAGCCGCGCGGTTTTGTCGGCTCGCGCGAACCCACGGCCTTCCTGAAAGAGCGCAAGGCCGTGTCGGGAAGCTTTACAAAGGAAGGGCACGGTTGATGTCCACCGATATCCTGCTCAAGGTTGAACACCTGTCGATGAAATTCGGCGGCCTGATGGCCATCAACGACCTTTCTTTCCAGGCCAAACGCGGCGAAATCACTGCGTTGATCGGTCCCAATGGTGCGGGGAAAACGACAGTTTTCAACTGCATTACCGGCTTTTACAAGCCGACCATGGGGATGATCACGTTGAACCAGAAGGACGGCAGGCAACATCTGCTTGAGCGCCTTCCGGATTTTCGAGTTACGAAAGACGCCAAAGTTGCCCGCACATTCCAAAATATCAGATTGTTCTCGGGCCTAACGGTACTGGAAAACTTACTTGTTGCTCAGCACAACAGGCTGATGAGAGCATCGGGCTACACCATTCTCGGTTTGCTCGGCATTGGCCCTTACAGGAATGAGGCAAAGGCGGCGATCGATCTCGCCAAACACTGGCTGGATAGGGCTGACCTGCTCGATCGAGCCGACGATCCGGCCGGTGACCTTTCCTATGGCGCTCAACGCCGTTTGGAAATCGCACGCGCCATGTGCACGGGCCCGGAACTGCTGTGTCTCGACGAACCTGCAGCAGGTCTGAACCCAAGGGAGTCTCTGGCTCTCAATGGTCTTCTTCAGGGGATCCAACACGAGAGTGAAACCTCCATTCTCCTCATCGAACACGACATGTCCGTTGTCATGGAGATATCCAACCATGTCGTGGTGCTGGAATACGGGCAGAAGATATCCGATGGCACGCCGGATTACGTGAAGAACGATCCGAGGGTGATCGCGGCCTATCTAGGCGTCGAAGATGATGAAGTCAGCGAGGTCATCGCGACCGTCGAGGAGGCACAGTGATGACCGGAGCACAACTTCTCAAGGTCCAGGGGGTGGAGACCTACTACGGAAACATTCGGGCGCTGGCGGGTGTCGACGTCGAAGTTAAAAAGGGCGAAATCGTCAGCCTTATCGGCGCTAACGGCGCCGGGAAATCGACGCTGATGATGACCATTTGCGGGAGCCCTCAGGCGCGCACGGGCTCGATCATCTTCGACGGCCAGGATATCACCAGGTTGCCGACACATGAGATCGCGCGTCTGCGGATTGCTCAGTCGCCTGAAGGTCGCCGGATATTCCAGCGGATGACCGTAACCGAGAACCTCCAGATGGGGGCGAACCTCGACAACCTCAAATTCTTCAACGAGGATGTCGAAAAAGTGTTTGCGATGTTCCCGCGCTTGAAGGAACGACAGCATCAACGTGCCGGAACGATGTCAGGAGGCGAGTTACAGATGCTGTCGATCGCACGTGCGCTGATGGCTCGTCCAAAACTCCTCCTGCTCGACGAGCCTTCTCTCGGTCTAGCGCCGCTGATCGTCAAAGGGATTTTCGAGCAGATAAAGAAACTGAACGAAGACGAAGGGCTTACCGTTTTCCTTGTCGAACAAAATGCGTTCGCCGCGCTCAAGCTTTCGCACCGGGCTTACGTGATGGTCAACGGTAAAGTGACATTGAGCGGTTCGGGCAAAGATCTGCTCGCGAACCCGGAAGTCCGCGCCGCCTATCTCGAAGGCGGACGGCACTGAGCAGAGACAAGGGATATCGGACATGCAAGGATTGTTTTTTGAACCGGACGCAGGCGTGCATCTTGTCATTCGTGGCTTCGTGGTCCTACTAGGTTTTTGGACTGCCTGGCGAGCCGGCAAGTCGCTAGCAGATAACTGGGCTGGATTTCCGCAGGTCTTTGCTTGCACCTTCCTCATAGCCTTGGTGATGCAGTTCCTTCACCACGCGCTGTTCGATGGCCCCATGCTGAGCATCTTCTATTTCACCGTTGACTACTCGATGCTGCTTGTTCTCGCCATAGCCGGTTTTCGGATGCGTCGAACGGACCAGATGGTTCGAAGCTACTACTGGCTGTACGAGAGGAGCTCCGCTTTCTCTTGGCGGCCAGTGCGTGACGGCATGGATGCAAGAGCCAAGAATGGGGCGATGTCACTTTAACTGACCTCAAACGCATATCAGACGGTTTGCTTTAGGAATTGTTCTCAAACCATGGCTCCAGCCGCAGCTTTCGGTTCTGCGATCGCCATGATGCGGTGAGCGCGATTTTGGAATGCGGAGCGATGTGAGCGGGGTGGGACGAAAAGTTACGGACAGCGTAAAAGATAGAGACGAAGCGCTGAAGGCCGCCTGTTGGCGATCGGAAGCTTTGCATCATCCGCTGCCGTTTTCGCAGCGTCACATCAGAGTTCTCGGCCCTGTTGCTCAGACCTTGTGGAATCGGTGTTCGAAAAGTGGCATAACCTGCCGCCGAGCTGCTCCGTAGGAGCGCAATTTGTCAGTGATCATCAGAATGGGGTCGGTTCCGGCTGAGGGCGGAATCGTACGTTAGTGGGCGTTTCTCATTCGCCTCAGGTACTTTGACGTCCTAAGGCGCGATAGACGGTCGGCCGCGAGATTGAAAACACCTGTCGATTTTCAGAAGATAATTTCAGTGCTGACCAAGAGACCTTGTCAGTAGGTCAGACAGTCTGCTCCCTGGGAACGGTGCGCCTCGACCTTTGTACATCTGTTCCGGCCCCGGCCCAGCCAATGCGTTCCAGTGTGTCGATGAGTGTCGAGCGAGGCACCTTAAAGGTGCGGCACACCGAAGCCTTGCTGGCGCCACTGTCGAGGGCGGCGACAATCTGTTCGATCCTCTCCAGGTCAAGCGAAGGCGGCCGTCCACCCTTTCGACCGCGCCGCCGGGCGGCCGCGAGCCCTGCCGTAACCCGTTCCTTTATCAGGGCCCGCTCATACTGGGCGAGCGAGCCAAAGATGTTGAATAGGAACTCTCCGTGCGGCGTTGTGGTGTCCATCTGCTCGGTCAGCGAATGGAAAGCGACGCCACGCTCCTTCAGTTCGTCGACGATCCGGATGAGGTGTGATAGGGAGCGGCCGAGGCGGTCGAGCTTCCACACCACCATCACGTCGGCGGATCGCAGGTCCCGCAAACAGGCCTTCAGTCCCGGTCGGTCATCGCGAGCCCCGGAGGCTCTATCCTGATGCAGATGACGTTCGTCAACGCCGGCGGCGATGAGCGCATCACGTTGCAGATTGACCGATTGACGTTCGTCGGCAGGTGAAACGCGCATGTAGCCAATCAGCATATACGATAAAATTCGAATTGGACGTTTTCGTACATTGCCACAATCCGACAGGGTTTGTCGTGCAAAATAGCGGGGTAGTTTGGCGGTTTTGCAAGGCCGCCCTGCTGGGTGACGACAATCACTTGTTTGTCGTTATTTCACGCACCACGTGCGTCTGCAGGACTCGTTAAGATCGCGATGCCGACCATTTCGAGACAGCTGTATCCATCCCGCTTGCTCAAAGGCTGACTGCTCATATCCCAAACACCTCTTGACAGAAAATCTCACAACATGCAGATTGCCGGCAATCGGCATCCGGCAATCGTGAGGATGCCTTGGGAGCGGTCTATGCGAAACGGTGATTCCGAAAACAAAAGCGTCAGCAGCAGCCTGCACGTGCTCCGAAACGTGTCCATCTCGGAGCTCGTCTATCAGCAGGTGCATGAGAAGATTCTGTCCGGAGAGCTTTTTCCGGGCGAACATATGAACGAAAACCGTCTGGCTGCCGCGCTCGGCGTCAGCAGGGCATCTGTTCGCGAGGCACTCCGGCAGCTCGAAAAGGACAGTTTGGTCGAAATCACCAAGAACAGGGGGCCGTTCGTTCGCGATATGCCACCTGAAGAGGCGTGGGAGCTTTACGACATCCGCGCGTCACTCGAGGCCCTTGCTGCGGAATTGGCCGCGAAAAGGCGCACCGATGAGGATCTCCATCTCCTTGCTAAGTGCCTGGAAAACATGGATCGCTCGATCGAGGATGGAGATGAGGCGGGCATATTCCAGTACGCCGTCGAATTTCATCGGATTGTGGCGGCGATGTCCGGCAGCCAGAACCTGGTGGATATGCTGAAAGGCGTCTGGGGGCGGCTCGTGCTGTTCCGCAGCAAGTTCTCGCGTTTGCATCTGGGTGACCCCGGCAGCACCGAGGAGAAGCGGATCTTGGCGGCCATCCAGGCAGGAGATGCCGAAGCGGCATCCGCTCTGATGAGAGCGCACATCATCGGCGGGAAAGAAGGTTTGATGAAGCATGCCAAGGAGCATGAAGCAAAAGCCGAGAGGAAGGCTGCTGCGGGCGGAAGGAAGCAGCCATGAAGTCTTCAAGACCGGTTATCGCTTCTGTCGCGCGGAGTGCGAGCGTCACAAGCGTCGTGGCAATGCCCAATCTCTCCGTGAACAGCAGCAATCGCCCAACCTTGGTTGCGGAAGACATCCATAAGAGTTTCGGCCCTCTCGAGGTGTTGAAGGGGATCTCGCTCGAAGCGAACAGAGGCGACGTGATTTCGATCATCGGCAGTTCAGGGTCCGGCAAGAGCACATTCCTGCGCTGCATGAATTTCCTTGAGACGCCGAGCAAAGGCCGGATCGCGGTTGGTCAGGACGAGATCAGAATTGAAACTGACCGTAGGGGCCGCCTGATCGGGCTCGATCGAAAAAGGATCGACCGGATGCGCATGCAGCTCGGGATGGTGTTTCAAAGCTTCAATCTCTGGTCGCACATGACGGTTCTCGAAAACGTCATGGAAGGGCCTGTGCATGTCCTCAAGCAACCGAGAAACGAGGTGCGCGACAGGGCCATGGATTACCTTGGCAAGGTCGGAATCGCGGGGAAGCATGCGAGCTATCCATCCGAACTGTCTGGAGGACAACAACAGCGAGTCAGCATCGCGAGGGCACTTGCTATGCAACCCGCGGCGCTCCTGTTCGACGAGCCTACGTCTGCGCTCGATCCAGAGCTAGTTGGCGAGGTTCTCAAGGTTATCCGACAGCTTGCGGAAGAAGGCCGCACCATGGTCGTGGTCACTCACGAAATGGGCTTCGCGCGCGACGTCTCGAGCAAGGTCGTTTTTCTCGAAAAGGGGAGGATCGAGGAGCAAGGCACACCAGACCAGGTATTTCGTAACCCATCTTCGTCGCGCTGTCGCGAGTTTCTCGCGAGCGTCCGCTAACGCCCGGCACCACGCCGACGATCAATAGCTTTCAACAAAAGACGAAACACAGAGGTGAACGCATGAGAATCTCCAAACTGAATACATTGCTCGCAATGCTCGCTGGCGCCATGGTTCTTGCGGGGCCGGCAGCGGCCAAGGACTACAAGAGCGTCACGTTTGCAACCGACGCCACATACGCGCCCTTCGAATACAAGGATGCCAGCGGTAACCTGATGGGTTTCGATATCGATCTCAGCAAGGACCTGTGCAGCCGCGTGAAGATGGAATGCCCGGTGATCGAGCAGGCCTGGGATGGGATCATTCCGTCTCTCGTCGCCGGACGCTACGATGCGATCCTTGCCGCCATGGACATCAATGCTGAGCGCGAGAAAGTCATTTCTTTTACCCAACCCTACATCAAGACCCCGGTTCGTTTCATTGCGCCGAAAGGCAACTCCCTGTCGGAGTTCAAGAGCGGGCTGGACAGCCTGACCCTCGATGACGTGAGCCCGGAGGAACGGGCGGAGTTGGACAAGCTGGCGGCTGCCTTCAAAGGTAAAAAGATCGGCGTGCAATCGAGCACGACGGCCGAATCCTTCGTGAAGGAGTTCCTGCCCGACGTGGAACTCGCCAGCTACGATACACCCGACAATATGGTCCTTGATCTCAACTCAGGCCGCATCGACGCAAGCCTGTCGACACTTGCGCGCCTCAAGCCGCTGCTTGAGAAGCCCGAAGGCAAGGACCTCGCCATTTTCGGGCCGAACATGACCGGCGGACCGTTCGGCAAGGGAACTGGCATTGGTCTGCGCAAGGAAGACGGTCAGCTACGCGACATGCTGAATAAGGCCATCGCCGAAGCCGTCGCCGACGGCACGATCGAGAAGTTGTCGATGAAGTGGCTGGGCTTCGACGGTACACCGAAGCAGTGAGACAGCACTGATGTCGGAGTGCGGACCGCTTTCGTTCGCAACTCCGACATTTCCGGTTCTCCCGCAACAGAGTTTATATAATGGATCTCACGCTATTTGGATGGGGCGATGCCGGCTGGGCCGATGAATTGACCCTTGGAGCGGTCTTGACAATCGTGGTCGCGGCTTGCGCCTTCATGCTCGGCATCATTATCGGGTCCGTCTTTGCTGCTGCAAAGCTCTCCAGGTTCTGGTCGTTGAGACTCCTCGGCGACGTCTATACGACCGTGGTGCGGGGCGTCCCAGAACTCCTGATCATCTTCCTTGTATTTTTTGGCGGTGGATCGTTGCTTCGGTACGTGGCCAACGCGCTCTTTGGATTTGAAGGCTACATTGAGCCGCCGGTCTTTGCCATTGGGGTTTTGTGTATCGGTGTAAGCGCCGGCGCCTATTCAACCGAGGTGATCCGGGCCGCAGTTCTCGCAGTTCCGAAGGGACAGATCGAAGCGGCCAAATCTATTGGCATGGCTCCAGCCCTCCGTTTGCGCCGGATTCTCATTCCGCAGGCAGCGAGATATGCGCTGCCCGGCATGGGTAACGTCTGGCAATACACCTTGAAGGATACATCACTGATCTCGGTTGTCGGCCTCGTCGAGGTAATGCGTGCCGCCGCGGTTGGAGCTGGTTCGACGAAAGAACCTTTCACCTTCTATCTTGCGGCCTTCCTCGTTTTCCTTCTGCTGACCTCCGTGTCCAACCAGGGTTTTTTCCGGGCTGAGAAGTGGGCAAACCGCGGCGTGAGGAGCCAGTGATGGATTTCGAACTTATGCGGGAGGCGTTCCCGAAACTTATCGCCGCCGTTCCCACGAGCCTGACATTGGCTACAATCTCGCTGTGTCTTGGTTTCGCGCTTGCTGTGCCGCTCGCCTTGATGCGCGTGTCAAAGAACCGCTCTCTTTCTGCCATTGCCTACGGCTACGTCTACGTCATCCGCTCGACGCCGCTTCTGGTCCAAATGTTCTTGATCTACTACGGATCGGGGCAATTCAGGGGCTTCTTTGAAGCGGTCGGCTTGTGGACTTTCTTCCGGGATGCCTGGTTCTGCGCGATCCTTGCTCTAACGCTCAGCACCGCCGCCTATAGCACCGAAATCGTGCGGGGCGCGATCCAGGCTGTACCTTTGGGTCAGATCGAAGCGGCTCGCGCGGTTGGCATGTCGGGTTTCCTGCAATTCCGTCGCATCGTCTTCCCGATCGCGATGCGTCTTGCTCTGCCTGCTTACGGCAACGAGATCATGCTCATGGTCAAGTCGACCTCGCTTGCGTCGACGATCACCATCCTCGAGGTGACCGGTGTCGCCAAGCAAATCATCTCCAATACCTATCGGCCGGTCGAAGTCTTCGTGATCGCCGGCGCAATCTATCTGTCGATCAACTTCATCGTCACTCGATCGGTCATGGTGATCGAACTGTGGCTCAACCCCCAAAGGCGTGCGGAGCGGGGTGTAAGTGGCGCCTCTGCCGCGCCCGGTCACTGAGCGCCGGCAACTTTTGTCATCGGCTTTGAATGCGATGTCGCGATCCGAATAAATCAGGAATGAACCAATGAACGAGATTATCTCCGCCGCATCGATGGCGCCAATCGTGAGTGCCGAAGTTTTCGAAATCGAGGCCAAGCTTTGCACACCATACAAGCTGACCGAGGGCGTCCTTTTTGCGACCCAGGCGGTCCTCGTGAAGCTGACGGACGTTGATGGCATCGTGGGGTGGGGCGAAGCTAACCCCGCCGAAACGGTGGATGGTGAGACGCCAGCTGGCGTGATTCGGGCTCTGAATGAAACTCTGTTACCCGCTGTTCTGGGCGCCAAACAGCCTTATCCGGGCACGATCGATGCGTTGGTCGATCGTCTGCTTCCCGGCCATCTTTGCGCAAAGGGCGCCGTCACGATGGCGTTGCTGGATATTTTGGGCAAACGCTTGAACGTGTCGGTGGCAATCCTGCTTGGGGGACCGATCCGCGCGTCGCTTCCGGTGCTGTGGCCCTTGAGCAATGGCAGCGCCGAAGACGACATCCCCATCATCGAAGAGCGTTCCGCTCATGGCTTTTCCAGCTTCATGCTGAAGATGGGCACGTCGCCCATCGCCAGCGAAATCAAGCGTGTCGCAGCTCTGGAGGCGCGATATGGCGATCGCATCAAGCTCATCGCAGACGCCAATCAGGGATGGAGCTTCAATGAGGCGCGGGAGTTCATAGCCGGCATTGCCGGTTCAAGAATTGCCTTTGTCGAGGAGCCCCTGTCAACCGACGTTATCAAGGGCATGGCCGCTCTTTCAAACGAAAGCCGCCTTCCACTCTCTGCAGATGAAGCGATCATCGAACTGAGCGATGCGGCCGAACTCGCAGCCGCCGGAGCTACGAAGGTCTTCAGCATCAAGAGCAGCAAGAACGGCGGGCCTTTGCGCGCGCAGCGCATCGCCTCAACGGCCGAGGCATTCGGCATCGATTGCTATATGAACTCGATGATCGAGTTCGGCATCACGCAGGCGGCATCACTTCAGCATGCTGTCACGGTCAGAAACCTCGTCGACGTCGGCCACGCGTACATGTCGACAATGCGCTTGGTCGAAGATCCCACTGATTTTTCGTCCTTCGTGCGCAATGGGGTGGTCCATTTGCCCCAACGTCCGGGTCTAGGAACCGTCATTGACGAGGCCCACGTGCGGCGTCTGACAATCTCGAACTTTAACATGGGAGCGCAAAGATGAGCGCTGTTCCCGCCAACGTACGCGAGATGTCCGCCCATGCAAGACGCTGACCTGACCATTATTGGGGGCGGCCTCGTCGGAGCGTCCATTGCCTGGGGGCTTGCCCGCTCAGGCGTGAGGCCACTCGTTCTCGATGGTTCGGATCTGGACCTCAGGGCATCGCGGGCGAACTTTGCGCTGGTCTGGGTCCAGGGGAAGGGATTGCATGCTCCCCACTATGCGCTGTGGTCGGCCAGATCGGCGAGAGAGTGGCCGATTTTGGCCCAAGCGCTGTCGGAAGACAGCGGCATCGATGTTGGACTCGTTCAAGATGGCGGCTTCACCTTCGCACTTTCGGACGAAGAGCTCGCCTCCATGCACGCCGATATGGAGACTATTGCCAGGGAAACCATCGGCCAAGCTGCGACCTTTGAACTGTTGAACGGTAAAGAAACCCGAGCGCGCGTCCCGCACCTTGGCCCGGATGTCGTCGGATCGATCTATTCTGCGGCCGATGGGCACGTTAATGCATTGCGCCTGTTTCATGCGCTCCATGTCGCAATGGACCGGAAAGGGGCTATCTACCGCCCCAATCACAATGTTGATGCCATCGAACCGGTTGCCGACGGCTTCGTTCTGCGGGGCGAGGGCTTTTCCATTTTCTCGCGCAAGATTGTTCTGGCGGCCGGCCTCGACAACGAAAGGCTGGCGCCTATGGTGGGCCTTGCCTGTCCGCTCAAGCGCAGCAAGGGACAGATTCTCGTGACCGAGAAGTGCAGGCCTTTTCTGCCTTGTTTGTCGCCGACAATCCGCCAAGCCGACGAAGGCGGTATCATGATCGGCGACAGCGAAGAGACAGATACGGCCAGCATTACCACATCTTCGGATATCAGCGCCGTCCTTGCGAGCCGCGCTCTGCGCATTTTCCCGGCGCTTGCGGACTTGAACGTGGTGCGCAGTTGGTCCGGTTTCAGGGTCAAGACTGTGGACGGAGTCCCGATCTACGATCAGTCGGAAGACTACCCGGGTGCTTTCCTTGTGGCTTGCCATTCGGGCGTGACGCTGGCGGCGAACCATTCGCTTATCGTCGCGCCGCAGATCGCTGCCTCCAAGCTTGCGGACGATCATTCACCATTCTCGGCAAGGAGGTTCCATGCTCAAGCGGTTGCGTGAGATCCAAGAGCCCGTGTCGTTCATCTTCGATGGCACCGAAATGCAGGCGCAGCGTGGAGACATGCTAGCCACCGCGTTGCTTGCGGCAGGCGTTGCTCATGTCCGTCGATCTGTCGTCAGTGGTGCGCCCCGTGCTCCTTTTTGCCTGATGGGCGTCTGCTTCGAATGCCTCGTCACAGTTGATGGCGTTCAGAACCGCCAGGCTTGTCTCGTTGAAGTCGAGGATGGAATGACGGTGCTTAGCCAACAGGCCACCTCGAGCTTGCCTGCACCTGCGAGCGTCGAGGAAGGGCGTGCGCCATGACAATGCGGATCGTGTCCAGGGCTGAAGTGCTGCTTCCGGTTTATGACATCGTGATCGTCGGGGCCGGGCCGGCGGGAATGGCGGCTGCGATAGAGGCGTCGAGGGCGGGAGCACGGGTCGTCGTGCTCGACGAGAACCCTCGTTGCGGCGGCCAGATTTATCGCGAGATCACCCGCAACCGGCCGGGCGAGCGCCGCTATCTCGGCGCCGACTACTGGAAGGGAAAACCGCTCGCGGAGTCTTTTGCGGCGAGCAATACGGATTACACGGCGAAAGCCACCGTCTGGAGCATAGAGTGTGCCGACGATGCGGATGAACATGCGCATCATCGTGTGGGACTGACCGTGGCCGGCGTGGCGCGAATGATCGAGGCAACCGCCATCATCCTTGCGACCGGCGCTCAGGAAAGGCCGATGCCCGTACCCGGATGGACACTGCCGGGTGTGATGACGGCGGGTGCGGCCCAGATCGCGCTCAAGTCCTCCGGCGTCGTGCCGAATTCCCCGGTGGTACTCGCAGGCTGCGGACCGCTTCTATACCTGCTAGCAAGCCAGCTCGTCGATGCGGGCGCGCGCAACATGACGGTTCTCGACACATCGCAATCGCTCCTTAGATGGGAGGCGCTGCGCCAGCTGCCAGGCTTCCTGCTTTCGCCTTACCTTGTGAAGGGGCTCGGTCTGCTCCTCAAAACCAAGCGCAACGTGCGAGTTGTGACCGGAGTCCAGTCGCTCGCCATTTTGGGGCAGGACCACGTCGAGGGCGTTCGTTTCGAAACGCGCCGGGGAACCGAAAGCCTGCAGGCCGAGACGGTTCTGCTCCACCAGGGTGTGATCCCGGGCATCAATCTCGCAAGTGCCGCGGGTTGCCCTTTGACCTGGAATGAGCGCCAGCGTGCCTTTGAGCCGGTGACCGACGCCGAGGGACGCACGCCAAGGCGCGGCATCCTCATCGCCGGAGACGGCGCCGGCATCGGTGGTGCTCAGGCGGCGGAAATTGCCGGACGGATTGCCGCCCTGGCAACCCTTTCGGATCTCGGGCTGACAAAAGTGCCGGTTGCGGTTTCATCGCTCAGAAAGCTTCAACGGCAGCGCCGGCGCTTTCTGCGAGGGAGGGACTTTCTCGACGCCCTCTACGCGCCACGGCAGGCCTTTCTTGCCCCACCAGATCCCCAGACGATCGTTTGCCGGTGCGAGGAAATCACCGCAGGCAAGCTTCGCGAGGCGGTTGCGCTTGGACCTCCTGGGCCGAACCAGTTGAAGACGTTCGTTCGCTGCGGGATGGGGCCTTGCCAGGGCCGCCTCTGTGCCGCCACCGTGACCGAAATCATGGCAGCCGAGAAAGGAATGAACCCGAGCGAGATAGGGACCTACCGCCTGCGCTCACCGGTAAAGCCGGTGCGCCTTGCTGAACTTGCCGGTCTTCCACATGCGCCGCGCGCGCTGAAAGCCGTCACCGGAAGAGATCCGGTCGATCACCAAATGAATGAAGAAGGATAATTGTCATGACCGAACGGCTGCTTCGCACACCCACCCTGCATCGCATCGTCAAGCACGATGGCATCGCTTACATCGGCGGCATTGTTGCCGACGACGAGAGCCTCGACATGGCTGGCCAGACCCGAGAGGTTCTGAAAAAGCTGGACGCTTATCTGGAAGAGGCGGGGTCTGACCGATCGAAGCTACTTTCCGCGACGATCTTCATTACGGACATGAATGTCAAACCCGCGATGGACGCGGTCTGGAAAGAATGGCTGGCGCCCGAAGACCTGCCGGCGCGGGCGACCATCGGCGTCGCTGACCTAGGGGAACGGACGCTGATCGAACTCATCGCCACTGCGCACTACTGAGTGCCAACTGCAGACGATAGGAACGCCTCAGGAGGTTGAGGTGAACCGACCGGAATCAATTTTAGGGGGGATGCAATGAAGTGGCTAGGAATACGAAATGGTAGACTTGCCTGGCCCATCAGCCGGAAGATACCCGCTGTCATGCTCTTTGTGGGCGTCCTGTCTTGCGGCGCGGTGGCGGCCTTTGCCGGCTTTACGTCTTTTGCGACAACCGAAGACCTCATCGGCAAACATCTCGAATATGTGGCAACGACAAAACGCGAGACTATCCTCGCCAAGCTCAACGCCACCCTTCTTGAGACGGAAGCCCTCGCGAACACGCCTGGTCTGGTGCAATTGTTCGACAAGCTGAACGTCGGCTTCAAGAACACGCCGGAAGATCAGCGCAAGCACTTATCCGCGCTTAAGGTGGAGGGAGGTGATCTTGCCAAAGGCACCACTGACGAAGCGAAATTTTTCGTCGACAATTATCTCAAGGCGGACCCTTGGCTCAAATCGCTCGTGGCAGAGCATGGCTATGCGGGTATCTTGCTCGTCAACGCCACAGGCGAGCTCGTCTACAGTAGCGGGGGGGATCCGCTCGGCGTTATCGATCCGAGCGGTGCGCTCGGTGCTGCAATCGCACAATCCGCGGATCTCAAAGATGCGGTGATGACGGACTTCAGTGCCGCGACCCCGGGCCAACCCGGCGTTGCCTACTTTGCGGTCGGCGTCGCCGACGCATTCAAACCGACGGCGCGTGGCGGCACATTGCTTATCGCTATCAGCACCGAATTGCTCGATGCAATTTCGCACCAGGATTCGGGATTTGGTCCAAACGGTGAAGCAATCGTCGTCGGAAGTGACGGCAAGATGCGATCGACATCCCGTTTTGCAGATAACAAACTCGCTGCGACGACAATTGACCAAGAGGCGTTCGCGCAAGGCACGTCGCTCCGCGTCTATCGCGGACATGAGGTTCTGGCTGCGCCCGAGCCTCTCGCCTGGGGCGGCCACCATTGGACGGTCGTCGCGCTTGAGCCGGCAGCGGAGATATTCGCACCCGCCATGGCGATGATCTGGAAGATCGTCGCACTCACTGCGGCGACGGCCCTCGTCACGTTATTGGTTGCCGTTGTGGCGTCGCGATCGATCTCCCGGCCCATTACACGGCTGGTGTCGTCGATGAAGCTGCTTGCCTCCGGCGATTCGAGCGGCGACGTGGAAGGCGTCGGCCGGCATGACGAGATCGGCGACATGTCTCGGGCGGTGCTCGTCTTTCGGGAGAATGCAATTGCGAGGGTGGCTGCGGAGACGGACGCCAAAAGAAGCGGAGAAACGGCGGAACGGGAACGCCGGGCAGTGGAGACGGAGCGCGTCGAACGCCTCAGCGTTCAGGCGGGCGTTGTCGCCCAAATCGGCAGCAGCCTGTCCGCGCTCGCTGACGGCATTCTTTGCCGACCAATTGATGCCGCGTTTCCGGAAGACTACCGTCAACTAAAGGACGACTTCAACATTGCCCTGGCGCAGCTGAGAAGCACGATCTGCACGGTGATCGGGCAAGTGAACTCGATTACAGCAATTGTCGGCGAGATGAGCAATTCGACGGATGTGCTGGCGAAGCGCACCGAGCATCAGGCTGTCGTGCTTGATGGCGCGGTTCAGACGATGAACGCCATTTCGAGCGGTGTGAGTCTCACAGCAAACGCTGCAAGCGCGGCCGACGCTTTGGTGTCCGAGGCCCATTCCGTGGCCGCATCTTCGGACGAGATTGTTTCGCAAGCCGTCGCCGGCATGGCCAAGATTGAAGATTCGTCCTTTCAGATCGCCACCATCGTCAATGTCATCAACGACATCGCGCACCAGACAAACCTTTTGGCCTTGAATGCGGGCGTCGAGGCTGCCCGGGCCGGGGAGGCTGGTAAGGGGTTTGCCGTCGTTGCCTCCGAAGTGCGAGCGCTTGCCCAGCGTTCGGCAGACGCTGCGAAAGAGATCAAGGAACTGATTGACGTGTCATCGCAGCGCGTCGCGCGAGGCATGGAGCTCGTCGGTTCTACCAGCGAACTCTTGAAGCAGATCGCCGGGCATATCGATCGGATCAGGGACGTCGTTTCCAATATCGCGTCCACGGCCGCCAACCAGGCGCGGCACCTCGGGGAATTCAAGTCGACGATCCGGGAGATCGATCTATCGACCCAACAGACGGCGGCCATGGCCGAAGAGTCCAAGGCTGCCTGCATGTCGTTGGAGGATGAAGCTGCCCATTTGCTGCATCTCATCAGCAAGTTTGAACTGGGCGAACACGCACCGGCTACCAAGGAGCACTCTCGTGTCCTGGTCGCATAGCTCCCCCCCGAGATTCTTAGCGCGGCAGTCGACCAAAGGCTGCCGCTAGTCTCATACGCCGACATTATGTCGGCCGCGAATAAGGAACTATTGAAATATGCAAGAAAAACTGAATGTCGTCCCCTTCGTGAGCGTCGACCATATGATGAAGCTGGTGCTCGCCACCGGCGTGGAACGCTTTCTCATCGAGCTTGCCGCCTACATCGAAGAAGACTTCCGGCGCTGGGAGTGCTTCGACAAAACGCCGCGCGTCGCCTCGCACAGCTCGGACGGGGTCATCGAGTTGATGCCGACCAGCGACGGCGAGACCTACGGTTTCAAATACGTCAACGGCCATCCGAAGAACACGCGCTCCGGCCGCCAGACGGTGACGGCCTTCGGTGTGCTCGCAGATGTTGGCAATGGTTATCCGATGCTGCTGACCGAAATGACGATCCTCACGGCGCTACGGACCGCGGCGATGTCGGCGGTCGCCGCAAAGTACCTTGCGCCGAAGGGCGCGCGCACCGTGGCGATGATTGGTAACGGCGCCCAGTCGGAATTCCAGGCGATCGCCTTCAAGGCGATCCTCGGCATCGACAAGCTGCGTCTTTACGATATCGATCCGTCCGCCACGGACCGATGCCAGAAGAACCTTGCCGGCATGGGCTTTGAGATCAAGACCTGCTCCTCCTCACAGGAGGCAGTGGAGGAGGCTGAAATCGTCACCACGGTCACGGCCGACAAGCAGAATGCCACGATCCTCACCGACAACATGGTCGGTCCCGGCGTTCACATCAACGCCGTTGGCGGTGACTGCCCTGGCAAGACGGAGCTCCACCGCGACATCCTGCTGCGCTCCGACATTTTCGTCGAGTATCCGCCCCAGACGCGCATCGAAGGCGAGATCCAGCAACTCGATCCGGATCATCCGGTGATCGAGCTCTGGCAGGTCATCGCGGGTCATGCCACCGGTCGTTCCGGTGAACGCCAGATCACCCTGTTCGATTCCGTCGGGTTTGCCATCGAAGACTTCTCGGCCCTTCGCTACGTCCGCGATCGGCTGAAGGATACAGGCCTCTATGATGAGCTGGACCTGCTCGCCGATCCCGACGAACCGCGCGATCTCTTCGGCATGATCCTGCGTGCCGCCAAGCACACTCCCGTCGCTGCCAAGGTTGGAGCACTCTGATGACCAGATCGTCCGTACAAGCGCCGAAGTCAGTGGTGATGATCCGGCCGCATCATTTTACGCCGAACCCGATGACTGCCGCCGACAATGCGTTCCAGTCGAATGACAGCAAACGCTCTGCCGCGGCGATCGCGAACAAGGCCTTTGACGAGGTTACGCGGATGGCCGAAGGTCTCGCCGACACCGGCGTCACCGTCCATGTCTTCGAGGACGAGACCGTCTCAACGCCGGACTCCGTCTTTCCAAACAACTGGTTCTCGACCCATTCCGGCGGGCACGTCGCCATCTACCCGATGTACTCGGCCAATCGGCAAAAGGAGCGCCGCAGCGACGTCATCGAGATGCTGAAGAATGAGTACCGGGTCCAGGACGTCATCGACTACTCAGGGCTCGAGAAGGACAATGTCTATCTCGAGGGCACCGGGGCGATGGTACTCGACCACATCGGCCGGGTTGCCTATGCGGTGCGTTCGAACCGCACCAACGAAGTCGCGCTCGAGCGGTTCTGCACGCACTTCAACTTCGAGCCGATGGTCTTCGATGCCGTGGATCGCAGCGGCAAGCCGATCTACCACACCAATGTGCTGATGTGCATCGGCACGGATTTTGCGCTGCTGGGGACGCAGATGATCCCCGATGCTTCCCGCCGGCAGGAGATCGTCACCAGGCTCGAAGAGACCGGCCGCCAGGTCATCGAGCTGTCGATTGGGCAGATTGAGAACTTCGCTGGCAATGCCATCGAGCTCGAAGGCAGGGAAGGCCGTGTCCTTGTGCTGTCGGCCCGCGCCCACACGAGCCTGGATCAGGAGCAGATCGCGACGGTCGAGCGCTCCGCGAAGCTGTCGCCGTTCAACGTATCGACGATCGAACTCGCCGGCGGCTCGGTGCGCTGCATGCTCGCTGGCATTCACCTGTCGCGACGCACAGCGCTGACGGAACACCTGCAATTCGCGGCCGCATGAGCGTCGCCCAGACAATCGAACTAAAGGATAACCAATCATGTCGCAGACCCGATCCGTTTATGAGTTCAACTCCGCCATCGTCCGTGAGCCGTGCACTTCGGTGGTCAACGGCCTGCGTGCCGATGACCGCGGCGGTCCGACCTACGAAGGTATCAAGGTCGAGCACGACGCCTATATTGCAGCCATGCGCGATGCAGGGGTCGAGGTGACCGTCCTGCCGCCGCTCGAAGCCTTCCCGGACTCGATCTTTGTCGAAGATCCGGCGCTGGTGTTTACCAACGGCGCCATATTGCTTCGCCCTGGCACCCCGAGCCGGGTCAACGAAACGGCGGAAATCGCGCCGGTCCTGCGCGAGAAGTTCGAGACTGTGCTTGAACTGCCCGCGCCCGGTCAGGCGGATGGCGGCGATATCATGTATACGCCGAACGGCGTGCTGATTGGCCTCTCTGCTCGCACCGACAAGATTGGCGCCGAGGCTCTGGTTGCCTGCATCGAAAAGCTTGGTGGAAAGGCCCGAATTGCCGAAACCCCAAAAGGGGTACTGCACTTCAAGACGGCTTCCTCACTGCTCGACGATGAAACCGTGATCGCAACTGCCGCACTTGCCGATGCTGCCGTGTTCGAGGGTTTCCGCAAGATCGTCGTACCGGCAGGGGAAGAACCAGCGGCCAACGTGCTGCGTGTCAACGACGTCGTCTTCGCCAGCGCCTACTATCCGCGCACGCTCGAAATCCTCGACAGCCACGGCTACAAGGTCGTGCCACTGAAGACCGCCGAGATTGAAAAGATCGACGCAGGCCTCTCGTGTATGTCGCTGCGGTGGTATCGTCAGGGTGTGCGTTCCGGCAACCATGTTATTTGATCGAGGGATAACTCCTCAGTCAAATACGATGTAAACACCGCTCCCCAGCTCCTCCCAAGGCGCAACGCGTTGTCTACCGTCGAGCAGGTCTTGACGGTAGACGCCTGTCCTCCCAATGCCCGACGCGCGATCGCCAGCGTAGAATGGCGAATCTCCCATGCCCTGGACGGCGGGCCCTGCCTCGTTCATTGCTCCCTGTCCGGCGCGGGCACCGTGACAGTGCATTTCCGGTCTTTCCCCGTCTGCCTGGCTTTCTCTAGTCACCCCGGAATCTCCCCACCGCCGGCATCATAGAACTGGCCGCCCAATTTAATTTTCCTTGCCACAAGGGATCCTCTTTCGGACACGCATACATAGATAGCGAGATATAGGATATGCCGAGGCGAATTGTCTTGACGGCGCGCCAGCGGTCGTCCCTGCTTGACCTGCCAACCCACGAAGCCTCTCTGCTCAAGCACTATACCTTGGCGGATGACGATATCGAACATATCCGCACCCGGCGCAAAGCCCGCAATCGCCTGGGCTTTGCGCTGCAACTGTGCGCATTTCGGTACCCAGGCCGGTTTTTGACGGCAGACGACACTATTCCCGCAGAAATGGTGAAGTTCATCGCGGCACAGCTTGGCATGCAAATAGACGATCTCGACGGCTATGCCATCCGCGAAGAGACCCGGCGCGAGCATCTTTTGGAGCTCCGTACCATCTATGGCTACAGGAGTTTCACAGGCCGCGTTGCAGGAGAATTGCGGGATTGGCTTCATGGCCAGGCCGAAGATGCCCGCTCCAATGAGGATCTTGCTCAGCGCTTCATCGAACAATGCCGCCGGATTAAGATTATCCTGCCGGGCGTTTCGACAATCGAACGGTTATGCGCCGACGCTCTGGTCGCGGCCGAACGGCGGGTCGAGACGCGGATTGTCGAGCGGCTCGATACAACGATGCGGGCCCGACTTGACGAACTGCTGATCGAAACGGTCGAAGGTCATGTTAGCCGTTTCGTTTGGATCCGCAAATTTGAGATCGGTAACAATTCGGCCGACGCCAACAACCTGCTCGACAGGCTTGAATTTCTGCAAAAGCTTGACCTTGATGCCCAAGTGCTGGCCGGAACGCCACCCCATCGTATCAGTCGTCTTCGCCGGCAGGGTGAACGTTACTTCACCGACGGCTTGCTCGACGTTAGCACCGACCGGCGCTTGGCTATTCTAGCCGTCTGTGTCGTAGAATGGAGGGCCGCCATCGCCGATACGCTCGTGGAGACCCATGACCGGATCGTCGGCAAGACATGGCGGGAGGCGAAGAGACTTTGTGATGGCCAGGCAGCGGATGCCAAGGCTGCCGTCACGAATACATTGCGGGCCTTTTCCCGTCTCGGCTCCGCGGTGCTTGAAGCGCATAACGATGGCAGGTCTCTGGAAACGGCAATCACCATATCACCCGGCTGGTCCGAACTGGAAAAGCTTGTCGCCACCGCAGCCCAACTCACCGACACAATGGCCGCCGATCCGCTCTCCCATGTCGCGCAGGGCTATAATCGGTTCCGCCGTTATGCGCCGCGCATGTTGCGGTGCCTGGAGATTCGAGCCACTCCTGTGGCCGAACCCCTCATGACGGCAGCGGCGTTGATTCGAAACGGGCTGGACTGTCCGTCACTGCCCACGGATTTTCTCCGACCAACTTCCAAATGGAGCCGCCATCTCAACACGGCGCGCAAGGACCGCCGACTATGGGAAGTAGCGGTGCTGTTTCATCTGAGGGATGCCTTTCGTTCGGCGGACATCTGGCTCCACTCTTCTCGCCGCTATGCCGATCTGAGAGAGACGCTGGTGCCTTTAACTGCCGCAAAGGCTACGGCGAGACTGGCCATCCCCTTTGAGCCCGAAACTTGGCTCGCCGATCGAAAAGCTCGTATGGCCGAGGGGCTGAAGCGGCTCGCCAAGGCCGTTCGAACCGGCACAATCCCGAAGGGCAGCATCGAAGATGGCACCTTGCGGATCGAGCGCTTGGCCGCAGCAGTGCCTCAAGATGTCGACGAACTGATCCTCGACCTCAACGGGCGCATTCCCGAGGTCCGGATCACCGATATCCTTCTTGAAGTTGACGCGGCAACTGGCTTCGGCGACGCCTTCACTCACTTGCGGACCGGAGCGCCCTGTAACGACAGGATAGGCCTGCTGAACGTGCTGCTCGCCGAAGGACTCAATCTCGGACTGAGAAAGATGGCGGAAACCTCGAACACCCATGATTACTGGCAATTGTCGCGCCTGTCGCGCTGGCACGTTGAAAGCGACGCCATCAATCAAGCCTTGGCCATCGTCGTCGCTGCCCAGGGGGGATTGCCCATGTCCCAATTCTGGGGGCTGGGTGAAACTGCCTCCAGCGATGGCCAGTTTTTTCCGGCTGCACGGCAAGGCCATGAATCTCTTTAACGCCAAATATGGTCCCGAGCCCGGCTTGAAAGCCTACACGCATCTGTCCGATCAGTATGCCCCGTTCGCCACCCAGCTCATTCCCGCGACGGTCAGCGAAGCACCTTATATCCTCGACGGTCTGCTCATGAACGAAGCCGGGCAACGCATTCGCGAGCAATATGCGGATACCGGCGGCTTCACCGATCATGTCTTCGCAGCTGCCTCAATCCTGGGATACCAATTCATCCCTCACATCCGAGATCTGCCGTCCAAACGTTTCTATGTATTCAATCCAGCAGGCACACCGCAGGAACTGCGCGGGCTCGTCGGCGGGAAAATCCGCGAAGATACCATTCTTCAGAACTGGCCCGATATCTTGCGCAGCGCCGCCACCATGGTTGCCGGCATCGTGCCGCCAAGCCAACTCCTGCGCAAATTTGCCTCATATCCGCGACAACATGATCTGGCGCTGGCGCTTCGGGAAGTCGGCCGGATCGAACGCACGCTCTTCATCATCGAGTGGATCCTCGATATCGACATGCAACGGCGCGCCCGCATTGGCCTCAACAAAGGCGAGGCACATCATGCCCTCAAAAATGCCCTGCGCATTGGGCGCCAGGGTGAAATCCGCGACCGGACTGCCGAGGGGCAGCACTATCGCATGGCTGGACTCAATCTGCTCGCCGCAATTGTCATCTACTGGAATAGCGTTCATCTCGGTCATGCCATCGTCAGTCGCCAAAAAGCAGGTCTCGATGTGCCTCAGGAGCTTCTTGCACACATCTCTCCACTCGGATGGGCTCACATCCTGTTCGCAGGCGAATACAGATGGCCGAAACCGTAGGATGGCTCGCTAACGTACGATTCCGCCCCCAGCCGGAACCGACCCCAGAATCAGCGCGATACCCTACTTCTTCGAAAGACGGGTCAGCAGTTGCCTGGCAGCCCTTGGCGCTGCCGCGGTTCTGAACAATATCGCCGATCACGTCCCAAGCTGCCATGTAGAGGCGAGGTGCTTTAGGGGAGGGTGAAGTCTCATGCAGGATGAACATCTGTTCCGTAAACGGCGATTGCTGCGCAGGCATGCAAGGGTGAGACTTCATTTATTGGATTTTTAAGTAAATAAAGCCAAACTCCCAATAATTAGAGTTGGGGAGCCAGGGCTGTGTCAGTTTTTCGCAATACGAGTATTCGCACCAAGATTTTGACGATGATCTTCTTCGTCAGCATGCTGTCCGGCGTAAGCTTGACCTACACATCGCTGCGGTTTGCGGCTGCTGACGAGGCATATAAGCATTTTATCGGGTCTGCATCGAAAGCCAATACAGACATCGTGGCCGCAACGCGACACCTACAGTCTGTCGCCTATCGCGCCTATCAGGTCACCGCTTATGCACCTGATGCCAAGGATTTCGACGATGTTGCCGGCAGTTACGACAAGAACGCGACGCGGATGTTCGACCGCTTCGCTGACGCAGTCGCGGCTTATCCGGAGGGCAAAGTCGAAATCGATGCCTTCGTTGCCGACGCTAAGGCCATCAAAGCTTTGCTTGACAAAGCAATGGTCGCGGCAAAGGCCAACCGGGATATGAACGCTTTGGCGGTGTTGGGTGCGGTCGATCCAAAAATCGATGACTTGTCGACGCGGCTCCGTGAATGGAACGAGAACATGGAGGCGCGTGTCTCCGGCGGCGTTGCCGACCTGTCCGCGCAAAACATCAACTCAATCGTCGGCAGTGGTGCGGTGCTGGCCTTTGCGATCATCGCAGCCATTTTCGGATCGATGGCGCTGGCGTCGGTAGCTATCGTTGCTCCGATCCAGCGCTTGCGTCAAAAGATGATGCGCTTGGCTGAAGGCGATCTCACAGTTGCGATCGATGAAACGGCTCGCGGTGACGAAATCGGCAGTATGGCGAAGAGTGTCGAGGTCTTCCAGGATAACGCTCGTCAGCGAGTAGCCCTGGAAGCGTCAGCTCGGCAGAAGGATCAGGAACTGGAGACGAGCCGCCGCTCGGTTGATGCGGAGAAGGCCGCGCATGCCCGTGATGTTGAAACCGCGGTTTCGACGTTGGCGGGTGCGCTGGGAAGACTGGCAGACGGCGATCTCAGTAACCGCATCGAATTGCCTTTCGGGGCCGGCCTCGATCGTGTGAGGCTGGATTTCAACGCCGCGGTGGACAAGCTTGAAAATACATTGCGCGCTGTTGGGGCAAATGCCCGTTCCATCGAAGCAAGTGCCATTGAAATTCGCGGTGCTGCGGATGAGCTTGCCCAACGGACCGAGCAGCAAGCCGCTTCGGTCGAGGAAACTGCGGCCGCGTTGGAAGAGATCACCACCGCAACTCGTGATGCTACGACCAGAGCCGAAGAAGCAGAGGGACTGGTGCGGCAGGCCCGTGAATCGGCGCAGGCTTCAGGTTCGATCGTCCAGCGAACGGTCGGAGCCATGAAAGCCATCGAAACCTCCTCGGTCGAGATCGGCAGTATCATTGGCGTCATCGACGAAATCGCTTTTCAGACCAACCTCCTTGCGCTCAACGCTGGCGTCGAGGCGGCTCGCGCCGGCGAGGCAGGCAAGGGATTTGCGGTCGTAGCGCAAGAGGTGCGAGAACTCGCACAACGATCGGCACAGGCGGCGCGAGAGATCAAAGCCCTGATCACCACCTCCAGCGAGCAAGTCCGGTCGGGCGTCGGACTTGTGAGCGAAACCGGAGATGCGCTGCAGGCGATTGTCGCCCGCGTCGAAGATATCAGCGGACGAGTGCGAGCCATTGCGACCTCGGCGAAAGAACAGCTCGTCGGCCTGCAGGAAATCAACGGTGCGGTAACAACCATTGACCAGACAACCCAACGTAATGCCGCCATGGTCGAAGAATCGACCGCGGCAAGCCATGCGCTATCTGGCGACATACAGGCGCTGACCAGTCTTCTCTCGCAGTTCCGCCTGTCGGATTTCAACGAACGTGACCGTCAAAGCGTCCTGGCTCACGCCGCGTAGCGCAGAGGATCATATTGAGGGAAGATGACAGCGATCGGGAGATCGCTGTCATCGCTTCTGAAGCTGAAAGAGCCAACTTCAGTCGGTTGAACTTTTAAGCTACCGCACAGCGACCAGGAAGATCCGTGGGAATGCAAGAAGGACTGTGCCGTCGGGAAGCACGGGATAGCTTTCCTTCAACAGCGCTTCATAACGTTCCAGATACGCAAGCCGGTCATCGTTTGGAAGGCGGCTGAGATAGGGGAGAAGTCCCGTGCTCTTGAACCACTCGACGATCCCATCCAACCCCTGCAACGGATGGTGATAGGTTGTGCGCCAGATATCGACCTGGCGTGCCTGCGATTTTAGGATGGACCAATATTCCGTAGCGCTTAGTATCGTGGTGCGTTCGCTGTTCGCCGCTGCCAGCCGATCAGACCATCTTGGGTCGGAAGCTGCCACCCGCATGCTGACGTGTGATGGTTCATCCAGATTATCAGGCATCTGCACTGCCAATGTTCCGCCAGCTTGCAGGCTGCCGATCAGTCGAGGCAAAAGCGTTTGATGATCCGGGAGCCATTGCAAGACAGCATTGGCGAATATTACGTCTTGCGGGGCTTTCGGCGCCCAGGCGCTAACGTCGGCCTCATGAAACATACATTCGGGAAGGCGTTGTCGTGCCGCCTCGATCATCTTTGGTGACGAGTCCATGCCGGTAATGACACGAGCGCCATATCGCGCGGCAAGCAACGCAGTGGAGTTGCCCGGACCGCAACCAAGGTCGGTCACATGCGCAGGATTTTCGTTCACGACGCGTGCGAGTAGGTCGATCGAGGGTCGGGTTCGATGATCTTCAAACTTGAGATATGATGATGGTGACCAGACGTCGGTCATGAGCATGCTCCACTCTTGCAATTATTGCATTTGTACATCAAGAAGTGCAATGATGTGAAGCAGAGTTAAGGAGTGCGCCATGGTTTTCGAATTGTCTCGCGAAGAAGCAGGCGAGCTAGCACCCGACGGCGCGTTGCGCGTCGCAGTCGCGGTTGGTCCCGCAACGTCGGCCGTCTGGTGCGTTCGAAACCCCGATACCGGAAAACCTGAAGGTGTCGCAGTCTCTCTTGCCAAGGCAATCGCCGACAAGACTGGGCTTGGCTTGGCACTCGTGGAATTCGAAAGCTCCGGCGATATCGTCGAGAAAGCATCGTCCGGCCTTTGGTCCCTTTCCTTCGTACCGATCGACGACGATCGGCGCAGCAAACTGTCGGTGGGTCCCGACTATTATATCGGCGTCAGCACTTTCATGACCAGGTCGGATGAGTTTCAGTCGGTTGATGACGTCGATCGCGAGGGGGTGAACGTCGCCGGCATCACGGGCACCGCGACCTATCGAAGTGCAGCACGTTTCCTCAAACGCGCGCAACTGAGCGCGACGTCATCGCTGGAAGTGGCGATGAGCCTGTTCAAATCTCGGCAGATCGACGCGCTGGCGCTAGGCAAGGAATCGATCTTGAGTGCTGTCGCCAACATGCCCGGCGCTCACGCCGTGGCCGGACATTTTCATGAGGCCGGGACCGCGATCGTCGTGCCTTTGGGTCACCCACACGCGCTTGCCGCTGCTTCTCGAATGATTGAGGCGCTCAAAGCCGATGGAACGGTTCGGGCGGCTTTCGATGCGGTCGGGATGGCTCATGCCGATGTAGCGCCACCAAGGGCTGTTTAACAACGGCGCAAATTGACGTATGACCGTCACCGAGGAACACTATCGAGAGCATATCCTGGAATGCGCGTAAGCCAGCTAGCCACGAACATCGCAAGGGAAATTGGCGAACTGATCCGAACCGGCGAGTTGCAGGTGGATGCACATCTGAGTACGCAGGGCTTGGCGGACCGTTTCGGGGTCTCTCGCTCGCCGGTGCGCGAGGCGATGCAGATGCTCAACGATCAGGGGTTGCTCGAACAGAAGCCCAATCGGGGCTTCTTCGTCAAGTCCGGTATCGCGCCCGAGGCGCAGAAGGATCCTGACGAACCGCTTCCTGAGCCGATGAGTGACTATCATCGTCTCTCAGAGGATTGGCTGACCGACCGGATCCCGGCCGACGTGACAGAGCAGATGCTTCGCGAGCGATACGGGCTGACGAAGACCCAGCTCTCAGATATTCTCATGCGAGCATCGCGCGAGGGCTGGGCCGAGCCAAAGCAAGGCTATGGCTGGCGCTTCCTGCCAGTTGCGAAGACGCCGGAATCCTTTGAGCAGATTTACCGGTTTCGAATGCTTATCGAGCCGGCCGCCATGCTCGAGCCGACCTTCATGCTCGATCGCAAGATCATAGACGAGCAGCGGCGCATTCAGGAGCGGATGCTGGCGACCGACATCTCCAGCTTGCCGGCCGAGCGGCTGCTGCACAACGGCTCCCTTTTTCATGAAGAGCTGATCAAACTTTCCGGCAACCCGTTCTTTTACATTTCGCTCGTTCGCGTGAACCGAATGCGGCGCCTCCTCGAATACCGCTCGAAGGTCGACCGTGATCGCCTGATGGTCCAATGTCAGGACCACCTTGCGATCCTGACCCTGCTCGAGAAGGGAGAGATTGTGGAGGCCTCTTATGCGATGAGACGCCATCTCGGTGGTGCGCTTTCGAGGAAATCCCCCTTGCTGTGGTCTAAAGAAGCCGGGGCGACGCGCCAGGTGAAGGAAGAGCAAGAGCAGTGACGCCACCTAATCGGCCACGGTCTTCATCACGCTGACGGAAGAGAGGTGGTTCGTCATGAACTCGGACGCCTCGACCATCCGCCCCTGCAGCAGCAGATCGGCAAGCCGTACGTGTTCGCGACACCTGACGATCGCATATTTGCGATTGAGCGATTGGCGATATTCGATCAGCCGGCGCAGCCTGTCGATCCGCTTCAAGGATTCGATGAAGAACAGGTTGTGACTGCATTCGATGATTGCTTCGTGCAGCCGGCTGTTGATGTCGAACAGATCAGGATTGGAGACGTCCCAGATCTCGCCGTCGATCAGGCGCTGCTGATGCTGGCGACAATCTTCAAGCGATGAGCGGTTGAGGACGAATGTCGGCTCGAGAATTGCCGCCGGCTCGATTGTCAGCCGGAAGCGATAGCTGTCCTTGTAGGCCTGCATCGAGGTGAGCATCGGCAGGAATTCCCAACCGTGGCCCGGAAGGCGATCGATCCAGCCTTCTCCCGCGATCCGCCTGAGAACCCGCCCGAGATGGGCTTTGGTCAACCCGTATCGCCGCGCGAGCTCGCTTTCCGTGACCTTGTCCGGAAGATTGCCGGAAAGCCGGTCACTGGCAATCTTCATATAGGCGTCGTCGTCGTCGTCGGATCGCGGCTCCGTCAGGCTTGCGGGAACAGTCCGACCATCCCAGTCGACATAGAAGCCACCGGTTTCGGCCGTTTTCACAAGACCCTGTTCCTCAAGGATCTTTAGTGCACTGCGCACCGGCGATCGGGACACCTTCAAATGCTCGGCGAGCTTGCGCTCCACCAGACGCATGCCGTTCGGCTCGTCGTGCGCGCGCACATATTCGACGATCTTGGACGCAAGATGATTGATTAAAGGCGTTGAATTCACGAGATCTCGGTCGCTCCGGTTTTTCCTTGCCGTTCAGGCACATAAGCAGATTTCACGCTGGATTAAAACCACCATCGCGTCAAATGATGGTTTTTTTAGATTGCAAAATACCAAAACGAATGTATGGTCTGCCCAGCTTTGGAGGAGCCGGGATTGGATTTTACTCAACATAAAGCCTTTCATAGGCCGTCAGTCGCGATGCCGCTGGCATGCGATAGCCATGTGCATGTGTTCGACCCCGAGCGGTTCGCCTATGCGTCAGGCCGCGCTTACACCCCGGGTCGAGCGACCTGTCGGGACCTGGCCGCGTTTATGCATTCGATCGGCACTGAGAGGGTGGTTCTCGTCCAGCCGAGCGTTTACGGAACCGACAATTCCTGCCTGCTGGACGCCCTGGCGCATTTCGGCGATGCAGCCAGAGGCGTGGCGGTCGTCGATCCGGACAGCGCGACTGACGAGACCATTGCCATACTCGGCCAGGCCGGCGTGAAGGCGCTCAGGGTCAATTTCGAGGCGGCACCTGGAACAATACGCAGATCGCCCCCCGATATGCTGCGCAGCACCTCGGGCAGGGCGGCTGCCCATTCGATGAAGGTGCAGCTCTTCCTGAACCTTTCGGATTGCGCACGCCTAAGGCCGCTCATCGAGGAGATCGCCGTCGATGTCGTTCTTGATCATTTCGCTGCCCTGAACACCACAGCAGGCGTCGGCGGAGATGATTTTCAGGCGCTTCTTCAGATGGTCCGTGACGGCCATGTCTGGGTAAAATTGTCGGCGCCCTATCGCGTGGCCGCCGCGACGTCCGCGGAAGATCTTCGTCCATTCGTCGAGGCTCTTATCGAGGCCAATCCCGATCGTCTCGTCTGGGCGTCGGACTGGCCGCATACCGGCGGTGGCCGCGAGCGCGCCACGCGCGACGTCAATGTAATCGAACCTTTCCGTGAGATCGACGACGGCGCCGACCTCGATCGGCTGTTTGGTTGGCTTGGCGACGCTGAGCTCTACCGCAAGATCCTCGTCGAGAATGCCAAGACCCTGTTCGAATTCTAAAACATCTCAGGTCGCATCGTCGACCGAGGGGAGGACACCATGACTTATCATCCGGCCCAAGGGGCAATAGCAAAAGAGCCGACCGAGCGTCCCGGGCGCCGCGAGCGCTGGTGGCGCCTTATGGACATCGATGTCGGCATCATACCCTTGCCAGTCTACGTACTTCTGGTTTGCCTGCTGGCGATCTTCGTGTGGCAAGGTCTGATCAATGGCGAGATCGCCATGGTCATCGGCATCATGGCGAGTTTTGCCTTCACCCTTGGTGCGATCGGCAACAACGCACCTGTCATCCGCAACATCGGCGGGGGCGCTGTGCTCGTCACCTTCGTTCCCTCTTATCTCGCCTACAAGGGGTGGATCCCACCCCAGGCTGTCTCGGTCGTCAGCGACTTCTTCAAATCCACCAACGTGCTCAGTCTCTTTATCGCCGCCGTCATCGTGGGCTCCATCCTCAGCATGGACCGCGATACGCTGATCAAGGGATTTGCCAAAATCTTCGTTCCCCTGGCCGCGGGGTCGCTCGTTGCCGCTCTGGTCGGCGTCACCGTCGGCACCTCCTTGGGGCTCGGCGCGCAGCACACCTTGTTCAACATCGTCGTTCCGATTATGGCCGGCGGCGTGGGCGAAGGCGCAATTCCCCTCTCGCTCGGTTATGCCGGGATCACGGGACAAGACCACGGCGCCATCCTTGCCCAGCTCCTGCCGGCGATCCTTGTCGGCAATCTGACAGCAATCATACTAGCGGGTGCCCTCAATTCACTCGGCAAGCGCTATCCGGCTCTGACGGGCAACGGTGTTCTCCAGCCCAACAACAACGACGAAGGTATTGTGCTTCTCGACAGCGGCAAGACGGACGGCAACGTGCAGAATATCGCAGCCGCCGCGATGACTGCGGTAACGCTCTACCTGACGGGCGTTCTCGCCTTCAAACTGCTCGGTTTCCCGGCCCCGGTCGTCATGCTGTTCCTCGCGGTGATGCTGAAGCTTGCCCATGGCGTCTCGCCGCGCCTGCAAACCGGATCCTACACCGTCTACAAATTCTGCCTGACCGCAGTTGCCTATCCGATGCTGTTTGCATTCGGCGTCGTGCTGACGCCATGGGACAAGCTGGTTGCCGGTTTTGCGCCCGCAAATCTCATCACGATCATGGCGACAGTCACGGCGATGGTCGTCACCGGCTTCATCACCGCGCGCTTTGTCAACCTGCATCCTGTCGAGAGTGCCATCGTCACCGGATGCCACAGCGGCATGGGCGGAGCCGGCGACATTGCGATCCTTTCCGCAAGCAATCGTATGCGATTGATGCCTTTTGCACAGATCGCGACCCGCATCGGCGGCGGCATCACCGTGACGCTGGCACTTCTGGCCATGGCCACCCTGCACTAACCCTCAACTGACAATGGAAGCCCCCACCATGAAAATTCTCGTACTCCCAGGCGACGGTATCGGTCCGGAGATTACTGAAGCGACCCTGCAGGTGCTGCGCGTCGCAGATCGCACACTCTCGCTCAACCTCGAATTTGAAAGCCAGGATATCGGACTGGCCTCGCTTGCCGCCGAGGGCACGACCCTTCCTGAAAAGGTCATGAAAGCGATCCCCGCCTCGGACGGTGTCATTCTCGGACCGGTATCGCACTATGACTATCCAACCCGTGACAAGGGCGGCATCAATCCGTCCGGTGAGCTACGCGTCGTCTTCGAACTCTACGCGAATGTGCGTCCTTGCCGCTCGCGGCCGGAACTGACCGTGCTTCGCAAGCCGATGGACCTCATCCTCGTTCGCGAGAACACGGAAGGGTTCTACTCCGACCGTAACATGTTTGCCGGCTCGGGCGAGTTCATGCCCGATCCGGATCTGGCGCTTTCCATTCGCAAGATCACCGCAAAGGGATCGGCGCGTGTCGCGCGTGCTGCATTCGAAATCGCAAGGGGCCGTCGCAAGAAGGTGACCGCGGTTCACAAGGCCAATGTGGTGAAACTGTCGGACGGCCTGTTCCTTCGCGAAGTCCGCAAGGTGGCGCAGGACTACCCGGATGTCGAACTTGAGGAGCTGATTGTCGATGCCGCAGCCGCGCTGCTGATCCGTCGGCCTGACAGCTTCGACGTCATGGTCACCACGAACATGTTCGGCGACATCCTCTCCGACGAGGCATCGGAACTGTGCGGCAGCCTTGGGCTCGGCGGTTCGATCAATGCGGGCGATGAGATCTGCGTCGCACAGGCCCAACATGGTTCGGCGCCTGACATCGCTGGCCAGAATGTCGCCAATCCGGCCTCGCTCATTCTGTCCGCCGCGATGCTTCTCGACTGGAGGGGCCGGCGCGATGGCAATTTTCGCCTGACCCAGGCGGCCGCAGCCATTGAACAAGCCGTCGAGACAGCGCTCGACAATCCGTCCGTTCGCACCCGCGACATCGGTGGGACCGCGACGACCGACGTCTTTACGAACGCGGTTTGCGATGCGCTCGAGCGCGTTTGCTCCACTACCCATGCAGCGTGATCCAGGAAAAGTGAGAGAACAATGATCTCGTCCGTCAACCCGACAAACGGTAAACAGCTTGCGACCTTCGAACTCCACACGGAGGCCGAGGTCGAACAGGCTCTGACTGCGGCCGTCAAGGCCCAGGCGCTATGGAAGAAGGTGCCCGTCAGCGAACGGGTCACCCTCCTGAAGTCGATGGCGCGTGTTCTGCGCGAAGAAAAACACAGGCTGGCCGAAATGACGACCAGGGAGATGGGCAAGCCCATCGCCGAGTCAGAGGCAGAAATCGAAAAATGTGCCTATAACTGCGATTTCTACGCCGAGCACGCCGCCGGCTATCTTGCCGATGAAGAGGTTCCCTCGAACGCGAGCGAGAGTGTCGTCGCCTTCGACCCCCTTGGGGTGGTGCTCGCCATCATGCCGTGGAACTATCCGTTCTGGCAGTTCTTCCGGTTCGCAGCTCCCGCTCTTGCTGCGGGCAACGGCGCGATCCTCAAGCATGCCAACAATGTTCCCGAATGCGCGCTGGCAATTCGAGACGTCATGGAAAAGGCCGGCTGCCCGTCCGGTCTGTTCTCGACCATCCTGATCGACGCCTCCAAGGTCGCCGGACTGATCGCCGACGATCGGATTGCGGCCGTCACCCTGACCGGATCGACCGAGGTCGGCGCCATCGTTGCAAGCCAGGCCGGCCAGGCGCTGAAAAAGCAGGTGCTTGAACTCGGCGGCTCGGATCCGTTCATCGTTCTCGCCGATGCCGACCTCGAACAGGCAGCAACCGTTGCGGTCAAGGCGCGCTACATCAATGTCGGTCAGTCCTGCGTCAACGCCAAGCGCTTCATTGTCGAGGAGAGCGTGGCCGATCGCTTCGTCGAATTGTTCTGTGAGGCCGCCAAGGCGCTGAAGATTGGCGATCCGATGGAACGGGATACGAATATCGGCCCGATGGCGCGGGAGAACCTGCGCGCCACGCTTCATCGCCAGGTGGAAGCGACAGTCAAAGCCGGTGGCGTGCTGAAACTCGGCGGCAAGCCGGTGGAAGGCGATGGCTTTTTCTACCCGCCGACCGTCATCGACAATGTTCGCCCCGACATGACCGCGTTCCGTGAAGAAACATTCGGTCCCGTGGCGGCCATCATCCGCGTGAAAGATGCGGTCGAGGCGATCGCGATGGCGAACGATACCGAATTTGGTCTTGGAGCGGCACTGTGGACGCGCGACATCGCGCGCGCCAAGACGCTTTCCCGCCAGATCGATGCAGGTGCCGTGTTCATCAACGGCATGGTCGCATCCGACCCCCGCTACCCATTCGGCGGGATCAAGCGATCGGGCTATGGCCGGGAACTCGGCGTCTATGGCATCCGCGAGTTCGTCAACATCAAGACAGTCTGGATCGGACCCGCGAAGGCAGTGAAGTGAGAGCGGTATGACACAGGCAGCTATTCTTCGACCAAAGGAACTGAAAACCAATGACCGCGGCGGCGGCGCCCGCACGACGCCGCTGGTCACCCGCGGTTGTGGTTCGACCAGCATGATCAACGGCATCACGGCATTCGATCCCGGGGCGGCGATCGGTCTTCACAAGCACAATTGCGAAGAAAGCGTCATGGTGCTCGATGGCACCGCGATTGCCGAGATCGACGGTGTGCAGCACAGACTGCAAGCAAACGATACGACCTGGATTCCGGCCGACGTACCGCACAGGTTCATCAATGCCTCGGACAGCGAACCGATGCGCATCTTCTGGACCTACGCCTCAGTCGATGCCACCCGCACGATGATCGCCAGCGGCGAAACGCGCACCATTGATGCGGAACATGGAAAGAAGACGCCATGATTATCGAGCGCGCAAGACTTTCCATCAAGCCCGAACTGGCCGACGCGTTTGGCGATATCTTTGAAGACGTTGCTCCGCTGTTTCTGGCGGCAAAGGGCTGCAAAGGCGTGCGGTTCGAACGGTCGATCGAAGAGCCGGCCACCTACTATCTCGTGGTCGACTGGGAAACGCTTGAAGATCATATGGTGGTCTTCCGGGGTTCGGACGATTTCCAGAAGTGGCGGGCGGCCGCAGGTGGCTTCTTTGCCGCGCCGCCTCTGGTCGAGCATGTAAGTGTTACGAAAAGCGCGAGCGTGTAGGACGTCTGTGAACCGGGATCCCAGGCTGGCAGGTCGATAAACAGGTACCCGACCGCCGCGACCGGCGGTCGGGGAGGGAAATGCCGCGCCGATCTGTCGCGGAATACGCACCAAAAAAACTTGAGTGTGGCTGCAGATTCAATATTGCATTTCAATCTATAAAAAGCCAATCTGTGCGCGTGATGACGACGACGGACATCCGCCGTCTCTAGGGAGATCAATTCAATGAGAATCATGGTTACGCCGTGCGACGGCATCGGTCCGGAAATCACCGCTGCGACAATGGAAGTGCTCCAGGCGACGGATAAGGCGTTCGGCCTGGACCTGACCTTTGACTACGAAGACACCGGTTTCACGAGCCTTGAGAAGTTCGGCACGACGCTGCGCGACGAGGTCATCGAGCGGGCTCGCGGTTATGACGGAATCATCCTTGGACCGCAGTCGCACATGGACTACCCGGCGCGCGACAAGGGTGGCGTCAATGTGTCGGCGGGCTTCCGCGTCAAGCTCGACCTCTACGCGAACGTTCGCCCGGCACGCTCGCGCTCGTTCCTGAACAATTCGAAGACGATGGACCTCGTGATCATGCGCGAGGCAACCGAAGGCTTTTACCCGGACCGCAACATGGTGGCGGGAACCGGCGAGTTCATGCCAACTGAAGATGTGGCGCTTTCGGTGCGCAAGATCACCGCAAAGGCCTGCGAACGCATCGCTCGCCAGGCATTCCTGCTCGCGATGAAGCGCGACAAGCGGGTGACTGCGGTTCACAAGGCCAACAATTTCATCCTGACCGACGGCCTGTTCATGAAGCAGGTGCGCAAGGTCGCTGAAGAGTTTCCGGAAGTGAAGCTCAACGATTTCATCATCGATGCCATGGCCGCGCATCTCGTTCGCGACCCCTCGCGCTTCGACGTGATCGTGACAACCAACTTCTATGCGGACATTCTGTCTGACCTCGCAAGCGAACTGTCTGGAAGTCTCGGCCTTGCCGGTTCCATTAACGCCAATGCCGAGCTCGGCCTCGTGTGCGCCCAGGCGCAGCACGGCTCTGCACCCGACATCCAGAACCAGAACATCGCAAACCCGACCTCGCTCATCCTGTCGGCGGCGATGATGCTGAGCTGGCTCGGCGAACAGCGTGGCCTGCCGAACTTCGAAGCAGCCGGCGCCGAAATCGAGCGCGCTGTCGATGAGGTGCTGGCAAATCCGGCCAGCCGTACGCGTGACCTTGGCGGCAACGTCAACACCGATGCCTTCGGCTCGCTCGTGGCACAGGCAATCGGCACGGGCTCGACCGAAAGGAAGGTCGCTAACGCCTGATCTGGTTTTCTGGCTGATTGAAGCCAATCAAAGGTTCGGGGGCGCGTTGTGCGCCCTCGGAGTTATCGCCCGGAGGAGACTGGGCATTTTGGGAGAAGAGACATGAATTCGTATATTTCCTCGAAAGGACTTGCGGCCGCCGCCGTGCTGTCGCTCATGACGTCTGTCGCTTTCGCGCAGGAGGTCCCGGCAGGATATCCCGCAGACTACGCCTCCATCATCGATGCCGCCAAGAAGGAAGGAACAGTATCCGTATACACGTCGACGGATGCCGCCCAATCTCAGAAGCTGCAGGACGCTTTCACCAAGAAGTACGGAATTAAGATCGCTTATAACGATCTGGGTACCAATGGCGCCTACAACCAGGTGATTTCGGAAGCGGCTGCTGGCCAGACTACCGCCGACGTCGTCTGGAGTTCGGCGATGGACCTGCAGATGACGCTTGTCCAGGATGGCTACGCCGACGAATACAAGTCGCCTGAAGCAGGTAAGCTGCCTGCCTGGGCCGACTACAAGAACACCCTCTATGCCACGACGGTTGAGCCAATCGGTGTCATCTACAACACCAAGGCGCTGACCGAGGATAAGCTTCCAAAAACCTATGCCGACATGATTACCTTCCTGAAGGACAATAAGTCGACGCTTCAGGGCAAGGTCGCGACGTTCGATCCTGAAAAGAGCGGTTCGGGCTTCCTGCATCACTCCAACGATGCACGCAATCGTAAGGATTTCTGGGACCTCGCCAAGGCCATGGGTGACGATGGCGCCAAGATCTATTCGAGCTCCGGCGGCATGAAGGAAACCGTGGTTTCCGGCGAGAACGTCATCGCGATCAACATCATTGGCTCCTACGCACTTCAATGGGTCAAGGAAAGCCCGAATCTCGGCGTGCATTTCGCGACCGATTATACCCCGGCTTTCTCGCGCCTTGCGATGAAGACCAAGGATGCACCGCATCCGAATGCCGCCAAGCTTCTGATCGACTTCATGCTGTCGTCGGAAGGCCAGTCGCTGCTTGCCGAGAGCGGTCTGCCGTCCGTGCGCGAGGACGTTACCGCCGGCCTCAACATCAAGACGCTGAACGAACGCGTCGGCGGTGGATTGAAGCCGATCGCTGTCGACGAAGGTGTCTTGGAATACATGGACCAGATGAAGCGCGTGCAGTTCCTCAACGATTGGAAAGCCGCCCTCGGCCGCTGAGGTCTAACGCCTGCGGCGCGTATAATCGCGCCGCAGCTCCTCTTCTCTAGTGTGAGGCAGATATGTCTACCCATGTGCAGGCACCGGCAGCACTTCCCCTGTCAAAGGAAGCGGCCGAAAAGAAATATCCGGCAAGAATGCCGAGACATGGCAACGCCAACCTCTACCGCAACATCGTCATCGGACTATTGGCGATCGCGGTTCTGGCTCCCGTCGGTCTCATCATCTATCAGAGCTTTCTGTCGGCTCCGTTCTTCAGCAAGAGAGCGCAGTTCGGCTTCGACGCCTACAGGTATGTTTTTACCGACAAGGCGTTCTACAAGGCGCTCGGCACCACGGCGATTTTCTCGTTCGGCATGGTGGCGATTGCCGTGCCGCTCGGCGGCCTTCTGGCGTTCCTGATCACCAGAACCGACATCAAAGGCAAGCGTCTCCTCGAGATCCTCGTGCTCGTGCCGATGTTCATTTCGTCGATCGTGCTGGCCTTCGGCTACACCGTTTCCGTCGGTCCGACTGGTTTCGTGTCGCTGTTCATCCGCGATATCGTCGGCATCGTGCCCTGGAACATCTATTCGCTGCCAGGCATGATCCTGATCGCCGGCCTCAGCCACGTCCCGCATGTCTATCTCTATGTGTCGTCTGCCATGCGCAATCTGCCGTCCGACCTTGAGGAGGCGGCTCGCACGACCGGCGCGTCGATCTGGCAGGTCTCACGAGACGTTACCTTGCCGATGGTTTTGCCCGCTTTGATCTTCGCGGCTTCGCTCAACATCCTGCTTGGATTCGAGACCTTCGGTATTCCGCTGGTGCTCGGCGACCCGAACGGCATCATGGTTTTGACCACCTACATCTACAAGCTGACGACACTCTTCGGCACGCCCACCTACCAGCTCATGGCCGTCGTCGCCGTCGTCTTGATCCTCATCACGCTCCCGCTCGTGGCCGCGCAGCGCAGGCTCCTTCGCAACGCCAAGAAATACGCTGCCATGGGCGGCAAGGGCGCCCGCGTTTCGACGCTGAAGCTCGGCACCAGCGGCCAGGTCATCGCGCTTTCGATCATTGGATTTTGGCTCTTCGTGTCGGTCGTGCTTCCAATCGGCGGGATCACTGTGCGCGCATTTGTCGACGCGTGGGGTGAGGGGGTAAACCTCTGGGATCAGCTTACCTTCGCCAACTTCGACCGAATGCTCGATGTCCCGAGCCTGTCGCGCGGCATTGTCAACACGGTTATTCTCTCCGTCTTCGGTGGCGCGGCAGCTGTCGCCATCTATCTGGCGGTTGGTCTTGCCGGCCATCGGAACTGGGGCCTTTCGAACACGGTGCTGGACTATATCGTGCTCCTGCCCCGCGCCCTGCCGGGACTGGTCATCGGCCTTGCCTTCTTCTGGGTGTTCCTGTTCGTTCCGCTTCTGACGCCGCTTCGGCCGACACTCGTCAGCCTGTTCGTCGCCTATGTCGTCGTCGGTCTTTCCTACGGGCTCCGGCTCCTGCAGGGCACGCTGATCCAGGTTGCCCCTGAGCTTGAAGAGTCCGCCCGCACGACAGGTGCGACGATTGGCCGGACGTGGAAGGATGTGGTCATACCGATCGTGCGTCCGGGTCTTGCCGGTGCCTGGGCACTGATCATGATCATCTTCCTTCGCGAATACGCGACGGGTGTCTATCTCATGGGCGCGGGGACCGAAGTCATTGGCTCCCTCATGGTCTCGCTTTTGCAGACCGGAGCAATGAATACCATTGCCGCACTTTCTCTCATCAGCATCGTCCTGACAGGTGCGGGCCTAGCGCTTGCCCTTCGACTTGGAGCTAAAATCCATGACTGAACTTGTTGTCAATAATGTCCAGAAATGGCTCGGTGGCCTGCAGATCCTAAAGGGCGCCTCGTTTACCGCGCACAAGGGAAGCATCGTCGCCCTACTCGGCGCATCCGGTAGCGGCAAGACCACCTTGCTGCGCTGCATCGCGGGACTGGAACAGCCAGAAATCGGTACGATCGTCATCGGCGGCAAGACCGTACTCGATGGCGAAAAGAAGCTCGCGCTGCCACCGGAACAGCGCAATATCGGCCTGGTGTTCCAAAGCTACGCGCTCTGGCCGCACCGGACCGTCAAGGAAAACGTCGGCTACGGGTTGAAGCTGCGCGGTGTCGACGCAGCCGATATCGGCAAGCGGGTCCAGGCAATCCTCGACCGGATGGGTCTTGGTCATCTCGCCGATCGGTTTCCCTCCCAGCTTTCTGGCGGCCAGCAGCAGCGCGTCGCCATCTGCCGCGCGCTGGTCTACGAGCCACGCGTTCTCCTCCTCGATGAACCCTTGTCGAACCTTGACGCAAAGCTTCGCGAAGAGGCTCGCTATTGGATCCGCAAGCTGATCCTCGATCTGGAAATCTGCGCCATTCTCGTTACGCATGACCAGAGTGAGGCACTGGCGGCGGCCGACAATATTCTCCTGCTGCAGGACGGTCGCATCGTCCAGCAAGGCGGACCACAGGAGATCTACTCCAACCCGAACAGCTTCTATTCGGCCGACTTTCTTGGCGCCAACAACATCGTCAAGGCCAAGGTCCAGACCGTCGACGGCAAGGTTGCGGTAATCGGCGGGCAGGGCTGGTCGCTGAACGGAACTGTCCGGGAAGGTGCGGGGCTCGGCCAGGCACAGGATGCGCGCGCCGTCATCCGCGTCGAGCAGATCAAGGTGACCGACACACCGTCGGCCGACGGTATCGAGATGGATCTCGACGACAGCATCTATCTCGGCGATCGCTGGGAATATCGCCTTCGTCGCGGTGACTTCGTCGCCAAGGCGCACGGCACCAAGCAGATGGCTTCCGGGAAAGTCTGGGCTCAGATCCCGCCTGAAAGCGTGTGGGTGTTTTCCGGCGCGCAAAAGTAACGGCGAAAGGCGGCCGCCTGTCCTCCCGGGCGGCCGCCAATTTTTGACATACGACAGGATCTGATATGGCCACCGCCCCGCGCATCGCCCTTATCCACGCGACCTCCATCGCCATCGACCCCATCAAGGCTTCCTTCGAGAAGGGCTGGCCTGAAGCACAAACGATCAACATCCTCGAAGACAGTCTCTCGCCCGATCGCGCCGATGTGCCGTCTATCACCGATGAACTTGCGAACAGGATCCTGTTGCTCGCCGAATACGCTATCAAGTCACGCAGCGATGCGATCCTCTTTACCTGCTCGTCGTTCGGATCGGCAATCGAGGCGGCGGCGGCCCAATTGCCGGTTCCTGTTCTGAAACCGAATGAGGCGATGTTCGAGGCCGCGATCGACCAGGGCGGCCGCACCGCGATGCTCTACACCTTCCCGCCGGCCAAGGGCAGCATGGAGGTCGAGTTTCATGAGGAGGCGGCACGCAAGAACCCGTCGGCCACAATCGAGAGCTTTCTTGTCGATGGCGCCATCGACGCGGTCCGCAACGGCGACATCGAAACTCACAATCGCCTGGTCTCGGAGGCAGCAAGCGCTCTGACCGGCTACGACGCGATCATGCTGGCGCACTTTTCCACCGCACGCGCCATCGAGCGGGTTCGCACGGTGACCGCGACACCGGTATTTAGCAGTCCCGACGCCGCGGTTGCCAAACTGCGCAACCTGCTCGCCTGACAATTCAAAGACTGGGAGGACGGAGCATGCTTCTGGGCGTGATCGCAGACGATTTTACCGGGGCGAGCGACATCGCCAATACGATCGCCAAGGGTATCGCACCGGAAGGCGGGCTGAGAACGGCGCAGTTTCTGGGTGTTCCAGCCGATCCGGCGCCAGCTGGCATAGAAGCCGGCGTGATTTCCCTGAAGACACGTTCGATAGCGCCGGCCGAAGCGGTACGGCAATCGCTCCTGGCGCTCGAATGGCTTCTCGAGCAGGGCTGCCAGCAGATCGTCTTCAAATATTGCTCGACATTCGATTCGACCCGCGAGGGCAATATCGGTCCTGTCGCAGAAGCGCTTGCAGAGCGCCTCGGCGTCAAAGGTGTTATCGTATGCCCGGCGTTTCCCGGTGCGGGCCGGACAATCTATATGGGGCATCTTTTCGTGCAGGATCGGCTCTTAAGCGAATCCGGCATGCAGAACCATCCGCTGACGCCGATGTCCGACCCCGATATCCGTCGCTGGCTCGGATATCAGACGAAAGGCGCGGTCGGCATCATCAAGCACGGCGTCGTCGGGCAAGGTGAACGTGCAATCCGCGCGGCACTCGATGCCGCAACCGACGGTCTGGTGGTCGTCGACGCGATCTCGGATGAAGACCTGATCGCGATCGGAAGTGCCGCGGCCGGTGATCGGCTGCTGACCGGAGGCTCAGGCATCGCGATCGGTCTGTCACGCAATTTCATCCGGCGCGGCCTCGCCTCCGGCACCACTGCCCAGGCTGTCGGTCTGGCCGGCCCCGAAGCGATCCTTGCCGGCAGTTGCTCGGGCGCAACCAGAGGCCAGATCGATATACATAAGTCGGAACATCCAACCCTTGAGATCGATGTCGACCGGGTGATGGCAGGCGAGACGAACGCAGAAACAATTGTCGAGTTCATGCTGCGCAACAGGGGCAAGGCGCCCTTGGCCTATTCGTCCTCCACGCCCGAGGGCGTCCGGCAGTCACAGGCCCAGTATGGTCGCGAGGCGGTCGCCGACAAGCTCGATCGACTGTTTGCAGACACGGCAAAGCGCCTCGTCGCGGAAGGCGTCACGCGCCTTGTCGTTGCCGGCGGCGAGACGTCGGGCGCCGTGGTCTCGGCGCTTGATCTCGGGGCGCTCTCGATCGGGCAGGAAATCGATCCCGGTGTTCCGGTTCTGGTCTCGCATGGCGATCGGCCGGTGGCTCTTGCCCTGAAATCCGGAAATTTCGGCGCGCCCGATTTCTTCACCAAGGCTTTGCAGAGGATGGCAGCGCATGGACACTGAAAACAAGGTCCGCGAAGATATCGTGCGCCTGTCGCGGTCGCTGTTTGAGCGCGGATTTTCCGTCGGCTCGGCCGGAAATATCAGTGCGGCCGTCGAAGACGGCGTTCTGATGACGCCGACAAACTCATGCCTGGGATTTCTCGACCCGGCGCGCATCAGCAAGATCAGCACGGACGGACGCCATCTTTCGGGCGACAAGCCATCCAAGGAGATCTTCCTCCACAAGGCCTTTTATGACACGCGCAAGCAAGCCGGAGCCGTCGTCCACCTTCATTCGACCTTCGCAACCGCGCTCTCTTGCATGACGGACGTCGACCCTGACGACTGCGTACCGCCGCTGACACCCTACGTCGTCATGCGGGTCGGACAAGTCAAACTCGTGCCCTATGTCGCGCCTGGCGATCCGCGGGCAGGCGATCTCATCCGGGCGCTTGAAGGCCGCTATGCCGCGGTACTTCTGGCCAATCACGGACCAGTCGTGACGGGCAAGGACATCCATTCCGCAGTTTATGCCTCCGAAGAACTGGAAGAGACGGCGAAGTTGCTGGTCACTTTGCGTGGCACGCCAACCCGCATGCTCTCGCAGGACAACGTCACGGAGCTTCGCACGCTGTTCGGCGGTGGCTAGGGCCTTGCTCGGATGGGGAGGACATTCTGACAACGTTCGAATTTAATGGTGCGGCCTATCGTATCGTCGATCTTCCCGCTGAGATCGGCGGCGACCTCAACCGCATGCCGCATATCCATCGGATCCTGATGGAAAACATCCTGCGGATTGGCGACGCTGACGCCGGCCGATCGAAGGACGCGATGATCGCCTGGCTCGCATCCGGGACGAGCGATGTCGAGATCTCGTTTCTTCCAAACCGGGTTCTGATGCATGACACCACCTGCGGTCCGGCATTGGTCGACATTGCCGGAATGCGCGCTGCGTTGGCAGAAGCGGGCGGGGACCCCGCTACACTCAACCCGGTGATTCCCGTGGACGTCTCGACCGATCATTCCGTCGCAGTCGATGATTTCGCCAGCGATGTCGCGTTCTCACGCAACATGGAGCGCGAATACAAGCGCAATGCCGAGCGCTATAGTTTCATGAAATGGGCGACCAACACGCTCACGGGTTTCCGAGTCCACCCGCCGGGAACCGGGATCATGCACACGCTCAATCTGGAGCGACTGGCGACCATCGTGGCAACGATCGATCGGGACGGGACACGGTGGGCGGCCCCCGATACGCTGATCGGAACCGACAGTCATACGCCGATGATCAATGGCATCGGCGTGCTCGCATGGGGTGTCGGGGGTCTTGAAGCCGAAAGCGTGTTCTTTGGCATGCCCGTCAGTCTTCGGATCCCCGAAGTCGTTGGTGTGAAACTGACCGGGGCATTGCGGGAAGGCGTGCTGGCAACCGATCTGGCGCTGGTCGTGACGCACCTTCTGCGCAAGATCGACCTGCAGGACAGGTTCGTCGAATTCTTCGGCCCCGGCGTTGGTAACCTCAGTGCCGGCGACCGCGCCGTCGTTGCCAACATGACGCCAGAGTTCGGCGCCAACACAGGATTTTTTCCAGTCGATGCCCGCTCCGTCGAATATCTGGCGCAGACCGGCCGCAGTCGTGATCACGGTCGATTTGTCGAAGATTATGCAAAGCGCGTCGGACTGTGGTTCGATCCCGATGCCAACCCCAGTTTCACGTCCGTCGTGGAGCTTGATCTTGGCAGCGTCGAACCGAGCCTGGCCGGCCCGCAGAGGCCGCAGGACCGGATTTCCCTGTCCGATACGCAGGCCGCGATTGCGGGCATGCGCAAGAGCGAAAGCGCTGGCTTCGTTCCCGACCAACCCAATGACGGCGCAGTCGCAATCGCGGCAATTACCAGCTGCACCAATACCTCCGACCCTAGATTGCTGCTCGCCGCCGGACTGTTGGCACGCAAAGCCGCTGCCCTTGGTCTTCGGCCCGCGCACTGGGTCAAGACGTCGCTTGCGCCGGGTTCGCCGACGGCGGAACGATATCTGCGACGCGCGGGCCTCCTGGACGATCTCGAAACGATGGGCTTCGGTATCGTTGGGTACGGCTGCACCACCTGTATCGGCAACTCCGGTGCACTGACACCATCCGTTTCGGATGCCATGCGGGAGCGCGATGTCCTACCCGTCGCCGTCCTTTCCGGCAATCGGAATTTCCCGGGTCGTGTGCATCCGCAACTCGAGGCGGGATTTCTCGGCTCTCCGCCTGTGGTGGTGGCATTCGCGATCGCCGGCACGGTCGACATCGATATTTTGACTGACCCCATCGGAGTGGATTTATACGGCCGACCAGTTCGACTGTCCGATGTTTGGCCATCGGGCGCCGAGATCGATGATGCGCTTGCTCTGGCAATCAGTCCGACAGACTTCGAGCCCGCGTTTCAGGCGGCCGAAGACAGTGCGCAATGGGCGGATTTGCCGGCGCCGACGACAACCCTGTTTCCCTGGCATGAGGCCTCCACCTATATTCGAAGACCTCCCTTTGCCAATATTGGCGAAGGCTCAAGGCTTGGAATCTATGAAGCACAGCCGATATTGGTGCTCGGTGACGATATAACGACCGACCATATTTCGCCGGCGGGAGCGATCGCGGCGAACGGAGATGCAGGCCGCTATCTGATCGAACGTGGCGAGAACCCGTATGACTTGAACGTCTTTTCATCCCGCAGGGGAAACTGGGAGGCGATGATCCGCGGGCTGTTCACCAATAAGAACGTCCGCAACCGCCTCGGCGAACATCTGGCGCCCGGCTCGACAATCCATGCGCCCTCTCAAAGGACGATGGCGCTCTGGGATGCGGCTGAGAGCTATCGCGCCGAGGGGATTCCGGTGGTCATCATCGCTGGTGAACGCTACGGCATGGGGTCGTCAAGAGACTGGGCTGCCAAAGGTGTCGCCTTACTTGGCGTTCGCGCTGTCATTGCCTCCAGTTTCGAGCGAATTCATCGATGGAACCTGATCGGCATGGGCGTCCTGCCACTGAAGCTGCCGGAGAGTCTGAGCTCGTCGCAGATCGATCTGAAACCGGGAGACACGGTCACCGTTCATGCCGCATCGGATGCGATTACGGCCCGTTGCAGCGTTTTGATCGAGATCAGCCGGGCAGGTGAGAGAATGGAAGTTGAGACTGTGGCGGCCATAGAGACGGCTGCGGAAGTCGCGATCCTGCGCGCGGGAGGGATCCTGCCGATGATTTTGCGCCAGAAGCTGTCCGCAAGTGGTTGAAGGCGACGGGCGTGGTCCTGGCCAGAGATGCGATCTCATCGAAGGCGCGGGCGGAGTAGGTCAACGCTGCGCCTGTGTTCAGGGCGATAGCGACACCGAGTGCTTCCACGATCTCACTTTCGGTCGCTCCGAGTTCGATGGCCTTCTTTGGCGTGGACAGCGATGCATCTTGAGAAGCTTCAGGAGGCGGTCTTGATCGTGCTAGCGTCATTCGCTTGGCCAACAATCTTGACGAAGAGACGGTGTTCGAGAGCGGTAGCGCCGCTCTCGCCCGATATCTCCTAAGCAGCAACCAACGGTCGCGCTGCCCGCCATACCAATGGCACCAGAACGAGCGCAACCGCCGGCATCACGATCCAGTTGATCGTCTCCCATCCTGAGCTGTGAAGCAGCGATCCCGAGAAGAAAGACGCGCCGGCGACCGTCCCGAAGACGAGAAAGTCGTTCGCGCCTTGCACCTTGCTGCGCTCCGCCGGCGTGTGGCAATCGCCCACCATCGAGGTCGCGCCGATGAAGCCGAAGTTCCAGCCGATGCCCAGAAGAATGAGCGAAACCCAGAAGTGGGCGATGTCGAAGCCGGAAAGCGCCACAGCCGCCGACAGTCCGATCAGGAGAAGTCCGACCGCAGCGACGCGCTCCTTCCCAAAGCGCACCATCAGGCGGCCGGTGAAGAAGGACGGGCCGTACATGGCGAGAATATGCCACTGGATACCAAGTGCTGCCTGATTGATCGAGTGTCCGTGGCCGACCATGGCGACGGGCGACGCCGTCATGACAAACGTCATCAACCCATAGGAGACGACGCCGGTCGCAATCGCCAGGAGATATTTGCGCGAGGTCAGGATCTGAACGAGCGGACGCTTGTTTGCGCCTCCACCCGGATTCGACTGGACCGAGGAAGCCGAGCGTAGCTTCCACAGCACAGGGAAGGCGAGGGCGGCTAGCATCGCCTGGCTGATGAAGCTCCCTGCGAAGGCTGTTGCGGGCACGGCGTCCCGCGTCCAGATCACGAGCTGCGGACCGATGATGGCGGCGACCAGACCGCCGACCATGACCCGGGCGATCGCCTTCTGACCGTCTGCTCCGGATACGTTGTCGGCGGCTGCAAAGCGGTAGCTCTGGACATAGGACGAATAGAAACCGGCCATGCACGTGCCGAGGCAGAAAACGAGGAAGCTCGACAGGATGATGCCCATCGCCGCGATCAGGCCCGAGACCATTCCGATCGTCGTTCCGACCAGATAGCCGCGACGTCGTCCAAAGCGGCGCATGACGTAGGCTGCCGGTAATGTCCCAAGCGCAAGGCCGAGGTTCAGAAGGCTGACAGGCAGCGTGATGAGATCGGGATCGGGCGACAGGTGCTGGCCAACCAGGCCGCCGAGCGAAATGACGATCGGGGCGTTTGCCCCGCCGAAAGCCTGCGCGACCGTCAAGATCCACGCGTTGCGCTTGCCGATTTTGGCGTCGGCCATACCGTTCTGCTGCATGTCTATTCCGCGTTCAATCGAGAAAAAATATCTGCGACAGCCTGCCGGGCGGCTACGACCGCGCCCGCGAGGTAACCGGGCTCGGAAGAACTCGTCTCACTGCCGGCCATCAGCAACCGCCCTTCCCAGGGACCGGTAACCCAGCGCGGGCTGCCCGGCGCCGGATGCTCTCCACCCGTCTGATCGAGCAAGGTGGCAGTGAGGGCATCGGCCGCCCAATCCTTGATCAATGTCGCCCTGGGCGTCAGCGCCTGAGGTCCAAACAGTCTGGCAAGTTGATCGACACAAGCTCGCTTCAACGCCGCCTCACCGATCGTCGAGCGTTGTTCGGCTCCGATCCCAAGAAATCCAAAAAAGGCGGCCTTCCCCGAATTGGTCATCGCATCATGGATCTCGACCATCGGCCCGACCATGCTTTGAGCGGTTCCCGAGAGACCGTCGTTTCGCCAGAAGGCTTCGTCATAGACGGCGAAGAATTTAGCATGTGGCGCCATCCAAGTGGGAGTGCCGCGCCATCGTGCGGCAATGGCGGGGTCCTGCGCCGGGGAAAATGTCACGGTCGCCTCGAAAAGGCGAGGCGGGAGAGCGGCAACGACATATTCGGCGACGATCGTTTCGCCTCCACCTTCCGTCGTCACGGAAATCTCAACCCCGCCGTTCGTCAGCGCAATGGCCGTGACCCTGGTGCCGAGCCTGATCCGCTCTGGCGGCAGTCGCGCTTCCAGCGCTCGCACGGCAGCACCGGTCCCACCCGAAATCCGCATCGATTGCTGGTTTTCGTAGACAGGTGAAAAACGCTGCGGGCGCTCGCGGGACATCCGCTCGAAGACGACATCGCCGTCGCTGTGCTGGACGAAGGAATCCAGATCGAGCTCATCGATCAGTTCGGCCATTGCCGGCTGCATCGCCGGCCAGAACCATGAGGGTCCAAGATCGAAGCCGTCGGCTGCCGGCATTGCATCCTCCCCAGCCGTCAAAATCCGACCGCCGGTTCGGTCGCGCGCCTCGATGAGAAGCACATCGACGCCGGCAGCATGCAGCTTCTGTGCGGTGTAAAGACCGGAAAGCCCGGCGCCGATGATTGCCACCTTGCATGTGCTCACGGTTTCGCTCCCTCTACAGGTGCGTCGAACGCGCAGACGTCCTCGTGAAAGAGAGGTCCCGACTTGTACCAGACGCGAGCGCCTTGCGGGCCGACGGTGGCCTTCAGGTCCTGGCCAGCGGGAAGCCGCAGCCAAGTCCAGCGATCGAGGACATCGCCATTCTCTTTAAAGCTACCGTCAAGGACGAGGAGCTCAAGGCCGCTCGGGTTGCCGATCTCCAGTGTCGCGTTTGCCTGCCAGTCCTCCGTCATGACGAGTTCGTCCGGCCCGTCGAACAAGACGCACGAATTCCCCACCCCATGACGTGCGCTTGCCGAGGGGGCGTCTCCAAGTCGGCTGACGATGCGCTCCCGGTCGCTCGCCTTGAACTGCCAGAGCTTGACCAGGATCGTGCAACCACTGTCACTCTTCGGTGCGTGACCAGTTCCAGGCGGGTTGCGGACATAGGTGCCGGCTGGGAAATCGCCGCTCTCATCCTGGAACACGCCCTCGAGCACGAGAAATTCTTCTCCGCCAGGGTGACCGTGATAGGAAAAGCTGCTTTCAGGCGCGTATCGGACGATGGAAGTCGCGTGCGCCTTCTCGTCGCCGATCCGGAAAAGCATCCGGCGGTCGACGCCCTTGGCCGGGCTGGAGATCCAGTCGAGTTTGGCGGCATGGACGATAGTGCGCTTGGAAAGGTCTTCATTCAAAAGCATCTCAAAGCTCCGATCTGCCGCCGTCTATGACGATCTCTGCCCCAAGCATGTAGCTTGAAGCATCGCTTGCGAGGAAGAGGACGGCTGCTGCGATCTCCTCCGGTTGTCCCATCCGACCGAGCGGCACCTGCGCGCCGACGCGGTCCGCATAGGCGCGAAACTCGTCCTCGGTCTGATTGCTTCCACGATGAATTGGCGTCTCTATAGAGCCGGGGCTGACGGCATTCACCCTGATACGGCGATCAAGGAGCTCCGCCGACATCGTCCGGGCGAAAGAGCGCACGGCTGCTTTCGACGCGGACAGGATAGCACGGCCGGGCGTTCCGACCTGGTTTAGCCACGACGTGTTGAGGATGATCGAACTGCCGTCACGCAGAAGCGGAAGTATAGCCTGAACTGTGAAGAACACGCCCTTGACATTGGTATCCATAATTTTGTGGTAGGCGTCCTCGTCCGTGGTCGAAAGCGGGGTCCCGATTGCAACGCCGGCATTGGCGAAGACGATGTCGAGAGAACCGAACGTCTGCTCGATCGTCGTGTTTATACGCGTGAGGTCGGCTCGCGACGTCACGTCCGCCTGGATACCGATTGCCTGACCGCCAAGCTTTGCAACGGCCGCGTCCAGCTTCTCGACGGAGCGCCCGGTGATTGCGACGCGGGCGCCGTTCTCAGTCAACAACCGGGCCGCGGCAAACCCGATCCCGCTTGCTCCGCCAGTCACCAATGCGATCTTTCCTTCGAGCATCATCTCATAGTTCCTCGTATCAGGTACCTTTAGCTAGACCGTGTCGTTTGCAATCGCGAGGAAAAGACGCCATATCGACAAGAAAGAAATTCTATGTCGTGAGCAAAATGAGAAATCTCACCAGACTGAAGTCGCTGCAGGCCTTGGAAGCGTCCGCGAGACACGGGAGCTATGTCGGCGCATCCGCGGAACTTGACGTCACGCCACCGGCGGTCGGTCAACTCGTTCGCTCGCTGGAGGACTGGGTGGGCTACCCTCTCTTCAAGCGTAGCCGTTCCGGCAGAGAGCGGCTGACCGCCGTCGACGAAGCACGGGAGGCTCTCGAAGATATCGCACAGGGTTTAGACCTACTGGAATCCGGCATGAAAAAACTGCGCGGCCGCAGGGCGCGGTCCGTTGTCGTCGTCACGGCGTCGCAGGCTCTCGTGGCAAACTGGCTGATGTCCCGGCTGGAGGATTTTTCGACCCATTACCCCAACGTCGATGTCCGTCTCGACGTGTCGGATCGTGTGATCGATCTGGCGCAAGGGGAGGCCGACATCGGCATCAGGTGCGGGCTGGGCACCTGGAAGGGTATAAAATCGACATATCTCATGGCCGAGGAGATCATCGCCGTCTGCCACAACAAGCTGCTGCCGACTGACAGAGAGGTGATTGCCGGCTGGATGTCCGAGCAAACCTTGATCCACGATGGCACACCGCATCCCGGCGGGGACTTCCCGGCCTGGGCCGAATGGCTGGTGCGCGCGGGGGCAAACCATGTTCCCGACGACGGAGGGCTCAAGATCAATTCCACGGCGGCGGTCATCAATGCAGCTGTGGCGGCCCGGGGCGTCGCACTGGTGAGAAAGGCGCTGGTGGCTCAGGAAATCGAAAGCGGGCGGCTGGTGCACCTGCTCCCAGACGTGAAATGGCCGGTCAAATGGGCCTATTACGTTGTAGCCTCAGGAAAGGCCCTTCGGCGATATGAGGTTTCGGCCTTTCACGACTGGGTGGTGAATAAAGCCGTTGCGTGACGGGGCGCGAAATAGCTGGAGGAATGAGGCAATTGCGGTCTTCCCTTAGCAACGCTCGGTGCCCGAACAGGCTAGGGATATGACATCAGGCGTGATTTGAGGACCCTTGATCAATGGGGGGAGGGCTCGCTGGCGGATGCCGGGGCGATTACCTACACATTTACCTGGCTGTGTTGCCAGGGAGGTTCCAGACTGCAAGAAGTCGACGACATTGCACGGGCTTGTCCCAGTCGCTCGCAGTGCGCGCGCCATCCACGATAAATTGAACGAGGAACGGCGCAGCAATCGGCTGAACCCGCTACTCGCTCACGACTGGCTCTCGGTCTACGCCATGGCGGCGCCGCTGGTTCAGATCCTTTCACGGCGGGCGTGCGCGGAAACTACCGACACGCCGCCGTCTGACAACCGTTGGGACTATTCTGGCAAATTCTAGACCAGCGTTGGCGCAGTTTCGCAGCGAAACCGCGCCTATTGTCCGTACGACAAGTAACGCCAACGCCGACGGTGCCATTCTCATTGAAGTCTTCGCGCCGCCGCGAGTCGATTTTTCGCTGCAGCCCGGTTTTGTTCTTAATGCAGGTGATTACCCACCTCCGAAAGGACTCGATGGCAGTCATGCATCGCCGGCCGGCAACGTCGCAGCTTGGAAGGGCTGAAGGGCGGCTGGGATGGGGTGCCGCGTCAAACAAGGTCCATTCTAAATGTTTGCCGCAGTGTTGATCTCGAACGGCAGCACATGTTGGGAGACAATCGACGTCCGCTGGGTATTGAGGGCTTCCGCCATTTCCGTGACCAGAGTATCCGCAGGGAGTCGTGCAGGATGCGAGAGGACGACGCCGATCACTCCTTTTGCAAGTCCAGCGCGCGTCTCGTTTATGAGTCCGTGGGCGATAAAAGTTAGTCTCCTGGCAGCAGGCCCGCCGTTTTCGCGAAGCGCGCATGACACCCGTAACATAACGCCCACCCAATTATCTTCCGTTTCCAGTAGTCTTCGAGCCATCTCGTAGGCGATTTCAGGTTCCTCCTGGGTGCCTATCGTCTCCATCATTTGGAAGTCGCGACCGCTTTCCCTGAAATAGACCGGACCTCGACCGTTTAAGACCCACTGGGCTTTTTGGTATTATTTTCCTAGCGCGATCAGGGCGGGACGGCAGCGGGAATGACAGACCCTGGAACCGCCAACAGCTACTAAATCCAGCAACACCAGTTGCTAGGATATCATCAAAAAATCAGCCTGTCCTTGTTGTGGAACGGCGTGGAAGCCTGCGCATCTGGAGGTTGAAAAGTCGAAATTAGGCGCACACGCAGGTTTGATAACCCGGATGCACATAAAACTACGTTGACGGTGTTTTTTGCACTCCATCGGGCCGGTTGCGCTTTCGCCCACGGTGTAGTTCAAAGGAACCTACAAAAGCGGAGGCTTTCGACCTCGAATTCCACCCCTATTAACAAGCCGAGTGCCCCGAAATGAAGTACCGATACTTTCTCTTCGATCTCGATGATACATTACTTGATTTTAAAGCGTCGGAGCGGCTTTCGTTCTTTCGCACGATGGCCTCTGTGGGAGTATCAGGCGATTTTGATGCGGCATTTCGCGCGTATCAAGCTGAGAACACCAAACTTTGGCTACAGTTTGAGAAGGGCTTCATCACAAAGGACTTTTTGAAGGTTGAACGGTTTCGCCTTGCGCTGGCGACAGCCAACATCGATGCGGACCCGAACGTCGTGAGTTCACGCTACCTCGACATGTTGCCTGAGGCGGTCGTTCTACTCGATGGAGCAAGGGAGATTTGTGAACACCTCTCTGCTTGGGGCGAAGTGGGGATCATCACCAACGGCATTGAGCATGTACAAACGAAGCGCATCGCAAATTCTGGTCTTTCCCCTTGGCTTAGCTTTGTGGCAACATCCGAAGCGTGCGGTTTTGCAAAACCTGACGCGCGATTCTTTGAATATTCGACGCAAAGATTTACCACTTTCAATAAGGCGGAGGCCATCATCATCGGCGATAGACTTGATGCAGATATCCTGGGCGGCAACCAATTCGGTATCGAGAGCTGCTGGTTTAATCCAATGGGGATCGAAAATAACACGAGCGCACGGCCGACAATGGAGGTGGCGTCGCTTTCCGAGATCCCGGCTCGCCTCTCATGCTAGAAGCTTTGGGGGAAAAATAGGTATAGGAGCGAAGTCAAGAAAGGATGGTAGAAGGCGGTATCAAACGGCTCCACTGCTGCTTTCAACGGCGACCAAAATGTCTGGATGGCCACACAAGTTGAGAGGCTTCTGGGGCAATTGTCCGGTCGGTGGGGCATTATCCTCGCCGGCGCACTTTTTATGTGGAAGGCGGAGGCGCCGGAGCTTGGCGGCTCCTTTCGGCATTCGCGATCGCCTGAGTAGGTCAGGAACCGGCCCCGTGGGAGCTGCCCGGGCAGCCTGGCGATGCCATTTCACCGAGGTTAAAATCGGGCATTATCGAAGGAGGTCGAGCATATCTGCGGCCGCACGCTCAATGGCGTCACGAGCGTGGATCACTTTGGACCTGACGACTTTTCTCTGCCCGTTAAGCACCATAGCCGCTGCGACACCGTTGCGGTAGAATCTACCGGGATCCGTTTGCTTTAATCAACTGGACCTGCTCAGACGAGCTCGATGGCAGTCAACCTAGGTCTGGCGCTATCGAAAGCCGGCTGCCATCGGGCAGTGGCGTGTTGCCTCCACTCGCCAACAAAGGCGCGTCCGCGTCGAAAGCAACTAAGTTGGGGGCGTGGGCGATAACTAAAGCGTCTATTTATAAACATCCATAGTGCGGGTAAGGCGTGCGATAAAATCGACCATGTCATCACCCAAGAGGTTTAGATGGTCCATGGCGGCTGTAGCAGCAGCGACAGGGTCATTGGCCTTGATTGCGTCGATGATTTTGCCGTGTTCGCCAATTGTTGCTTCCATTCGGCCGGGAAGATAGGTGACATGCTTTCGGTACATCGACACGCGCCGACGTAGAGCACGTGTCTGATCCGCAATGAATTCAGTGTGCGAGGCATCGTAAAGCAGGTCGTGAAATTCTGCGTTGATCTCATAAAATCGATCAGGATTGTGGGCGCCTAGTTCGTCCTCGAGACGTTGCTGAATCTCAAGGAGCCGAGCGATCTCCTCAGGGGTAGCGCGCCTTGCGGCGTACCGTGCGCACATCCCCTCCAAGTTCGCCATGGTCTCAAACATTTCCATGAGCTTTGGGATTGAAACTGCAGCCACCGACACGCCCTGTCTCGGGCGGACTTCGAGCATGCCCGTCGCGATCAGTGCTTTAATGGCTTCGCGCATGGGTGTGCGGGACACTTGGAATTGATCCACCAGGGCGCCCTCATCGATCCGGGCGCCTGGCGGCAGACGACCGGTGATGATCATTTCCTCAAGTGCCTCACGCAGTTCGTCTGACCGGCTAACCCGGCCACGACTTTCCATGTCGCCATGGAGTTTCTGTGATTGTGCGCTCTCTTTTACAGCCATAGGTATGATCCCGCCTGCTCGACTTTTTCCTCGAGTAGCTTAATCCCACCAAATGAACCTCTTAAGCAACCCCGCCAAGATACCATACAAGATAAGACTAGCGATTGAAGACAGGACGACTGCTGACCAAACCGTGACCGAGTCAATTTGCGACGTCGCTCGATAAATAGTCTGCCCGATTCCTGAATAGGCTCCGAGCATCTCCGTGACGATTACCACGACGGTGCAACGTGCGAATCCCACCTTCAGGCCAGTCCCGATGGATGGTAAAGCCGCAGGCAGTCTCAATCTGGTTAGGATCGACATCGAACGCGCACCAAAACTCTGATAGAGGTCGATATGCGCGGGAAGCGGGCTGGTTAGGCCCGCAAGCGTATTAATCAGGACCGGGAAACTGACCGTTAAGGCAGCAATGGCAATTTTTGAGGCGACGCCGACACCGAACCAGATCAGGGCGAGCGGCACAAACGCGACCGTCGGGACCATATTAATGGTGACGGCAAGTGGCATGATTGCCCATTGTACCGATGGCAGCAATACGAAGACAACCGCAAGAGGTATGCCGATCGCCGAACCAAGGAAAAAACCGCCGAGAGTCTCTCCAATAGTGATAAGCAGGTCACCGAAGAGCTGAGATGCTTGCGATCCCATGAACTCCGCGATCTTGAGTGGCGAAGGCAGGACGAAAGGCTGGATGCCGAATGTTACGACAACAAGTTGCCAAGTTATCAGTGCGACTAGGAGCGTCACTGCTGCAGGGAAAATTGAGGTCAATCTTTGCATTACTCGCCCCTCCACCAAACAAGCTTCTTTTCGCAGTAGGCAAGCAGACTGTAGAATGTCCCTCCAAGAAGACCGGTCGCAATAATAAGGACCCACGTGCGCAGGACGTCTTCGAAATAGAGCGCCTGTAGCAGCATAACGCCAAGGCCTACGGTGTCGCCAAACCATTCGCCGACGATGGCGCCGACGAGGGCAAGAGAAACGCCTGTTTTCAAGCCGACAACGATATTGGGAAGTGCCGCCGGCAGCTCTACGGAGCGATAAGTCTTCAGCCTCGACGCTCCGAAGCTCCGGAATAGGTCAACGCGCTGGGGGTTTACGGCCCTAAGACCCTGCAAGGTGTTGACCGAAATCGGGAAGAACGCCAGGAAGTACGAGATAAACACCTTCGCCAGCAGGGTATTCCCGAACCAGATCACGACGATAGCGCCGAAGGCCACAACTGGTATTGTTTGCAAGGCAACAAACAGCGGTAACACTGAGCGCTCGAGGACGGGCACCTTCGCAAAAAGTGTGCCCCAGATAACCCCGGTTACTGCTGCTAGGGTAAATCCAAGAAAAGCTTCCAGACCGGTCCGTCCCACCGCGGCCGCAAGCTCAGGCGCAACCGCAACTGCATTGACTACAATTTCTCCAAGTCCTGGAAGGTACCTATCCGGCACGCCGGCGATCGGAACAACAACCCACCACACAAATATGAGACCAAGGGGGAACATCGCTGTTCTAAGCACAGTTCCTGCCGTCATGACCGCTCCGTATCGAAAGTTTTGCGGCTTTCCTCTTCAACGACCTCGAGAAGCCTTCTTTTGATGGCGCCAAACTCAGCCGTTGTCGCAAGAGCGGACTCTCGCGGGCGGGGAAGATCGATCGTTTCGCTATATTTGATCGAACCTGGGCGGGTCGACATCACCGCGACTTTGTCGCCTAGCAGGATCGCCTCGTCGATATCATGGGTGATGAACAGTACGGTCCGCTTGTGGCGAGCCCAGATATCCAGAAGCCATAACTGCATCATCGATCGCGTCAATGCGTCGAGTGCGCCGAAGGGTTCGTCAAGTAGCAGGAGATCGCGTTCAAAGAGAAACGTACGCATGAGCGCGACGCGCTGTCGCATGCCGCCAGACAGTTCATGAGGGTATTTGTCTTCGAAACCTGCAAGGCCGAATTCGGGAAAGAGCGCTCGTGCCCGGTCGCGTGCTATTCGCTTCTTCACTCCCTCAATCTCGAGCGCGACAATAGCGTTATCAAGGACAGTGCGCCATGGGAGTAGCAGGTCGCGTTGCGGCATGAAAGAGACCTTGCCCAGCAGCTCTCCTTGTCCTTGTATTCGACCGTCAAAGACGATCGACCCATCCGCATCAGGTGGCAAGAGACCGGCAATCATGTTGAAGAGCGTTGATTTTCCACTTCCTGATGGCCCGATTAGAGTAATAAACTCTCCGCGTTCTAAAGAAAGGTCCACACCTTTGACCGCTACGACTGGTCCGAAACGCTTGCCTAGATTTACCAGCTGAAGGTGAGGGGGTGCTGGAACCCCCTTCACGAGTGGATTCATAGGCTCTTGTCCTCTGCCGGCACCTTGTCCCAGAACTGGTTGGTGAACGCGGCGTTCACGTCCTGGGGGCTCTTCAGCGCCTTGAATTTTACGAGACTTTCATTTACCGCTTTGCTCGCGTCTATATCCACGTATCCGATGCCTTTGGTTCTAGCATCTCCTGAGGACGCCATCCGTGCATATTCGGCCATCATAGCGGCCTGATGCTCACGCTTGAGACCGGAGCCGTGCTTCATGACGATATTCACTGCATCGTCCTGATTGATGATGGCGTCCTTCCAGCCCTTCAGCGTGGCGTTAAGGAAGGCTTGGACGATCTCAGGTTTTTCTTTGACAGTTTTCTCGGAGGCGATAATTGCGCCATCTTGCCCACGGACTCCGTTCTCGTCAGCTCGAAAGATCTTAACCGGAATGTTCTGCTCCTTGAGCGTGAGCAGTTCATTGTACGTGGTCACGGTGGAGATCTCATACTTTCGGTCGATAAACGGTTGCATCGAGAACGGTTGTGACGCTACTCGCTCCTTCGTGGGATCAAGACCCGCATTGGTCAGTACAGTGAACAGCTGATATTGCGAGCCGGTGAACCACGCCGACATGGTCTTGCCAGCGAAATCCTTCACAGAGTTGATCCCTGCATCGTCGTGGGCAACAAACGCATAAGGAGAGGTGGGGAGGGTCATGCCGACCGTTATGATCGGGAGGTTCTTTTCTCTGGCGAACAAAATCGCGTCAGTCATTCCAGTAACAGCAAACGTATCAGCGCCAGAGGCGACCATCGTTTCCGCTGTGACATTAGGGCCACCGGGATTTACCGTGACATCGAGGCCCGCCTCTTTGTAGAAGCCTTTTTCGAGCGCGACGTAGACTCCGGCAAATTGCGCTTGGGCTACCCAGCGAAGTCTGACGGATACTGCCTCTTCCGCGTAACCACTTGAAACGCTTCCGGCGAAGCCGATCATGGCCGCGACTAAAGATGACGTGCATTTGAATGATCTCATTGTTCCGTTCCTCTGGATACGATTTTTGATCTTTCGTATTTTTTTTCTTTGAGCGTTGCAAAATGGAGATCGGACGTCAAGCGCCTATATGTTCAAAACGTCTTTTTTTGAATGCAGAAATATCAGAATTGGATAATTTGAAAGCGAGGTCAAGTTTTCTCCGCGAAGGCCAGCCCGCTGTCAGGTTTGCTTTAGCAGAAGCAGTCAGCGTGATGGCGGCCTTCGTTTTTGTCAGCAGCACTGGGCGGTCTCAGCGACCGAGTGGAAGAGCTTCGCCATGCGGGCCGAGATCTACACCCAGCCATGCTGCGATTGTCTGCGCAACATCCGCGAAACTCGTTCGAACCCCTGCACTTCCGGGGCTAATCGACGGAGAGAAGCAAAGGATCGGTACCTGCTCGCGCGTGTGATCGGTACCGGTCCACGTCGGATCGTTCCCATGATCAGCTGTAATAACGAGCAAGTCGTCATCGCCCATGATTTCCATGATTTCGGGAAGACGTGAGTCGAACTGCTCCAAGGCTAGAGCATACCCAGCGACATCGCGTCGATGACCGTACTCCTGATCGAAATCGACGAAATTCGTGACGATTAAATCACCCGACTTCGACGATCGAATAGCTTCGACGGTTCTATCCATTATGCGCATGTTTCCACTTGCTTTCAGGACGTGAGTGACGCCTCGGCCGGCAAAGATGTCGGATATTTTGCCGATAGCAAAAACATCTTTGCCGGAATCCTTCACCCTATCGAGAATTGTTGGCTCAGGTGGCGCTATAGCGAAGTCGCGGCGATTTCCCGTCCTTTTGAAGCCGCTTTCCTCATCGCCCGAGAAGGGACGAGCAATGACGCGCCCGATCCGCATCGGCTCCGTCACCTTGAAGGCCACTTTGCATAGTTCATAAAGCCGCTCTAGTCCAAAGCTCTCTTCGTGGGCCGCAATTTGCAGGACGCTATCAGCCGATGTGTAGAAAATGGGAAGTCCGGATCGTATGCTCTCAGCGCCGAATCTGCCGATCACCGAGGTTCCTGAGGCAGGCATGTTGGCAAGAGTTCCGTTGATCCCGGCCTCTTTGCAAATCTCCTTCAAAAACGGCGCACTGAAAGCGGGAATCGTATTCGGAAAATAGCCCCAGTCTTCGATCGCGGGTACGCCCGCCAACTCCCAGTGCCCTGAAGGCGTGTCCTTTCCCTTCGAGATCTCCCGACCAACGGCAAAAAAACCCTTTGATACTGAACCGTCCAAGCCGGCAGGCGTCAGCCCAGTCGAGAGCTTCGCAGCGGCGCCAAGGCCCAGGCTGCTGAGATTGGGTAAATGCAGGGGGCCGGATCGCACTCTATCGGTATCCGCTCGGCCAGCGGCCGCCTCACGAGCGATGTGGCCGATAGTATCCGCGCCCAGGCTCTGGTAATCTCCGGCATCGGGGGCCCCGCCGATACCCACGCTATCGAGGATACAAAGGATTGCTCGAGTCATAGTTGGCCTTTCATATGTATAAGACATAGATAAGATTTACGTCGGTTAGATTTGATCGTCGGCATACTCCTGGGCCGACTCGCGCCAGGGCATCCAGTCACTGACTTCGTATCCAAGAATTCGCGTGCGCATCCAGGGCGTGAGCGTCATCATCCCTGCGCTCTTTGAGCGCTATGCTCCAACACAGAACCAACATACGGCCCGGTTGCTGCGTGATGAACCGCCGATAGGGACCCATTCTCATCCTGATCTCCTCAGTCTGATTTTGAAGAAACGATTCCGCCCCACGCTGAATATTGCCTCCTGTCACTTCCTATTGACGCTGTAGGACAGCATCGCGTAGCCCGCCCTGCCGAGGCCGCGCATTCGTCTTGCAGCGATGCAAGCTCCTCGAACTGAGCCTCCGTCCCCCGTCAAGCCGCGAGTTTCGCGCAAAGGCTTTCAAGCTCCGCCATCGCTTGGAGTATGTCGACGACTTCCGGCGATGACATCGCGCGAACCGTAGGACCCCGCCGCGCCTCCCAAGCAAGAAAGTTACGAGCCTCGAGACTGCGCAAGGCCTCTCGCACGGGAGGGTATAAAACGCGGTGCCAGCTCTTTCTCATCCAAGCTTTGGAGATATGGTGCCAGTAAGTATTTCTGCTTCGAGGCATATACGGATACGTTCGACGATGGTTGGGCCCGCTATGGTTGACATTCCTACTCCTGAAAAGATTGCGACGATCGGACCGGTAGACGCTCACAGTCCCCATCATCGCCTGCTTCGTGGAGAGTATACGAAATAGGCGATTGAGGATGCAACATCCTTATTAATGAAGAATTTTACGCGGACAATAAAGGTCAGGGCAGAATACTTGAGCGCAAAGACGGGCTCGAGGTCGGAATTTCGCTCCATATGGGCGAGCTGCAAGGTTGTGACACTTTTTTACGCGAATTAAGAATATCAGAATTGCATTTCTGCATACGGTATGCGTAGATATGGATACCTTGCGAGGCTGAACCTCGCGAGTGGCTCTGCAAAATTTATAAAAAGGGGATCACCATGCGTATCTGCAACACATTGGCTGGGGCACTCCTGGCTACGACTGTTATCGCCATGCCGGCTTTCGCGGAGAAGCACGTCACGGGTTGCGAACTAACCGATACTGGAGGGGTTGACGACCGTAGCTTCAATGAGACGGCGTGGCGCGGTATGAAACGTGCAGAAAAGGAACTCGGCATTTCGGCGAAGGTCGTGGAATCGCTGTCAGAGGTCGACTACGAGCCCAATATGACATCTGTGCTCGGTGGAAAGTGCGACGTTATCGTAACAGTCGGATTCTTATGGGGAAAGGCGACGGAGAAGTTCGCTAAAGCCAATCCTAATCAGAAGTTCTCGATTGTCGATTACTCCTACAATCCACCCCTTCCGAATATCCGTAGCCAGACATTTGCGACCGATGAAGCTGCCTTCCTTGCAGGTTACCTTTCCGCGGGCATGACTAAGACTGGTACCATCGGCGTTTTCGGTGGGATGAACATCCCGCCAGTCACGATCTTCATGGATGGCTACGTGCGCGGTATCAGGCACTACAATAAGGTTAAGGGCGCAAAGATAAACGTTTTGGGCTGGGACCCGGATACCAAGCAGGGCCTCTTCGTCAATAATTTTCGCTCATTGGACGATGGTCGGACTTTTGCGCAAAATCTCTACGACGAAGGTGCAGATATTGTCCTTCCTGTTGCGGGCACTGTCGGCCTCGGCAGCGCGGCCTTGGCAGACGAGCTTGGAGCTGAAAAGCTGAAGATACTCGGCGTCGATGCCGACATGGCTCTGACAAACGAAAAGTTCAAGGGCGTCTACCTCACCTCGATCATGAAGCGAATGGATAACACCACCTTCGAAGTCGTCAAAGCCGTTAAAGAAGGCACTTTTGCCGGGGGCGAACAGCGCGGCTCCCTCGCCAATGGCGGTGTGGATATCGCTCCCTTTCATGACTTGGACAAAGACGTTCCAGCAAATCTGAAGGCGGAACTCGCAGACGTCAGAGAGCAGATCGTATCGGGGAAACTCAGCGTCAAGTAAGGCGGATCCAGCGAAAGCTGGATCTTCCCTCCAACCGAATCGCGAAAATCATGATAATCACGCTCGATAAGATCACGAAGCGTTATGGAAGCTTCGTTGCGAACGAGGATATCTCGTTCACTGTAGCCTCCGGGGAAGTTCATTGCCTCTTGGGGGAAAATGGCGCCGGAAAAACCACCTTGATGAACGTCATCTATGGCTTGTCGCCGGCAGATGGAGGAAGGATACTCATAGACGGATCGGAAGTTAAATTTGCTAGTCCGAAAGATGCCATCGCCGCCGGCGTCGGCATGGTCCATCAACATTTCATGCTGATCCCTGCCTTCACAGTGGCGGAGAACATCGTTCTTGGGCAAGAACCCACCACGATGGGTGATCGCCTCGACCTCAGAACAGCTAGACAACGCGTTATCGATATTAGCGCCAAGTTCGGGCTAGGTGTGGATCCCGATGCGAAAATCGAAGACCTCCCGGTGGGCGCTCAGCAGCGCGTGGAAATTGCCAAGGTGCTGTACCGGGCGGCCGACGTTGTAATTTTCGACGAACCGACCGCCGTGCTGACTCCTCAGGAGGTGGAGGGCTTCTTTGATATTGTCCGTGGGCTTCGTACTGCTGGCAAGGCAGTCCTCTTGATCACTCACAAGCTCAACGAGGTTATGGAGATTGCGGACAAGATCACTGTCTTGAGACACGGTCGCGTCGTTGGCCAGTCCGATCCAAAGGATAGCACCCCCCAATCGCTGGCAAACATGATGGTTGGCCGCCCCGTCTCGCTGCAGGTCGATAAGCAGACCGCAGTCGTCGGCAAGCCTGTTCTGGAACTAAGGGAAGTCTTCACAGCTGACGACCATGCCAAAACCGCTCTTTCGGACATCAACCTTGCAGTCCGGTCCGGGGAGATTGTTGGTATCGCTGGTGTTCACGGGAATGGGCAAACAGAGCTGATCGATGTTGCGGCCGGCCTGTCGCCGCATGCGAGTGGTAGCGTCTGGATTGACGGACGTTACGTCGACAATATCGGCGCCCGCGGACGACACGAAATAGGGCTTGGTCACATACCCGAGGACAGAACGCATTGTGGCTTGGCGCTCTCGATGTCCATCGTCGAAAACTCGGCTCTGAACAGCTACTATGAGTCCCGCTTTTCTTCGCTCGGACAGGTAGATTGGCCGAGTGTCAAGGCGGTTACGAACGACCTCGTGAAAGAATTCGACGTCCGAACCAACAACGTCGACTTGCCCGCTTCTTCTCTATCCGGAGGGAACCAGCAGAAAGTCGTCATCGCACGAGAAATGAGCCGACCGATCAAGGCGCTCATTGCGGCTCAACCGACGCGTGGCGTGGATGTCGGATCTATCGAATACATCCACAAGCGGATCGTCGAAGCGCGCGATCAGGGCGTTGGCGTGCTGTTGGTTTCGACAGAGCTTGATGAGGTGTTAGCGCTCTCCGACCGGATCCTGGTCCTTTATCACGGGAGGATCGTGGCGGAGTTCGAAGGGAAAATGGAAAACCGAGAATTGATCGGTTTGGCGATGGCAGGTGTCGCGCCGCCCCAAAAGGGACTTCAGTAATGAATATCGCAGCTACAAAATCACGCTCTTTAGTAGGGACTAGCGGCGCGGTGGCATCGATCCTATTGGTCGTGCTCGCGCTCATAACCGCGCTTGCAGTCGCAATCGCCATCATGCTCGTATCCGGCGTTTCGACTGAAGGTGCGTTCATAGCGCTCCGATCCCTGGCTATCGGCGCATTCGGCTCTCCGCAAGGCCTGTCAGAGACGCTTGTGGCATCCACGCCGTTAATCATCGCTGGAGCCGCATTCATCGTTGGCGCGCGCGCTGGACTATTCAACATTGGCCTGGAAGGGCAATTGCTGGTCGGAGGTATGGCTGGTCTGGTGGCAGGATTTAGTTGCCCAGGCTTGCCAACGGTAGTTCACATTCCGCTTGCGCTGGCGTGTGCGTTTACAGCAGGGGCAATGTGGTCGGGATTAGCTGGATGGATGAAGGTATCAAGTGGAGCGCACGAGGTCATCACGACCATCATGCTCAATTTCGTCGCTCTTCGCTTTGTTGAGTTCCTTCTGAGAAATCCGCCGGTGCAAAATCCAGACCGGTCAGACCCGATATCTCGGTCAGTCCTTGATTCTGCTGCGCTACCTCAGCTTCTTGGATGGGTAGATCCGTCCCTGCGCGTAAACTTCGGCTTTTTACTTGCTCTCGGGGCCGCTCTTGCTGTGGCTTTTCTTCTCTGGCGGACAAAACTGGGGTTCGAAATCCGGGTAATGGGGGCAAGCCCCATGGCCGGCCGAGTCGCAGGCATGAGTCCGGCGAAAACGATTATTCTGGCCATGATGATTTCCGGTGGTATTGCCGGGTTGGCGGGTGCCAGCCTGACCTTGGGTGTGCTCGGTCGTGCGACACCGGGCTTCACAGGTGGCCTTGGGTTCGAAGCGATTGCGGTCGCACTACTGGCCCGTCTCCATCCTGTAGGTGTTGTCTTCTCAGGGATCCTTTTCGGTGGACTGATTGCCGGTGGTCGTCAAATGAGTGTGGTGGCCGACGTCAGCATCGACCTCGTAACCGTCATCGAAGCGATCGTTCTGCTTTTTATCGCCGCCCCGATTCTGATCAAGCGGCTCTACCCGTTCGTATTCCAGTCGGGCAAGGAGGTCTGACATGTCTAGTTCCGCAATTGTTCAGGCTGAGCAGAAAGCTCCAGTCGATCCCGCGCTGCGCAAGCGTAATCGCATCGTCGGCCTCCTGCTCATTCTTATAGCAGTAGTAATCGCTGTAAGTTTGGGTCACAACTTGGCAGGCAGTGCAACATTCAATCTCGATCCGCCAAGGGCAGACTGGAAAATTGGAGCACTGCATATTCCCGCTGGCCCATATATATACGTGGTTTCGGCGATTGTCGCCCTGTTGGGATTCAATCTCCTTCTGAAGGCAGAATCCAAATCGACGAACCTTTTGCTGGGGATCGCGCTGGCTCTCGCGACGACAGCGTTCCTGACTTGGGCGACGGCGGACAAATCATTGTCCTTGGTTGGCCTTCTTCAAGCCACGGTCGTTCGTGCTGTTCCCATCGCATTTGGCGGGTTAGCCGGCGTGCTCTGCGAGCGAGTTGGTATCGTCAATATCGGAATCGAGGGGATGATGCTTGCGGGAGCTTTCACCGGTGCGGTTATTGGCTCCCTCCTCGGTGGTTACAGCGGGCTCTTGGCTGCTACAATTGTCGGTGGCCTTCTCGGCTGGCTACTGGCGATCCTGACGGTCAGGTTCCTTCTGGACCACATTATCGCAGGCGTCGTAATCAATATGCTGGTCCTTGGCTTAACCAGTTATGCTGCAAGCCAAGTGCTCGTCAGAAGTCCAAGCTTGAATCATGCACCAATCTTCCGCGCGATTGAAATTCCGATCTTGAGCCAAATACCATTGCTCGGACCGGTCCTATTTGCGCAGAATCTTTTCGTATATGCCGCCCTGATAATGATTGTAGGCACAACCTACTATCTGTTTCATACTCGATTCGGCCTACGTGCGCGATCGGTTGGCGAGTACCCTCGCGCTGCAGATACCTTAGGCATCGACGTATTCCGTACCCGCACCCTCCACGTTGTACTCGGCGGGATGGTTGCCGGCTTCGGAGGAGCATGGTTCACTCTGGGGGCAGTTGGCCAGTTCGATGAAAATATGACTGCAGGACGCGGCTTCATAGGACTGGCTGCGATGATCTTTGGCCGCTGGCATCCAATAGGCGTCTTGGCCGCCGCGCTGGTCTTTGGATTTGCCGACACTCTGCAGCAGAAACTCATAATATTGCAGACGCCTGTGCCGTCCGACTTTCTGGCGATGGCCCCGTATATTGTGACCATTATTGTCGTTGCAGGACTGGTTGGGCGGGCGCGTGCCCCGGCCGCTGATGGGCACAATTACGTCAAATCCTAACATTCTCGTCAGATCGCGTCTGCGTCTATCGAGCCAACCGTGGTCCTTCCGCGGTTGGCTCGATGCCGCTTCGCGATACTTGTATGCAAATTGCAAAAATATGGATACATAATATTGACATCGGTCTACAGGAATGCAAACTCTGGCTATCGGGATTGATGAAGGGGAATTCGCAATGAAGAGATTTGAAAGTCGCAACGGGCATTTCGACCGCTTGGTCGCAAATGCCGATCTGCGGTGGATGGGACAGAATACAAACCACGTACCAGCGCATCCCGCCGTGTTCGAGGCAATGCAGAAGTGCATTCGCGACGAAGGCTTTCACATCTACGCGCCGCCGCTAGGCTTTGAGGCTCTACGCCAAGGGATCATCGATGATCTCGGCTTGCCCGGCCTAACTGCCATGGTGACGGACGGAGCAGTCGAAGCTTTGTACCATGCCTGCCATACTCTTCTTCAGCCTGGCGACGAATTCGTAACCACCGATCCGACTTGGAACTGGCCGATGGCTTTCGCGCGGTCCAAGGGCGCCGAAGTGAAGCAGGTTCCCATTTATGGAGAGGAATACGGCTATCGTCTTTCCGCAGAGCGGCTCGCAGCAGCAATCACGCCGAAGACGAAGATTGTCTATCTCGTTGACCCTAACAACCCGCTCGGTACCGCCTGCACGGCGGAAGAGATCTCGACGATCGTGGATGTCGTGAAAAAGGCAGGGGCGTACCTGATCCACGATTGCACCTACCGCGATTTCGCCTACGATCACACTCTTGCCGCGAAAATCTATCCAGAGAAGACGCTAACGATCTATAGCTTCTCGAAGTGGTCGGGCCTTGCGGGTCTGCGCGTGGGAGCTGTTATTTCAAATCCTGACCTGATCGAAGCGCTCTCTGCTTCGCCGCCGAACAATCTCGGATCCAATATCGTCTCCCAGCATGCCGCAATCGCCGCGCTGTCGATCAAGAAAGAGTGGTTCCCGAAAGTTCTGCAAGTCACGCGCGACAACCAGAAGGTCGTTAAAGATGCGTGTGACAAGATTGATCGTTTGGTTGTGCCGGTATTTCCTTCGAACGGCAATTTCCTTGTTGTGGAAACCCAAAAGCTCGGCATCGCACCCGAAGCACTGGTGGCGGCCTACCAAAACCACAACATCATGATCCGACAGGGTGCCTATCACACGCCAAAGTTCGGTGACCGCTTCATCAAGGTCAGCGTCAGTGTTCCACAAGAGTGGGCCGAGGAGTTTGCTCACATTCTCCCGCAAGTCATCGAGGAAGCCCGAACTCTGAAAATCGACGCCGGCAATTTCTAAAATCAACGCGCAAACAGAAGAAGAACGACTATGGATCTATTTCTCAGTGGCAAAAAAGTTCTCATCACCGGCGCATCACAGGGCATCGGCGAAGCACTTGCCAAGACGTTAGCCGAAGAAGGCTGCCATCTGCACTTGGTGGCCCGCTCGGGCGACAAGCTGGAAGCAATTCGGCAGGAAATCCTCAATGCTAATCGGGTCAACGTAACTGTGCAGGCCGTCGATTTGACGGCAGACGGTGCCGTAGAGGCAGTTGTTGAAGCAGCCGGCGATATCGATGTTCTCGTTAACAACGCTGGCGCGATCCCGAGCGGAAGCCTCTGGGATGTCGACGCGACGCGTTGGCGCGACGGATGGGAGCTGAAGGTCTTCGGCTACATCAACATGACCAGAGCAGTCTATGCCAAGATGAAGGCTCGCGGTGGCGGGGTCATCATCAACAACATTGGTAACGGTGGCGAAGTCTTCGACCCGCAGTACGTTGCTGGTACAACCGGCAATGCGAGCCTTATGGCTTTCACGCGAGCCATGGGTGGTCACAGCCTCGACGACAATATCCGCGTAGTCGGCGTGAACCCGGGCCCGGTCGATACCGACCGTATCTATAACATGCTCAAGAAGCGTTCCGTTTCCATGTTTGGCTCCGAGGATCGCTACAAGGAACTCGAAGCCCGTTACCCACTTGGCCGACCGGCACATATGAGCGAAGTTGTTGACCTCATTGTCTTCCTGGCTTCGAAGCGCTCCGGCTACACGAGCGGTACGATCATGACTGTCGATGGTGGCATCGCATCTCGTCGTTCAATCATCTGAGGTGGAATAATGGCACGCGCGAGAACGTCAGACGGTATTGAGCTCTATTTCGAGGAATGCGGCAGTGGAGAGCCCATTCTCTTCGTCCACGAGTTCGGCGGCAACTACTGGAGTTGGGAACCGCAGATCGGTTATTTTGCGAGGCGCCACAAATGTCTGACGTTCGCCGCGCGGGGTTTTGCCCCCTCGGACATTCCAGAGGATGTGAGTGCTTACTCTCAGGCAAGGGCGGCAGATGACATTTTCGATGTTATGACTGCTGCTGGTATCGAAAAGGCCCATCTTATTGGCCTGTCTATGGGGGGGTTTGCGGTCCTCCATGCTGCCCTTCGCCGCCCTGACCGGGTCTGCTCAGCTGTTGCTGCTGGAACGGGCTACGGCGCCGAAAAAAAGTGGGAAGAATACTTCCGCGGCATTTCCGAAGGCGTTGCCAGCAAGTTTGAAACCGTCGGGGCGAAAGACTTCGCGCCGATTTACGCCTCTGGCCCCTCCCGAGTTCAGTTTCAGAACAAAGACCCGCGCGGGTGGGCTCTTTTTGCCGAGCGTCTCGGCAAGCACTCAGATCGCGGCGCGGCAAACACGATGCGCGGCGTGCAGATGCAAAGGCCGTCGCTTTATGATCTGGAAGAACAGTTCAAGGCTCTAGACGTACCCGTCCTGATAATGACTGGCGACGAAGACGACCATTGCCTGCAAACCGGTATTTTCCTGAAAAAGTCGATCAGCAGGGCAGGGCTCTCAGTTTTTCCGAAAGCAGGTCACACGTTGAACCTTGAAGAGCCAGATCTCTTCAATCGGGTCGTCGCAGAGTTTCTGGCACAGGTCCAGGCTGATAAGTGGGAAAGGCGTGATCCAAGAGCAAATGGTGCTCAGATCATGAAAACCGAATGATCGGCGACGTGCACGGTCACGTCGATGGGGAGCGCCTGTGGGCGCGGCTGATGGAGCTCGCCGAGTTTGGCAAGCGTCCAGATGGCGGCGTAGATCGCCAAACGCTGACCGTGGACGAAATCGCCGCTCGCGCTCAAATCGTGAGTTGGGCGCGAGACCTCGGTTTGACGCCCTACACTGATGTGGCGGCCAATCTGTTCCTTCGACTTGAAGGGCTTTCTCCTAAACTTGCGCCCGTCGTCGCCGGATCTCATATCGACACCCAGCCGACGGGTGGGAAATTTGATGGTGCTTTCGGTGTTATAAGTGCCCTCGAGGCCGTCAACGCTATCATCAGTTCGGGCAAACGAACCAATCGGTCGATCGAAGTCGTCGCATGGACAAACGAAGAAGCGTGCCGCTTTGCCCCCGGAATGACTGGATCGTGTGTCTTCACAAACAAGCTTTCGATTGGTGAGGCTGAGCTGCTAAAGGACGGACAAGGCGTCAGTCTGGCTCAAGCTCGCGATGCAGTGTTGGCGTCTGACGATGGCGTATCGTTGCGAGATTTGAACTGGCCGATCGCCAGTTACGTCGAACCTCACATTGAGCAGGCGACGCGTCTCGAAGAAGCGGGTTATCCCATTGGCGTTGTGACCGGCATCCAGGGAACGAGGCGGTACCGCGTCAAGATCCTCGGCGAGCCCGCGCATGCCGGGACCGCCGAACGAGGGGTTCGGCGAGACGCCCTGCTTGCTGCGGCGCGGATCATCAACTCGCTTGATCTTGAGACAGCAAAAATCGCTGGTTTCAAGTTCACTGTGGGCATGCTGAACGTCACGCCGAACGCCCCTTCCGTCGTCCCGCAAGAGGTCTTCTTTTCGATCGATATCAGACATGTTGATGATCAGGCGGTCGATGCGATCGCCAAGTGTATTCATAGCATCGTTGAGCGCGAAAAAGGCCCCTGCGGGGCTATTGTTAAGGAGATCACGCATGCTCCATCGGTTCATTTCGACGCCGAGATTCAAAATAAGATTGCTGCATGTGCTGATGCTGTTGGAATACCGCACATGCCCGTATTCTCAGCTGCAGGCCATGACGCACGCCAGCTTAGTTACATCGCACCCTCCGGAATGATTTTCGTCCCTTGCAAAGGCGGCATTAGCCATTCGCCGGAAGAATGGGCCGAACCTGAGCATTTGACAGCCGCGACAAAAATCCTCGCCGAACTGCTTGTGCAGCTGGCTGACGAATAAGGAGTGATCATGCAAAGTGAAAAACAGCAAGCACGTGGTAAGCGTCATGTCGATATACGCGGCGTCGAGCTACCGAGATGCGTCCTCGTTCCGGGGGATCCCGGAAGAGTGCCGATAATGGGCAAAACCTGGGACAGTTACGAAGAGATCTCTTTTACCCGCGAGTTTCGACTTGCCAGAGGAATGGCCAATGGATCGCCGATCGCCGCATGCTCATCCGGGATCGGTGGCCCATCAACTGAAATAGCGGTCCTGGAGCTTGCTGAAGCTGGCCCGGACACCTTTATCCGCGTAGGCACTTGTGGGTCACTGCAGGAGCACATTGCTCCAGGCGATCTCGTAATTTCCCATGGCGCGGTCCGGATGACTGGGACCGTCGATGCGTATGTAAACAGGGAATATCCGTCGGTTGCCGATTTGGCCGTCACGAACGCCCTCATTGCTGCGTGCGAAGAGCTTGGGTATCGCTATCACGTCGGGCTCACCGCAAGCGTCGACTCGTTTTATGGGGGCGAGGGCAACGCAATCCCTGGCGGGCATCAACTGACAGACCTAGAGGGTCCGGCCGATTATCTTAAGTCGCGCAAGGTTGCCTCTATGGAGATGGAGGCTGCCACTCTCTTCGTCCTCGGATCGCTTTTTAATCTCCGAACGGGAAGCATTTGTGCTGTCGGTTCCAATAGAGCGACTGGAGAGCGCAGAGAAGTAGAAGAATCCGTGATCGCTGCTTGTAGGGTAGCGACACTAGCAGCAGCGCGTTTAACGGGAGCCCCGAGTGCTTGACAGTTTGAAACTTTCTTCGATGATTGACCACACGAACCTTCGACCTGAGGCGACAGAGGCCGACATCGAACGCTATTGCGCAGAGGCAATTGAACACCGATTCAAGGCGGTCTGCGTCAATCCGATCCATATCCCGCGGGTTGCAGCACGGCTTTCCGGATCCGCTGTCCTCACCTGCTCAGTAGTAGGATTTCCCTTGGGAGCCGTCCCGACGATAATCAAGAATTTCGAGACGGAATTGGTGCTTTCGCAAGGGGCAAAAGAGATCGACATGGTCATATCGGTGGGGGACCTGAAGAGCGGCAACATCAGGGCGGTCGAGGAAGAGATCGCAGCATTGAAGCGGACGTGTGGAGACGCAGTCCTGAAGGTTATTTTCGAAACGTGTCTGCTTACGGACGCGGAGATCGTTGCCGCATGCAAAGCCTCGCAGAACGCCGGCGCCGATTTCGTCAAGACATCGACAGGTTTTGCGGCTCGTGGAGCAATTGTTGAACATGTCGCACTGATGCGAAAGACAGTTGGAGATGACATGGGCGTTAAGGCTTCTGGTGGCATCTCGACGCGAGAAATGGCCGAAGCAATGGCCACCGCTGGAGCAAATCGGATCGGCGCAAGCAAGAGTGTCGCGATCATCGACGGCTAATCGAAGATCGGGCGAGACGACGACGTCAAGAAGAATTCGGTGGTCCCAATGTGGGACTACCAAAATAGCATCGCATTCAATGCGCTATATCGCCTGTATAAACTGGGCAAAGGGTCAACCTCGATGATCAATTTCGCCAGCGAAGCCAGGGCACCGGAAGCAGACTGAGCATCCGTCCCTCCTCCTAGTGGTCACTGCGAATATTGCGCCAAACGTTTGTCGAACAACGTCTGGGAGTAGGAGGGCTTGAAACACATGCTTCAGAAAATCGGAGCTCTTAAAGAGCGAGCACCGCGAGAATCGCGAGTCGCGATGACCCCCGACAGTGCGATCCAGCTGCAAAAACTCGGTCATGGCTGTGTGATAGAAGCAGGAGCCGGGCAAGCGGCAGGGTTCTCTGACGATGACTATCGCGATGCCGGTGTGGCAGTCGTTGCGAATGCAACGGCGGTCTTGGAGACTGCGGGTCTGCTTGTCAAGTTGAGACCCCCAGAAAATGTTGAGGTTGAACGGCTGCGCGCGGGCCAGACATTGATCTCCTTTTTCTATCCGGGTCAGAATACTGCCCTCCTGGAGCAGGTCGCCACCACTGGCGCAAATGTCATCGCCATGGACATGGTGCCGCGCATTTCCCGCGCCCAGAAAATGGATGCGCTCTCCTCCATGGCCAATATCGCCGGTTATCGTGCGGTCATCGAGGCGGGGAATAATTTCGGCCGCTTCTTCACCGGTCAGGTCACCGCCGCCGGCAAGGTGCCGCCTGCCAAGGTTCTGGTCATCGGTGCCGGCGTCGCCGGTCTTGCCGCCATCGGCACGGCCACATCGCTCGGCGCGATCACCTACGCCTTCGACGTGCGCCCTGAAGTTGCCGAGCAGATCGAATCCATGGGCGCTGAGTTCGTCTATCTCGATTTCGCCGACCAGCAGCAGGATGGCGCAGCGACCGGCGGTTATGCCGCCCCCTCCTCGCCGGAATTCCGCGAGAAGCAGTTGGAGAAGTTCCGCGAACTCGCACCGCAGATCGATATCGTCATCACCACGGCGCTGATCCCCGGTCGCGACGCCCCGAAACTGTGGCTTGCCGACATGGTGGCGATGATGAAGCCCGGTTCGGTCATCATCGACCTCGCCGCCGAGCGCGGCGGCAATTGCGATTTGACGGTTCCCGACCAGCGCGTCGTTTCCGACAATGGCGTCATCGTCATTGGCTACACGGATTTTCCGAGCCGCATGGCTGCCCAGGCGTCCACTCTTTACGCGACCAACATCCGCCATATGATCAGTGATCTTACGCCAGGCAAGGATGGCGTGATTGTCCATAATATGGAAGATGACATCGTCCGCAGTGTAACGGTGACTTTCGAAGGCGCCATCACCTATCCGCCACCACCGCCCAAGATCCGGGCGATCGCCACTCAAAAGCCCAAGGAAAAGCCGAAGGGACTGGCGCCGGAGGAGAAGCGCGCGGCCGAGACCGCCGCCTTCAAGGCTCAGACGAAGAGCCAGGGATTGCTGCTCGTTGCGGGTATGGCGCTGCTGCTTCTGGTCGGCGCCGTTGCGCCGGCCAGCTTCATGAGCCATTTCGTGGTCTTTGTACTTGCCTGTTTCATCGGCTTCCAGGTGATCTGGAATGTCAGCCATTCCCTCCACACGCCGCTGATGGCCGTGACGAATGCGGTCTCCGGCATCGTCATCCTCGGCGCGCTTCTTCAGGTCGGCTCGAGCCATTGGCTTGTCGTGGCGCTTGCCGCGCTTTCGGTGCTGGTCGCCACGATCAACATTGTCGGCGGCTTCCTCGTAACACGCCGCATGCTCGCCATGTTCCAAAAGTCCTGAGCTAGAGGCCATAATCCATGACCATCGGTATCGTTTCGGCCGCCTATATCTCCGCGGCTGTTCTCTTCATCCTGTCCCTTGGCGGTCTTTCCGGTCAGGAAAGCGCCAAGCGCGCCGTCTGGTACGGCATTGGCGGGATGGCGCTCGCAGTCGTCGCCACTATTTTCGGACCCGGCGTGGGCAACTGGATCATCATCCTGTTGATGATCGCCGGCGGCTCGGTGCTCGGATATTATGGCGCTTCGCGCGTGCAGATGACCGAAATGCCGCAGCTTGTGGCCGCACTCCATTCCTTTGTCGGCCTTGCCGCCGTCTTCATCGGTTTCAACGCTCATATCGAAGCGGCCAACATTGCTAGCCTGGACGAGGCGTCGCGATCGGCACTGTCAGGCTTTGCTGGCATCCTCGCCCACAAGCCCCCTGTCGAGCTTGCCATCATGAAAGTCGAGGTCTTCCTCGGCGTGTTCATCGGCGCCGTCACCTTCACCGGCTCGGTCATTGCCTTCGGCAAGCTGGCCGGCAAGGTTGACGGCAAGGCGAAGAAGCTGCCGGGCGGCCATCTGCTTAATGCCGGTGCGGCGCTGCTGTCGGTCATCCTGCTGGTGATGTATTTCAATGGCGCCGGCGCCTGGGCGCTCGTCCTGATGACGTTTGCCGCCTTCTTTATGGGCTATCACCTGATCATAAGCATCGGCGGCGCCGACATGCCGGTGGTGGTATCGATGCTGAATTCCTATTCTGGCTGGGCGGCCGCCGCCATCGGTTTCACGCTTGGCAACGATCTGCTGATCGTTACCGGCGCCCTGGTCGGCTCCTCAGGTGCGATCCTGTCCTACATCATGTGCAAGGCGATGAACCGCTCCTTCGCCTCGGTCATCCTCGGCGGCTTCCGCGGGGTGGCCGGTCCGGCGATGGAGATCGTCGGCGAGCAGGTCGTGATCGATGCCGATGGTGTGGCGGCAGCGCTCGACGACGCCGACTCGATCATCATCGTGCCCGGCTATGGTATGGCGGTGGCGCAGGCGCAGCAGTCCGTCTCGGAACTGACGCGTAAGCTGCGCGCCGCCGGCAAGAGCGTGCGCTTTGCCATCCATCCCGTCGCCGGCCGCCTTCCGGGCCACATGAACGTGCTGCTCGCCGAGGCCAAGGTGCCCTACGATATCGTTCTCGAAATGGACGAGATCAACGAGGACTTCCACGAGACGGACGTGGTCATCGTCATCGGCTCCAATGACATCGTCAACCCGGCAGCGCAGGAAGATCCGAACTCGCCGATTGCGGGGATGCCGGTGCTCGAAGTCTGGAAGGCAAAGCAGGTGTTTGTTTCCAAGCGTGGCCAAGGCACCGGCTACTCCGGCATCGAAAACCCGCTATTCTACAAGGACAACACGCGTATGTTCTACGGCGATGCCAAGACTTCGATCTCAAAGCTCCTGCTAGCGATAAGCTAATATCTATTCTGGCGACCGGCGTCTTAAGATTGGTAGTGATCCGATCAGCTGGAACCTTGAAGTGGAACGTTGATTGACGAATGAGACATACGAAGCGCACGGCTCCGCTCATGACGACGGCAAGCTGCATAAGGTGCTGCAAAACCTCCAGAAAAACAATATGTGACCACTGTGTCTTCTCTCTGACTGCAAATCTCAGGCCGATGTGATTTAAACAAGATAGAAGGCAGCGGCGTCGCCGGCAGGCACAACGTAGCCATTTTCGAGCCGCCGAGTACGAGCGCATCAAACGCCTGGAGGCCAGTGAGGCCATCGTCGGTGGAAACGCCGAGCGACTCGAGCGCCAGGAGCAGCCGTTGTCCGGACGATGCTGGAATATCCTTCGATGCCGACGCGGAATCGTGCGAGAGCGTGTGCCGGAACACGCCGCGCCGCGTTAATCCGTTGAGGTCGGTGATCGGCCTGTCAGCAAGGCGGCTCGAGGTAGGCGCATCGGCCGGCAAGGCGAGTTGGTGCGACTGCGGCGTCAACAGCGTCTCGCCGAGCCCTTCGACGGTAATAGCCTTCGCTGCCCCGGCGTACCCTCGAGGACGTCGAGGGCAAAATCTTGTCGGGCGTGAACGGACTCCATCTGCGCATCGCGTTCCAGACTCATCGCCGTACTGCATTGAACCAGTTCCAATCGGCCAGAACGGATTATGTACCCCATCCCCGCATCTTGGCTTCGAGGGTCACCATCAGCTTAGCTGGCGCGCCGTGCAGCTGCCTACCCAGTCGGGATATCAAATGTACAGAAGTAGAATCGACTTCGTTGTCAGCGAATGGGACCGCTACTAGCTGCTGGGCAGATTGCCCGGTTAGAGCTCGCGGTAGGATAGTAACCACATGCCCTCCGGCTGCCATTTCCCGCATCATTAAGATGGAGGTGGTAGTGATTGCCGGCTCAAGCAAAATTCCGGATGCGGCCTCCGCTTTCGCAAGAATTTGACGAATGCGAAATTCTCGCGGCGGAAGACACAGTTCGTGCTCCGACAGATCTGAAACTGTTACATTTTTTTTGCTGGCAAGGGGATGCGATGGATGAGCCAACACAACCAAATCTAGCTGTACAGATACTCGCACTCGAATTTTGGGTTCTGGTTCGATTTGGAGCACGAGCCCTATATGAGCCTCATCCTCCCTGACCATGCGCACAATTTCAGTCGTTGCAGCGACACGGGTCTGAATACGTATGCCGCGATTAGCAAAATAAAAACCGTTAATGGTTTCAAAGAATCCGTTGCCGAGTAATCCTTCACCTACTGCCAACTGCACGAGCCCTGTTCGCACGCCGCGCAGACTCTCGATCCTCGAGTTGAAGCTATCGAGCTCAACCAGATTACTCCGATGGAACTCATAAGCCAAACGGCCAGCTTCGGTAAGCCTCACCGACCGGCGGCCACGTTCGATCAAGGGGACGCCCAGTTCCGTCTCTAGCTGCGCTATTTGGCGGCTGATCGAGGAAACTGCGATGCCAAGCTTTTCGCTTGCGAGCCGCATAGAGCCCTGCTTCGCGGCTTCGTAGAAATACCGCATTGCGGTTTCCATCTAATCTCCTCCCATTCGATTTTTTAGTTATATTGTCCAAAACGCAATGATGTCAATGAATCGATGCGCTGGACCGAACGTCGTGGGGACGAGTAAAAGCGTACTGAATACACTAAGTTGATCTAGAATCCGAAGTGATGAGGCAAACACAATGAATGACAAGCGGGCACGCGTTCAATGGCGCGGCTATATTCCGGCCATCACGACGCCGTTTGATGCCGAGCGCAAGCTTGACATAACCGGCCTTGGCTTATTGCTTGAATGGCTACACGCCGAAGGCATGCATGGGCTTGTCATTGGGGGTACGACGGGCGAATGGTTCAGTCTAAACGATCGTGAGCGCCATCAGTTATTTTCAGCTGCTGGTTCGCAGATGAGGGGACGCTTACCTCTGATCGCTGGATGTAGCGCGTACACACCGGATGAAGTTCTGCGCCATATAGAGCACGCTCATGGTTGCGGGTTTGAAGGCGTGCTGATCACACCCCCACCTTACGCTTTGCCCGATGAAAATGATCTCTTCGCCTTTTACGCCCACATTGCACAGCGCAGCCGGCTTCCCATCTGCATTTACAATTGGCCGCCCGGAACCAACATCGACATGTCGTTCGATCTGCTCAGCCGGCTGGCAGAGCTCGACGCAGTCGTCGCGATCAAACAATCGACGTCCGATCTTTCCCGATTCATTAAAACATTCTTCTCCCTCAAGGACCAGGTCCGGGTGTTTGGTTTGCCGATGGATGAGCTTGGCATCACCCTGGTCACAGCGCATGACGCTGACGGAACAATGGGCGCGGGCGGCGTACTTGGGCATTATCAGCCGGGCTTTTACGACAATCTTTGGAGAGGGGATGTGGACGCGGCGCGCGCATGCGGTGCTAAAGACCGCGTTTTGATGCGCGATTGGTTCACACCTGCGTTAACGGGGAAATTCGGGTCGGGCGCGGCAATATTGAAAGCAGCGCTCAACGCGAGAGGTCTTCCCGGCGGCTACGTGCGTCCCCCGTTCCAGGATGTCTCGTCGGCCGATGCGGCACAGATTGCCCAGACACTAAGGTCACTTGATTGTATTCCTGTCGGGAAGGTCCAAACGGTATGAAGCATCATGCCGATGTCTTGATAATCGGTGGAGGGCTTGTGGGCTGTGCGACAGCCTTCCACCTCGCACGAGCTGGACAATCGGTATTGCTCGTCGAGGCCGGGGACGTGAACGCGGTGGCCTCGGGGCAAAACGCAGGTTCGCTCCACTTCCAAATGGAGCGAAGATTTCTTGAACAAGGCGAGGCGCTGATGGAACAAGCCTCGCACGTTATCAGCCTGAATCGTCAAGCAATCCACGATTGGCGCGGCCTTGAAGACCTGCTGAGCGGCCCTCTCGGGGTTACGATGCGCGGAGGGTTGATGGTGGCCGAGACGCCGGAGCAGGTTGCCCTTCTTGAGCGCAAAGCCCGACTGGAAGAATCGGCCGGGATGGCTACGAAAATGATTGACCGCGCCGAAGCGCACGACATCGCGCCATACCTTGGTCCGCTCGTGACTGCGGCACTATGGGCGCCCGACGAGGGACACGCCGATCCGAAGAAAGTTACGCCAGCTTTTGCCGGGGCGGCCGAAGAGGCGGGCGCGACCATATTATCTCAAAGCCCGGTTCTAGCACTCGAGAAACGTAACAGGGGATTTGAGGCGAAACTTGGAGGTCTGCATCTGGATCAACCGGTGACGAGCAACAAGATCGTCATTGCCGCGGGCGCCTGGATCGCTCAGATCGCTGCCATGTTAAATTTGCACATGCCGATCTTTCCCCTCGGTCTTAGCATGAACGTCACAGAAAGATGTGGGCCTTTGATCCCGCACCTCGTGCAGCACGTCGGACGAAGGCTGTCTATGAAGCAAGCGGCGGCCGGCAACATCCTTGTAGGTGGCGGCTGGCCCAGCAAGCTTGCATGGCGACCTGATTGTGGATTTGACCTCTCGAAGCGACCAGAGCCGAAACGTGAATCCGTGGTGGGGAATCTGAAAGCCGCAATCGCCGTGGTGCCGCAGGTGGCTTCTCTCAATCTGATCCGGACGTGGACAGGTACGGTCGCGGTCTCTTCTGATCAGTTGCCGATTGTTGGTGAAGTCCCTCGAATGCCCGGGGTTTATGTTGCTGGCGGTGGATCAGCCTTTACGCTTGGTCCTACTTTTGCCAGGTTGCTTGCGGGAGAAATTCTTTCAGGTCGCAGAACCGAGGAATTTCAATATTTCTCCCCGGCGCGCTACGAACATTTAAACAGTTTCATGGGGTGACATGCGGATTCTTGAAAAAGTCACGCGGGGTGCTCCTTTGACGATCTTTGTGGACGGTGAGCCTGTCCACGGGTTTTGCGGAGAAACCGTGGCAACGGTCATGATCGCGGCGGGGATCAACGCTTTCAGAAACGATAGCCGCGACCGCCCGAGGGGGCTCTTTTGTAACATGGGCACCTGCTGCGAATGCATGGTGCGGGTCGGAGAAGGTATCCAGGAAATTGCAGTCCGCGCCTGTCTGTTGCCTGCTTGTGATGGCCAGCGCATAACGACAGGGTTGCCGAAGTCATGAATGACAGAACCGATCTCGCAATCATCGGCGGGGGGCCGGCGGGCATGGCGGCAGCCGAAGTTGCCAGCAAGGCCGGGCTCTCCGTCACTATCATTGACGAGCAACAGCGGCTTGGTGGGCAGATTCTGAGGCAGCCCTCGAAACATTTCCAGGTGAACAACTGGCTACCCGGTCGCGTTTACAATGGTGTCAAGGCACAGCTGGCGCGGGCTGAAGCATTGCCGGTGCATTTTCTTTCTGGAATGTCGGTTCATTCCGCCTACCGCGATACGTTCGGTTTCGATCTCCAACTTGCAGGTCCATCGGGTGCCACGCATCTTCCGGCGAAACGCCTTCTGATTGCGACTGGCTGTTACGACATGCCGGTTGCATTTCCGGGATGGACCTTGCCAGGAATAACCACTGCCGGCGCAGCGCAGGCTTTCGTCAAGGCGCAACAAATCGTGCCTGGCGACAGGTTTGTTCTTGCCGGGACTCATCCGTTGCAGATCATTCTGGCTGAGCAAATCCTGAAAGCGGGAGGGCGGGTCGAAGCCGTTCTTTTCGCCCAATCGATAACGCGCTCACTACGCGTGCTCGGCGCACCCGTTACGGCGACTGCGCATCTGAAATTGTTGGCAGCGGCGGGCAATGCAATGGTCCGACTGCTGCGAGCAGGCGTTCCTGTCCATTTTGGCCAGACCATAGGTAAGGCCGAAGGCTTGGATCGGGTGGAAGCGGCGACGATCGTTAAGGTCATCAACGGCGTCCCCGGAGACAAGATTGGCCAGATCAAATGTGACGCCATCGCTACCTGTTTTGGTTTTCTTCCGCAGTGCGACCTGCCACGAGCGTTGGGCGCCAAAGCGGTCGCTATCCCTAAAACAGGAGGGTGGCGAATTGTTCATGATGAATGGATGTTCACCGGGGTTGACGACCTGTTTGTAGCAGGTGAGGTGACTGGCGTCGCAGGCGCCGAGTCGTCGATGATTGAGGGACGGATTGCTGGTCTTGCCGTAGCTCGGTCAGCTGGCGTGATGGGAGATGCGGAAGCCTTGCGTCTGGTCAAGCCTCTCAGACGTCGGCTTGCTTCTTTGCGCAGTTTCGCCGATCTTCTTTCTTCAATATCGGATCCATCGCCACTTTGGATGCACCTTGCTTCGCCCGACACGATCCTGTGTCGATGCGAGGACCTCACCCGAGGCGCAGTAACCGCCACAATCGATGCGCACCCGACAGTCGATATCAACACGATCAAGAAGCTTACGCGTGCGGGTATGGGACGATGCCAAGGGCGCGGATGCGAGCACCAGATCCGCGCCCTGATGGGCTCGACCGCACCCGATCAATGCTTCGAAGCCCGTATGCCTGTGCGCCCCACACCTATTGCAACGATTGCCGCCGCAGATGAACAGCCAAATTAGCTTGCGGCTTGCGCAACGTCTTTTTCGTTTCACATGCATTGTTGTTCACCTGAGCGCGAGATAGCTTGGGAAAAGTGGAGGAGAAAATTATGTTGACACGTATTAACCCTGATAATCTCTATAATGCTCTCAATTACGGATTTTCCCATGGCACACTGCACCGTGAGGGAGGACTTCTGCACCTGGCAGGGCAGGTAGCTTGGGACAAGGATTGCAACGTCGTCGGAGTCGGTGATCTCGCGGCCCAGACACGGCAGGCGCTGGCGAATCTGCAAGCTGTTCTGACAGAGGCGGGATGTGGACCTGCCGATGTTGTAAGATTGCGCACCTATGTTGCCGACCACTCACCGGACAAACTTGGCCCGGTACTAGGCGCAATTGCTGAGTTTTACGGTGACGCGGTCCCAGCGCCCAACACTTTCATTGGAGTGGCAGCCCTCGCTTTGCCCGATTTTCTGGTGGAAATTGAAGCGACAGCAGCAGTTTCGAAATAAGCGGCGGTAGCAAGCTCTCAGGGCAGAAGCATAAATCAGAGTGCAGTGTTCCGACGAAAGACTTTTATAGAATTCAACCTGTAAGCAAAGAAGAGGCCGACGTCGACAGGCGGTCGCCCATGGGGCGTTGGCCAGGAGTGCTATATGACTGCTTCGACGGGCTGGCGCGCGCCCCTCCCTCCACTCCAGGCTTGGAACGGTGCAACCGAAACGCTAATTGCACCGGCGGATGATCCCTGGCGCACCGCAGCCGAGGCAGATGATTTTTCCACCACGCCTACATACTCAGAAACGCTGGAGTATCTTGAGCGTCTGACTAAAGCCTCGCCGATTATCCGGCAGAGAACATACGGCCATTCAGCAGAAGGCCGTCCTCTCATCTTGGTGATTGCAAGCCTGACGCATGACAACTCGCCTGGTCGCGCCCGTGTTTTTGTTGAATGCGGCATACATCCGGGAGAAATCGACGGCAAGGACGCTGGCCTGATGCTCTTGCGGGATATCGTCTTTCGGGGACGAGAGGATCTTCTTCAAGGCTGCGACTGGTACTTCGTCCCTGTTCTGAGCCCTGACGGCCATGAGCGGCGGTCTCCGTTCAGCCGACCCAATCAGCGTGGCCCTGAGGAGCAAGGCTGGCGGGCCTCGGCGCAAGGGCTCAATCTCAACCGGGACTTCATAAAAGCCGACTCGCCGGAAATACGCGCGATTTTGGAGTTGATCAACGAACTGAAGCCCGACCTTTTTCTCGATTTGCACGTTACGGACGGCCTCGACTACCAATACGACATTACCTTCGGTTTCCAGGACGGGCCTTATAGTGCGTCACCGGAAATTAACTCGTGGCTCGAAACCACTTTTCGCTCCACGGTTTCGTCCGCGCTGACCATGCAAGGTCACCGGCCGGGTCCGTTGATCTTGCCTGTTGATGATCGACGACCCGGGCTCGGTTTGATGCTACCGAGTTTTCCACCTCGATTTTCTCATAGTTATGGCGACCTCCGGCACCTGGCAACTGTACTCGTCGAGAACCACTCTCTGAAGCCTACAAAGCAACGGGTGCTGGGCACATATGCCCTTCTGGAGGCGACGCTACGCTTAGCAGGACAGGAAGTTTCCGCCCTGCGCGCCGCGACCCGAAAGGACTGCGCCCGCAAAACACGCGAAACGGTCCTCACATGGAATGCATCCGAAGCTCCAGTGCGGAAAACGCTGTTTCACGCCATCTCGTCGGAATTCTACGTGTCTCCGGCGTCAGGCGCGGAAGAGGTGCGTTGGCTTGGAAACCCTATGCCTCCGGTAGAACTACCACTCTATGGCTCTACGCCTGGCATAAAGCTAGAGCGGCCGCGCGGCTATTGGATCCCGGTTGCCGAGAACCAGGTAATCCAGCACCTCAAGCTTCATGACATTGAATATCAGATCTCTCCTGAAGCAGTCCAGGTAGAGGTCGCGATGGTTCGGCTCGCCGGCGTCAATATCGAGCCGCGGCTTTCGGAGAGGCGTCCTGTGCTGTCGGCGGATTGCTCGACGATCGAAGTTCGAAATGAATGTTTTCCCGCAGGATCGGCTTATGTTCCGACCGGCCAGCCGCACGGCGATCTTGCGATACATCTGTTAGAGCCCGCATGCCCAGACTCGTTGTTCTCTCAAGGCTTTATCTCCGGGATGCTGGAGCAGGTTGAATATATGGAATCTTACGTTATCGCGCCAATGGCCGAAGAAATGTTGGCTTCCGATGCAGAATTGCAGGCCGCATTCGAAGCCAAACTCGCCGCAGAGCCTGCTTTCGCTGCCGATCCCATGGCGCGGTTGAAATGGTTCTACCAGCGTTCGCCCTATCGGGACGACCGGCATATGCTCTATCCGATCGGGCGGGTTATTGAATAGCGTTTCCTCTTTTGAACTGTCGACCAGTTTCTGTCGATGTTAAGGGATGGCGCAGGTCTGTCGGTTTCAGGCTGATGCCGAGCTTGGCGTCATCCGCACGCGCTTTTGGAGACGCGATCGGACCGGCTGTCACCCACCTCAGCAGCCTTGTCTCGACCCGGCTGCTGACGATAGTTTTTCTCGCAGTAGCTTTTTCCTTGACGTCAACAATTTTGGAGGCCAGCTCACGATGCCACGCGCTGCTGGAATGATGCGTCCGCGGCAATATCCTATCCTGCCCAAGCAACTTGAATGCTCTACATTGCCGCGAATGATTGAGTGGAGAGGCCTCTCGTAGGCTTGAGGAAAATTTGATGGCAGTCGAACAGCTTCAATACATCACAGCCAAACGCATCATCGACGCTCTTGTTGACGAGCCGATCATGGATGGCGCAATCTTGATCAACAGATGATTTATCTGATGCGCAATGCGCGGGCGGCGCTCCTGTGCGGCGTGCCGACAATGCGCATGGTCTCTGAGGGCACTCCCGATAATCCGATAGACGCATACGCCAAGGTCGGAATAGATGCTGGTACCAGTCGCGGGCCGCGGATCATCGACGGCGGCACGGGCATCACCCCAACGGGCGGGCATGGCAGTCCGCAGATCTGGACCGATAGCACCGACGCGCTTCGCGCGCGAGTGCGCCAGGATTTCCACCCCGGCGCCCAATGGATGAAGATCCTCTTGATCGACAGCGGACCTACAAGCACCATCTATTCGGACGAAGAGCTGCGGGCAGGGGTAGAAGAAGCGCATCGCTAGGACATGAAGGCGACGGTTCATGCGACCGGCCGTTAGGGATCCTCAATCATCGCTGCCGCTCGCGCGGGCGTGGACAACATCGAGCACGCCCGTCCGTGTTGACGCCGACGGCGGTGATGACGGCGACCGAAACGATGCGGCCGCCGCGCCGGACCTTCAGGTAGGTGGCGTCGATCCATAGAAAGGCCAGTCGCCCCCGATGTGCCGGGCGAGAAAGGCCTTCACCTTGTCGTCGATCTCTTCACATAGGCGGCTGACCTGGCTTTTGGAGATACCGCTCATGCCCATGGCCTTGACCAGATCATCGACCGAGCGGGTCGAAACGCCCTGGATGTAGGCTTCTTGGATCACGGCCGTCAGAGCCTTCTCCGCCATGCGGCGCGGTTCCAGGAAGCTCGGAAAATAGCTGCCGGTGCGAAGCTTCGTGATACGCAGCTCGGCGGTCTCGACACGCGTCTCCCAGTCTCGCTCGCAGTGGCCGTTACGTTGCGCAAGCCGGAACGCGTTCTTCTTGCCGTAGGCCGCGCCGGTCTTCGCGCCGACCTCCAATTCCATCAGTTTCTCGGCAGCAAAACCGATCATCTCACGCAGCAAATCCGCATCCGCGCTCTTCTCAACAAGCGAGCGCAGGTTCATCATCTCGTCGGTCATCGGTGATCTTTTCATCAGGTTGGTCTTGACCAACCCGACCCTACCGGAAAAACACTGATGGCCACCCCACACCATCTCCTGGGACATCATCGGTGAGTAGTCAATCCGCTAGGCTGCCACCGCGCCGGAAGGCGCGTTTGATGGCGTCGATCAGGCCTCGCCTCATGCCGGCGACATGGACCTCCAAGCCCTTGTCCTTGGGGGTGTTGTGGCCACGATAGGCGGCGTCGGCGACAATTTTCTTGAGCTCGACGCCGATGCAGTTCCGCCCAGCGCTGCCCAAGTCAGTATCGGCAGTTCCATCTGTCTGATTGTCGGAGTCGAAAAATTCCGAGATCAGCTTCGCTGACGATCAGAAAGCCCGTGTAATTCGGAAATATCCCGATACAACGCCGTCCATACCATCCACGACGTCATACTGAATTTCGGAGCGAATTTCGAAATTATTGATCGGCATCCAAGCCGCTGCCACCTCGGCGCTCCAGCCATCAACATTTGTCTTGGAAGTGCTGTTCGGCTGATAAAAGTCCTCGAAATACTGAACGGCAACCGAAGCACCCACGGTTTTCGTGATTTGTTGATAGTAGGACCCGAGCAACGACCATTCGGCATTGCCCCAGCCTCCTGCCACCCAGGTTGGCCCACCGGTGCCATAGAGATGGTCCCCGTCCGCATAGAACCCTATTAATCGTAGCGAAGACCCATTTGATCCGACATTGATCTGACTGCCGAGTGAAACGCCGACGCCGTGGAGATCGTCGCCGTATTCAGCAATGTAGCCTGACCGCATCCAGACGGCGCCCCAGTCCTTTTCATACCCGATCAAGCCAACGACGTCCGGCATGTAGCCTCCTCCGCCTTGCGACGGAGCTTCCAAAGACAGGGTGCCAAAAAGGCCATCATTTTTATAGTTGTACTGCATCAGCTGCCGAAACTGGTAGCCTCTCCACATGCCGTTCCACGAGTGTGATCCCATACTGGAGACGCCATTCGTCGTCTCAGCCCAGGCGGATTCGACGCGTCCGGCACGAAATCCGCCCAACTCGATATATCCTTGTTCGAGCCGCACGCTGCCATCATACTGGCTGCCCGATTCAGCCTGTATGCGTGCATAAGATCGCAATACGCCCAACTCCGTGTCGGAGCGCACATCGAGATTGACGCGAGCGCTGCTGAATGTTGTACGCCCCTTCGGGAAAAAATTATAATCGCCCGTGTCGCCGGCGTACCGACCTGTCACCGGATCGAACCTGCCGTTATTTTTGTCGTTTGTCGCACCTATCTCAAACCAAGCGTAACCCGACAGCTGCATGCATGTCTGAGTTCCCGGTATGTAGAAAAATCCGGCGCCATAAACGTCGCACACGGGCAGGTAACCAATAGCATTGCTATCAGGTGAAACAACTTTATCCGATGCATGGGCGATTGAAACTGCCGCGAGCGTTACGGCTATGCCTATGAATGTTGCTTTCATGTTGGTCCCCTCTTCTTGTTTTATTAGGCAATAGTCCTCCCCCGGCGGGCAGCGCACTGCCCGCCGTGATCCTTCTGATGTGCGTTATTCTCTTAGGCCTTGATCGAACTTAGCGATCTCAAGGAGCGAGTAGCGTCGTCATCGATAGCGCCATCGACGATCGCGACGCCATAAAGGGCCTGCGCCGCTTCGGCGGTAACGTATCCATCGATCACATCTTCAAGGACAGCCTCAGGCGCTCGTTCCAGCGGGCTTCCGAACCCTGCCCCTCCCGCGGCCCTCACCGCCAAACGATCGCCATCCCTGACGTGCATGCGATAAGTGCCGACCTTCTTATCTTGACCGGTATTCAGACCGATAATTACCGCATTTGGTTCCGGTTCGAGGCCACCATCGAGCGCCCACGGTTTTTCCTTGCTCCTCTTGGTAATGGTCAGAAATTCGCCGTCGTCGACGAAGCGTATATTGCGAATAGTGCCGCCACCTCCGCGCGTGCGGCCGGCTCCGCAACTGTCGGCGAGGATCTCGAACGACTCCATCAGCATCCCGGTTTTCATTTCGATGACTTCGGTTGGCGTGTTTCGAACGAGACTTGACGAAATATGACTGGTCGCGTTGATCCCGTCATGGGCAATGGTTGCGCCCCAGCCAACGGGCTCATTGTTAGATACCGCATACATTTCACCGGTAGTATGGTTGGTTCCGACCATCATGAAACCGAGTGTGTCACCTCCCGAACATGCTGCAATCCGGTCAGGCATGCCCTGCGCCAAGGCCCTGTAGATCAGCTCGAGAGCAAGCGTGGCTGACCATTGCGTATAGGTAGCCGCCGGATAAACAGCATGAAAAAGGTTGCCCTCTGGTGCTATCACTTTGAGAGCACGAAACGTACCTTCGTTATTGCGCTGCTCGGGGGCCGTCAGGGATTTCAGGACGAATTTGCAGACCGTTTCGGTCAAGCCGAACGGGATATTGATCGGGCCACGCACGGCTGGGGATGAACCAGAAAAGTCACATGTCATCCCTTCGTCGTCGATTGTCACTCGAACGTGGATCGGAACGGGATCGTCGGTCACACCATCGTCGTCCACAATATCGGACGCCTCCCATGTGCCCCGCGGCAGTTCTTCAAGGGCTTTGCGGACAAGCGTCTCGCTATGGACCTTTATACGTGCAACTGCTTCGTCCAAGGCTTTCTTGCCAAACTTTTCGAGAATGGCGTTCAAGCGTAATATCCCGGTGCGGGTTGCGGCGACCTGTGCCTCAAGATCTCCCAGTACCGCCTCAGGCATTCGCGAGTTGAAACGGATCAAATCCAGGATCTCCTGAACAGGTTTGCCCTCGCGATATACTCGCGTTCCTGGGAAGATGAGGCCTTCCTGGTGCATATCCGTAGAATCCAGAACATAGCCTGGGTCCTTTGCTCCAAGGTCCATCCAATGGGCGCGAATGCAGGTGAAGGCGAACGGTTTGTCCTCTCCGGGTGCAAAAACCGGCGCGAACAGTGTCGCGTCGGCAGCATGGGCGGAATTCCAATACGGATAGTTCATTACAATGATATCGCCAGGCCGCAGTGTTTCCCTGCCGACATATTCAACACCCTTGCGGATCGCGTAGTCGTTGGCGCCAAGGAAATATGCCAGACCGGGTGCGTCTGCAATCAGGTCCAGATCCGCGTCGTAAATCGAGATGCCAAAATCAAGGACCTCATAAACAACAGGATTAAATGCGGTATTGATCAAGGTCCGCCTCATCTCCTCCGCTGCGGAAACAAGATAACTGCGAATGACTTCAACGGAAGCGCCGTCCAGGTTCATGCGACCCTCCTGCGAACGATAAGATGGCCATGATCGTCAACTTGGACGGTCTGGTCCGAATGGATGACAGTGGTGGTGGTGCCTTCTTCAACGATAGCGGGACCGTCGAAGTGATGTCCTGAACCTAGTTTTGCCCGCTCATACACTTTAAAGTTCGTGCGATCGCGAAGCGCGAAGCAGAAACACTCACGCTCGCCGCGCAGTGCATCCGATATGGGACCGGTTGCTGTGGGGACAATCGGTAGTGCTGGTTTCGGTAGAACCGCGCTCGCGCGCACTCGCAGAGTGACGATTTCGACCGCCGTATCGATGGCGTGACCGTAACGTTCTTTGTGGAGAATATCGAAGCGGTCCCGGATGGTAGAAAACGGTCGGTTCTCCGAGAGCTCAACCTTGAGCGTATGTTCCTGGCCCACATAGCGGCATTCGACGAGGCAAAGGATTTCTTCGCTTACGCTTCCGCTGGACTGTGAGGCAAGGCCTTCACGTGCTTCCGCGACCAGTTCGTCGAAGCTGGCCGAGACGGCCGCTTCGGAGGCCGGATCAAGAAGGAGCAGTTCCGTACGAGAAACATCCGTCACGACGTCCGACATCAGCATTCCCCAAGCGGAGAAGACGGCCGGAGACTGCGGAACTATGAGTTCTGCATTCTCAACTTCACGTGCGATCAGAGGGGCGATCATCGGCCCGGCGCCACCGAAAGCCACCATTGAGAAGTCCCGCGGATCGCGACCCCGTTCAACCGTGATCTCACGAATCGCGCCGGCCGTACGGGCCACAAGCACGTCGAAAATTCCAGCCGCAGCGCGCGTGACGTCAATTCCGAGCGGGCCTGACACCTTGTTTTCCATGCCGCGCCGGGCGGCTTCGACATCCAGTTTGACCGAGCCATTGAGGAAAGACGCGGGCTCAAGGAAACCCAGAATGAAGGCCGCATCCGTCGTAGTAGGCTCAGTGCCTCCGCGGCCATACGCGATTGGACCGGGCTGTGCCCCCGCACTCTGCGGTCCGACTTGAAGCAAGCCTTCCTGGACCCAGGCGATCGAGCCACCACCCGCGCCGATGCATCGAATATCGAATACGGGGATTTGCGCCGGCAGGTCGGCAAAATGTGCCTCGTGCATCACCATGGGATCACCGTTCTCGATGACGGCTGCATCGAGACTAGTGCCGCCGTAATCCAGCGTTATCACCTGGTCGCGACCGATCGCCTTCGCGAGTTTGCCCGCACCGATCAGGCCGCCTGCCGGGCCGGAAAGTACCGTATAGATCGGAGCCCGTCTTGCGGTATCCGCATCCATCGCGCCACCAGAAGAGCGCATGATCAGCAGTTTGCTGTCGAACCCGGCTTGATCAAGTCCGGTCTCCAGTCTGCCGACATAGTCGTTGAAAATCGGATTGATATATGCGTCAACAACCGCTGTCGCGGTGCGTTCATATTCGCGATACTCTCGCGAGATCGAATGGGAGGCGGAAACCGCTACATCGGGGAACGCTTCCTGGATCAAAGCTGCGGCGCGCTTTTCATGATCGGGGTTCCGATAGCTGTGCAGGAAGCAGATCGCGATCGATCGAATCCCGTCGGCTACAAGTTCGCCGGCCGCCGCCAGGACTGCGCCCTCATCCAGAGGTTCGATTTCTACACCGTGCGCGTTGATCCGTCCGCCCACACCGATCCGATGGCGTCTTTTCACGATTGAAGGAGGACGCTGATAGCGAAAATCGTACATCGAGGCGGCCGGTACATCGGTGCGGCCCATCTCGAAAATATCCCGGAAGCCGCTATTCGTGATGATGCCGGTGGGCACGCCGCGTCGTTCGATCAGCGCGTTAAGACCAAGGGTGGTTCCATGGACGAACAGCTCTGTCTCCCGCAAGTCGACATCTAGCCGCTTTAACGCTTCGAGTACGCCTCGTACCGGTTCATCTGGAGTTGTCGAGGCCTTTGCCAGACGGGTTTCCCCCGACTGAGTGTCCAAAATAATTGAATCAACGAACGTGCCGCCGATATCTACTGCTACCCGATAGCGCTTCATGCGCGCACCTTTCGTTCGTTCCAAATGTAACTGGTATATTGCATGTACTGCCACATTCTTTGGTTTTCATTGCGCGGCGCACACAAACGTCTACGCACCACGGTTTGCTGGGTGGTCGCCGAGTTAAGCCTGCTCGGCTGGCGAACAGCCATGTTTCGGAAATCAGTCAGGCTTCCGCGGATCCCAAAGAAGGATCTCGCTCTCGGCTTCGTAAGCCATCCCATTCGGATAGCTGACCGCCTCCAGTTCCAGGCCCCACGGTGCCCGAAAATAGAGGATCGACTGTCCAGCTATTGGTCCGTCGTTGATAGGGACGGGTCCAAATCTCGTCGTAATGCCAGCCTCATCGAGAAATGCTTTCGCTACCGCGATATCGCGCACATAAAGGCCCAGATGGAACGCGCCGGTATCGCTGTTTCGTCCTGCCAGGTCGCGCTGATCGGGCGCCGAATACTGCACGAGCTCGATATTGGAGCCGCGACCCGTGCGGACAACCGCTGCACGTTCGATGCGGGCACGAGCATGCACCCCAAGAACGTCCGTCATAAATGATCCTTGGTCGTCGCCAACAGGTCCGAAATCCAGGACTTTCTGACAGCCAAGTAGCCCAGCAAAGAAGGCGACCGCTTCATCAAGATCGGGCACGGTAATTCCGATATGATCCAGACCTAATAATCCTGGAATCGTCCTGGCGGGTTTGTCAGTCATGATGTCCTCCTCCCGAGGAAAAGCTTGTAACCGTCGTTCAGCCAACAATGCTCAACTGGGAATCGCTCCGCAGTTACGCTTCCCGGAATCTGACGTAAGTGCAGAAAGCTTGAGCCAGCGACTGTCGAAACTTGGGCATTCCCCCTCTTATCCAAGGGTCTGCGTTTGTTTCTCAAGCACATTAACTTGATCCGCAAATTGCAGCAACTGACCGCCTATGAATGTTTTTGTTGCGCAAAACGCAAGATAGCGACTCTCAGCTAGCCAAGAATGTGTGGGGCTGACAGGGTCACACGATCATCCTCAACTCTGCTAGGGGGGCTGCTAGCCATTTTCGGAAGTGCGAAAGGCTCGGATAGCTATCGAAACGTCGCCAGGATTTTGCCCTCGATGCGGCTGTCTGTAGCGAAAGCAACTCATGGAATCCTATCCAAAGCGCTCAGAATAAAGAGGAGGTTTATCTGCTCATTCTGACCCGCGGCCGGAATACTAAGCGCAGGGAGGCGCTCTGAAATGTCCATAATCAAACGTCTATCGGGTATCGTGGAAGGCCATCCGCATCAGGGTCCAGCAGAAGACGATATGCAGCGATGGCCATCAATGACGATGCTCATAGTGGGAGGCATTATTTCCGTGCCTCTGTTTACATTCGGAGGCGAAGTCGGAAAGCTTGCAGACTATTCGACCATCCTTGAGGCTCTTCTGATCAGCAGTATTTTTCTCGGCGTGTTTGGCGTTACCACCGGCTATATAGGTATCGTCACTCGGCTGCCAACAGCGATGATCCTTCAGCGAACGTTCGGCATTCGTGGTTCTCTTGCAATTACGATAATGTTGACCTTGGTGTCCATTGGCTGGTTCGGAATTCAGCTTCAGATTATCGTACAGAGCGTGGCCGCGATCCTGCATAAACAATTGAACATCAGCGTGAATGAGCACGTGGGAATAATTCTTACCGGACTATTGATCTCCTCCACAGCTATCATCGGGATCAAGGCGATGGGAAAGGTCGCGGTCATCGGAGTGCCGCTGCTTTTGATAGCGACACTCATCCCGCTCGGCATGGGCATGTCCAATGGCGGTCTCGATACTCTTTTTGGAGCGCGTGACATTCCTCATGCCTACAGTCTGGGAATGCTTGTCTCACTGATTGTCGGTACCGAAGTGTTCCCGGTCTCCATTAACCCGGATTTGTCGCGGTTCCTGAAGACAAACCGCGACAACCGCATCTCAATGCTGTTGGGTTTCGGCTTGGCCTTTCCTTTGCTGCTTGCGCTCGCTGCGGCGTTGGGAATTATCTACAACAATGCTGATCTCGTAACGACAATGCTGGTGGCGGGCATCGCCTTGCCCGGACTGGCGGTAATCATCCTGGCGACCTGGACCAACAATGACCAAAATCTTTACTCGTCAGCGCTGTCGTTGTCAGCGATTTTTCCAAGAATGGAGCGTTGGCATCTGGCGTGTCTGGCGGCGCTCGCGGGTACTGGGCTCGCGGCTGTTGATGTTCTCGGCCATTTCATATTGCTGCTGAACTTTATGGGTCTGGCGCTCGCGCCGATGGCTGGAGTGTACGTCGCGGATTTCTTTCTTGATCGACCCCGCTACACGGCAACCGCGCCTCAATTGCCGTCTTATCGCCCGTATCCTGTCGCTTCCTGGATATTCGGAACGGTCCTCGGCTTTACCACCCTTCCCAGCGAAGAGTCTGGCCTTGGTCTGTTCCATCTCACGGGAGCGCCTTCACTCGACGCCCTCGTATCGGCAATGCTCTTATTGTTTATCGCCAAGAAGTTTTTTTCCGCTAACGCGAGTAACCGGCAGATCATAGGCGACGAAAAATGCTAGATGGGACCAGGAAAGCCAAAATGCATACAGCTGAAAATCTAATCACCCATTTTTTTGATTGGTGGAATGACGCGTACCGCGAAAACTGCTTCAGCACTGAAGGATTTGCTCGTTATTTTACACCAAATGCCACGTTCATCGTTGACGGGAACTTGCGTGGAACGGGACCTGAAGAGATCAACCGGCATTTCCAGCGCATCAAAAGGGAAAGTGACGATGTTGAAATCGTCACACCTGCCATTACGACCCTAAGCGACAAAGCAGTCGGCTTCGTGCGATATCGTGCCACATTTCGTGCCGGCAATTTGACGGGAACTGAGGAGTGCCTTGCCTGGGCGTGCATGCGCGAAGACAAGATCTCTGCGATAGAGATATTCAGCCGGCCGGCATGAGAATCACAATGTGGTACGCTCACCGGACCGCGTCTTCGCCGAAGCAATAACCTGCTAAGGATCCCGCAAAGCGTTGGGCGTTGAGATGGCTAATTTTGGCGAGTTCTAATTTTCCGTCGACAATCAGAAATCGCTGTTCCCCGCCATTTGAAGAGGGGGGGGTGCACAATGAATCAATCTTTGCTGAGAGACGCAAGAATTGGCACCCCATCAGTAAAATCCACGAACTGCTCGCCTGGCATTTGTCGAAGATCGCAAGTTGCGACGGAGGGGCCCCGTGAGTGCGGCATGGTCATGGGCGTCGTGCAGAGCGATCGATGTCGTAGCAGTTGGGAAGGCAGCGGGGACTTAGAGCATAAGCGGACCTGCGGATTGGTTTGGGAAGGCGATCTGCCGTCCAAGCGCGGTGGGCTGTTTCGGAGCTGCACGAAACAACGACTTTAGATGAGCAAAGTGTTCGAAGTGTCCGCTACCTCCGACTCTCGCAACATGCCGCCGGCCGAGTTCGCAATGAAATCCGCTCCGGAGAAACAGGCAGCATGAGGCCAAAAGTCAAACCTAAGACTCTCCCTCGAACCGGAGCGGTTTCTGGTCTCGGGTCATTGGCGTTCCCAGCGTTCAGACGAAAGCTTCCCGACCTCGTTACTGATCTCCACGCAAAGACCCACTATGTTGCGTTTTACGCAATCAAAACGCGCACATGCGACCGGTTGCCGCAGTATGTTGACGACGTTAATGTGGGCCGGAAACAAGCGCAGAACCTTTGAGGAGTAGAAGATGCCTGGGTTTCGACAGTCGCTGGCTCTCCATTCCGCAGTTGCGTCAGGTGCCGGGAATGAAACTGCTGAACGTTTCCAGTCGAGCACCCTTGGCTGAACGACGTTTGCAAACTCTTCGGAGGACACCATGACTGACAAACCCGCCAAGACGCTTCCAGGATTGTTAGGTCTGGATCATATCGGAATTGCCGTTCTTGATCTCGATGAAGCGGTCGTGTGACTTAGGAAATCATTGTCGAAATGTTTTGCAGCATGACCGACTGATGACCAAGGGGGAAGAAGGGAATATTGGAATGAGAATAAAAATAATAGAACCGGGTGTGTATGCGGACCGGGCCTCCATGGAGAGGCTCAATAACGCTTACGAAGCCGATCACGATCCCGATACTGAGCTGAGTTGGGTCGCGCTAGATAGGGGCATCGAGTCTCCTGAACAACACTTTTGGGAAAGCCTTCAGATGACATTCCTGACCCAGGAGATTGAACGAACGGACCAGGCTTATTTCGATGGAGTGGTAATATTTTGTGCTGCAGATCCAGGAGTTTCGGCGGCCAAGGAATGCTTACGGATTCCTGTTGTCGGGATTATGGAGACCTCGGTTGCGCTTGCCAACTTTCTAGGTCGCCGGTTTACTTGGCTTTCACCGCTCAGCCGCGGCAATGGATTCATGCTCGACAAGATTCGTTCTACCGGACTGGCGGATCGCCTAGCATCAATTCGTTCTATCGAAGTGCCGTTCACAGATATGGAAAACGACAGCGCATTGTTGGACAAGACAATCGCGGAAGGCCGTAAGGCGATTAATGCTGACAATGCCGATACTTTGATTATTGGCTGCACCGGAATGGTCGGCCTTGCCAGCGAAGCCCAAGAGGCGCTTGGCATACCTGTGATTGACGCCGGCGTGGTTGGCATTCGCATGTGCGAAGCACTCGTGAAAATGAACTTGGCTCAAAGTAAGCGCGCCTACCCGGCCCCTCGGGAAGATATGCGTCGATTTGTGGATGTAACGGTCTGAGTAAGACTCATCGCCGGTTCCGCGATAGGTCACAGGCCAAACTTACCGCAACATCGAGATAGCTCCGCTCCGAACCTTCACGATGGACTTGTATCATCGTAATCATCCCGTCGGCGTTCGACGCCATCAAGCAAGCAAGCGGACCGTCACGCCGCCAGCGCGGCGGTCTATTGCTTGTTTTGCGAGAGCATCCGGATGTGACCGAAGAGATCGAAAATCGATGCCACACGCCGACCTAGTGTGTCAGTCTGGATTGTATTGTGGGCAATGGCATCGGCAGCGATGGTGCCAGCGAAAGTAGAGACGATATCGCCAACGTTGACCTAAAATATCGCGCTGACAGCCCCGGCCTAATTCGAAACGAAGGGGCCACCATTACTAGAGTGAACCCTTCGGGCTGGACCACGGGACACGGAAAAACTGATACACTCTGCGGGCCTCAATCGGTGAAGGCTCATGAAGTCCCGAGGTCCATATCGACGGCATTCGACGCCGTTCAAATTGCAGCTTTGCCAAGATATCCGGAACGGCGTCATTGGACGGCGCGATGCGCAGCGTACCTATGGCGTTTCGGCTAATCTTATCCAGTTGTGGCTCACGCAGTTCGATCGTGGCGAACTGAACGACGAGGAAGCAGAGGCCAGCGTTATTGCCGAGTACGAGGCACACATTGCGGCGCTTGAACGCAAGGTCGGCCAGCTCACGATGGAGCTTGACCTGGTGAAAAAAACTCCGCGCCAGCCGATCGCCGGCGACAGCGGGAACTCCTCCATCATCACCGGTCCCCGGCCTGTTCTGTCAGACGGGGGTGCAAAATGATCGATCTCCCGAGAAGCAGCTATTATTATCGATCAACTGCGAGAGAGTTGAACCTTGGGGATACGGAACTCGTTGCTATCATCGAGGATATCCAGGACGAGCTGCCCTGCTACGGATACCGACGCGTAACGCACGAGCTTCAGCGAAGAGGGCACTTGGTCAAACACAGGCGTGTCGGCCGCGTCATGCGGGCCAACGATCTCGGGATCAGGCCTCGCAAGCGGTATGTTCGCACGACGGATAGCAACCACGATTCACCGATCTACCCGAACCTTTATCGGAATGTGATCCCGTCGCGGCCTGACATGGTCTGGGTGGCAGACTTCACATACATCCGTATAGCCGTCGGCTTTTGCTATCTCGCCGTCATTCTTGACGCCTGCAGCCGGAAAGTCGTCGGCTATGGCCTGTCAAAACGCCTGGCTACGCCGCTGGCGTTGGCGGCGTTACGTTCCGCGCTTGAAAACAGAAAGCCTCCACCCGGCTGCATCCACCACACAGACCGCGGATGCCAATACGCGAGTGAGACCTATCGACGAGCGCTTGATGCCGGCGGTCTGCAGGGTTCCATGAGCGCCGTCGGCAACCCTTATAACAATGCTCAGGCAGAGAGCTTCATGAAAACCCTGAAAGTCGAGGACGTCTACATCGCCGGCTACGAGACATTCGCGGATGTGGCCGAACGCTTGCCCAAGTTCATTGAGGAGATCTACAATGCCAAGCGGCTTCACTCGGCCCTTGGCTACATGTCGCCAGCGGATTTTGAAACCCAACTCGCCCAGCAGGCGGCTTAGTTTGAAGCGCCTCGCTGGTCCAGCCCGAAGGGTTCACTCCAAAACCGGCTCAGTTCCGCATGGAAACCAACATGGCCAGCCAACGAAAGATGGAATGGTATTGCAAAAGCCACCGGTTTTCTGGGTCCCATCCGCAAACGGAGATTTTCATGAGCGTGCTCCGCTTCCGCTCGCTCTCTTCCCCACGGTGTCAGTATCGGAGCAATACTCCCCAATAGTGGGCTCTTCCGCTATTTCGATGCAACTCAGGTCCCAATGATGCGCGAGCGCAGGAGATCCATCCCGGCCCTTCCATACATGGATCGTTTAATGAATTTCAGTTTGTTGATCTTGCCTTCAACTGGTCCGGTACTCCATGGTAACGTCAATGCAGCCTGAACCGCCTCGACATCGCGACGGATCCCGCGCGCGAACGACGACATCGGTCCAATAGTTGCGTCATGTAGCCACGGCTTCAGTGCACCGATTTCCCGATTGCAGATCATGGACTGGAAGCGCCGTGCCAAGTCTGCTGCGGTGGCTACGTCAGGCGAGGCCGAGGAAATGGCATTCACAAAAGCGCGCTCGTTCTGTGCAAGAGCATCGGCATCGGCCGTCAAAAGGCGAACGGTTTGTCGGGACGAAGGCGTGCGCCATGAGGTTTTGCGCGGGGTACGAGACAATGCAGGTGCAGGGACACCGTCGCGCAGCCTTACCTTCACCCATTGGCGAAAGGTCTTTACGCTCTCACGATACCCGCGATCGCACACCTCCCTGTAGAGCCGTGTCGCGTTGTGGCAGCCTTCAAGCCACCGCCTACGGACGTAATCAGCATGGGCATCGGCCGGATTCTCCGTGAAGATCTTGCGTTCCCATGTCCCCGGTTGATTGTCTTTCAGCCATTTCCGTATGGTTTTAAGGTCGATACCAAGCTCACGCTTGATAGCCAGTTGGCTCCAGCCCATGCCGTTCAGTCGTATGACCTCATCAAAAAGAGCACGCCGATCTTGATGCCGGTTTTGCTGTTGCCGTGCCGTGGGTTTATGGAGCGGCTCTTCTTTCATGCGCTCGCCGCGTATTCGATCATCCGTATCGATCTGCGCCATAAGCGACTTCCCGACATCGCGGATAAGGCGGTATCGCCGCTCCACGACATTCTGCAAGGCATCGGAACAATTACGCAGAAGATGCCAATGATCGGCGACCTGCTGTGCTTTCGGCGCTCCGTCCCGGGCTCCACGCGCATACGCGCCGGCCCTATCCCGGGCGATGACTTCAACACCAGGATGGTCCGCAAGCCATCCAGAGAGCGTGTCTTTCTCACGATCGGGCAGCAGATCGACAACGTTGTTCGTTTCCAGATCGAGCAGGATCGTTCCGTAACGTTGTCCGCGCCGCCAAGCCCAATCTTCGACGCCGAGAATTCGCGGCCCCTCGCAATCGCCAGTGGGATATGCTCGCCGCGCAATCCGCAAAATAGTGTCGGCGCTCACCGGCATGCCGAGGCGGGCGACAAGCCTCGCGTCTGCTTCTCCCCCCAATGCCATGCCGATGCTGCGATGGACATCCTCCAGGCGCCTGATGCGCCGACAATAGCGCCAAGTCACGTCGCCAACGTTCTCGGCAAATATACGCCTTCGGCATCTGTCGTTGCTGCAACGCAAGCGCCGGACATTCAGGGTTATCGTGACCGTACGCCCTTGCCATGGTAGGTCGGCGAGCCGCCGCTCGTAACGACTGTGAATCCAATGTGCGGCCTTGCAGCACTCCGGACATTTAGCCCCTGTCGATCGGAAGCGACAATCGGTCGATATTGCCTCTTGCGACTGTTGAACGTGATCGACGACCAAAGACGGCGGGATCGACGGTAGAATGCGCTTCGCCATTTCAATGCTCCTGCGGATTCGTGTGTCGACTCAATAGGATTCAGAAAGTTGTACCGAAATTGCGGAAGAGCCCACTTCTGGGGAAAATTCACGCGGCATTGACAGAGGGATGCATTTTCCGAAAATGGGCTCTCAATGCCCTCGGCTCCGTCGGGCGCGAGCATAAGATTTTATGCACAAGCGTCAATATGCTGGCACTACAAACGGTCGCTCAAGCTGGGCTCGCCGCCCCGGCTCTGGTAGAGGCTGACATCCCAACGGGTAGTCGGATCTTAAGACCTCCAGATGCTTCCCCAATTTTCCTGACGTCACCGTAATGGTCTGTATTTCTCTGGCATTAGGAGGCCAGCGCCAGAATGCTCTGGCGCTCGGTTTGCGAGATTGATGCTGGAAACAATCTGAGGAACCGTGCCGCCTTACAAATCAGCAGTTAGCAACTGCGCGCGGCCGAGTCAAAAGGTCCAGTCTTTATCGGTGTTTTCGAGAAATATCATAACATCACTCGCCAAAATTCCGAACGACGCGTCGAGGTCCTTGCATAGATTGCGGTACGTCGATTTCTCCTGCTTCGGCCGTGGGCGCGAGATTACCTCGAGCAAAACGAATTTTGCGAGCGTTCGATACCAAGGCCGGTGTCCTGGGCAATCAGCCCTCGGGGCGTGCTGGCAGAGGATCTGGTATCGACCCGGTCCGGTACGCTGAATGATCGAGCCATCGCACTATGCGCGGCATCAAGAAGCTTAATTAGTTCCTCATCACTGCAGCCTTCGAAAACGTGGATTTTCACATTGGCATGGCTGTACTCCTTCCTCACACGGCTATTCTGGGCGGAGCGATCCTCTTCGGCGGCCGTCGCGCCGGCCGCATGGCGTGATCGGTTATCGAATGCTGGTATAGACGGAAGGAGGGGCTGCAACGGGGCTCGGGCCCATGCGAAACGCCTTTGAGATCTTCTCAGCCGCTAACGAGGCGTCCTCGACCGATCGCGCGTGAACATACGCAAGCGGATGTCCAGTCGGAACGTTCTGACCGATTTCGGCAAGGTCAGTAATTCCCACCAATGGGTCTACGATGTCGTCGGGTCGACGTCGCCCACCACCGAGCTCAACGACAGTCATCCCCAAGGCTCTGCAGTCGATTTCTTGGACAAAGCCCTCGATGGGCGGGATGACAGGCACAACGATAGGCGCGGTCTGAATGTACTTCCCGGTTGCCTCGAGCAAGTCGGTTGGTCCGCCAAGGAGGCTCACCATCTTGGCAAAACATTCTGCGGCACCGCCCGACGCAAGTGCCTGGTTTAGCATGTGGCGTGCGTCTACTTCGTTTTTCGCAAGTTTGCCCGCCACAAGCATGTATTCGCAGAGCGTGAAGGTAACATCGTGAAGGCGCGACGGTCGGGACTTTCCGGTAAGGTATTCGATCGCGCATATCACTTCGACCGAATTTCCAGCGGCGGGTCCCAGCGGCTGACTCATGTCGGTCAGCACCGCGCCCGTAGACATCCCAGCGCCGTTTCCGACATCTACGATACTTTTGGCAAGTTCGACAGATTTATCAAACGTCGGCATCACTGCTCCAGAGCCCACCTTGACGTCCATGACCAAGGCATCGAGCCCAGCGGAAAGTTTCTTTGAAAGAATAGAAGCGGTAATCAGATCGATCGATTCCACGGTCGCAGTCACATCTCTGATGGAATAGATTCTCCCGTCAGCAGGGGCTAGGCTCGCGGTCTGTCCAATGATGGCGATACCAGCCTCCTTCACGACCCGTTTGAAGTCTTCCGTTGAAGGAGCGATGTTGTACCCGGGAATTGACTGAAGCTTGTCCAATGTTCCGCCGGTATGCCCAAGCCCCTTCCCGGAGATCATCGGAACATACCCGCCGCACGCGGCCACGAGCGGTCCCAAAATAAGGGACACAAGATCGCCCACGCCACCCGTTGAGTGCTTATCGACGACAGGGCCATTGAGTTTCAACGTACCCCATTCCAGAACCGAACCAGAATCTCGCTGTGCCAGGGTCAGGCTGACCCTTTCGTTGATTGTGAGCTTGTTCAGAAATACCGCCATCGCGAAGGCGGCGATTTGTGGTTGTGACACATCGCCGTCCGCGATCCCTTGCACAAAGTTCGATATCTCGCTCCGGTCCAATTCAAGCTGGTCACGCTTTTTCCGGATGATTTCTTGCGGAAGAGTCACAGGGTTTCCTTTCCTAGGTTCGCCTCGTTCGGATATTCCCGATCAATTATCGGCTCTTCTCCACAAGACTTTTGCAATAAGCTTTTCGATTGACTCGCCGAAAAGTGCAAGCACTATTGATACAAAAATCCGTTGCGTGTATACGTTAGTTGGACCAATGGATCCAGAGAGGGCGAAAAATTCGGTGAAGCGGCCAGATTTTGCAGAAAGCGTCTATGTTTTCCTTCGCCCATGGGAGGGTCAAGATTGGTAGAAACAGTTGTTGCTTCTGCTGGGACGAGCATGAATACGAGATCTATTGTCACAGCCGACCTTGCAAGCGGCGTCGATCTCGCCAGAGGGCAGAGTTTGTCGGAGCAGGTCAGAGAGTCGCTTGAGTCGATGGTCATCAGCGGTGTTTTGTTGCCTGGTTCACGGATTGACGAGGCTGAACTCACCCAGAAGTTTAATGTCTCACGCACCCCGATGCGCGAAGCTATCAAGGCGCTTATCGCAACAGGCATGCTCGAGAACCGTCCTCGTCAGGGCGTTAGCGTAGCCGCTTTGTCTACTTCCGCGCTGCTTGAGATGTTCGAAGTGATGTCAATGCTCGAGGGCATGTGTGCAAAATACGCTGCGCGTCGCGCGGCGCCCGAACAAATCGCTATGCTTGAGGAAATCCACACGCGCCTTGAAAATGCCATGGAGCGTGCTGACCCAGAACTTTTTTATTCCACAAACTTGGAATTCCACGAAGTTATTTATGCGGCGACGCATACGGATTTCCTTGCCGACCAGACCCGCAGCTTGAGGAGGCGAGTCGCTATGTATTGGAAACAGGTTACGTTTCTGCCTGGGCGGATGGCCGGCAGCATAAAAGAGCATCTTGAAATCATCCGCGCCATCAAAACGAAGGACTCGAAATTAGCAGAGCTAGCTGCCAGCCAACACATATGCCTTCTGGGAGATAACATGATCGATTTCATCGCCCGGCTACCACGGACGATCATATCAGATTAATGACGAGAGAACCGTTAGATATGACCATACACTCTTTGCCATCCCAAGCTCGCGATGGCCGCCATATATTCTACAACGGTGAATACCAAGAGATCGTCGGCACGGGCCGAATTGACGTTCGCAGTCCTTCCACAAACGAAGGTATCGGCTACATGGCTGTCGCTGATGCGAGCGATGTTGCGCGAGCAACCAAATCTGCGGCCAAAGCTTTCGAAACCTGGTCTGCCCTAGACCCGCTCGATAGAGCCCGTCATCTGCGAAAGCTGGCCGAAATCGTGCGGGCGCATATTGGCGAGCTTGCTACCTGGGAGTCGGCGATAACTGGACGCCCGCTGCGTGAAATGCGGGCTCAGATGGCTAGAATCCCTGAGTGGATCGAGTATTTCGCAGGAATCGCACCCGGGCTCGAAGGAGAGTCAAACCGGCTCCGTGGTGGCTTCGCATCAACGACGAGCTGGCATCCCTATGGCGTTTGCGCCCTGCTCACGCCTTGGAACCATCCGATCCTTATCCTGGTCAAGAAGCTGGCTGCGGCGCTTGCAGTGGGAAACACCGTCGTTGTCAAGCCCTCCGAACTGGCACCGTGTACCCCTCTGGTGTTTGCGGCCTGGTGCTCGGAAGCAGGTATCCCACCGGGCGTCGTCAATGTTGTTACAGGTGAAGGTGCGACGGGCGCATCGCTGTGCGCGAGCCGTGAAGTTCGTCGCATCGACCTGACCGGTGGTACCACGACAGGACGGCGTGTAGCGGCAGCCGCAGCGGAGCGTCTCGTTCCGTGCACTCTCGAACTGGGCGGCAAAACACCTGTTGTCATATTCGACGATTGCGACATCGACGAAGCCGCTGCAGGGGCAGTCTTCTCCGCATTTGTAGCATCGGGGCAAACCTGCGTATCGGCTGGCCGCTTCATAGTTCAACGTTCCGTTTACGATCGCTTCGTTGAAGCGTTCAGCGCGCGCACAGCAACCCTCAAGGTCGGCGATCCTGCCGAGTTGGAGACAGACCTCGGTCCGGTTATCTCCTACGCCTCTCTCGAGAGGGTCGAGCGGATGATCGCAAATGCAAAAGCCGCTGGCGCTCGATTGGTAACGGGCGGCGCGGCGCCCGTGTTTGAGGGGCCACTTTCAGCAGGAAACTTTGTGAAACCCACGATCTTTGCGGACGTGAAGCCGGATATGGAGCTTTTCAGGGAAGAGGTTTTCGGTCCAGTGGTGGCGGTCACGGCCTTCGACAGCGAGGAGGACGCCTTGGCGTTGGCGAATGACTCGCCTTACGCGCTGGGTGCATCGATCTGGACGAAAGACATCGCACGCGCATCGCGGATCAGCTCGCGCATCAAAGCAGGCATAATTTGGATTAACGACCATCACAAAAACGATCCAAGATCGATTTGGGGTGGATACGGTGACAGCGGCTATGGCGTGGAAAACGGCTGGGACGCAATAAAATCTTACCTGATCAAACGAAACGTCATCGTCTCTTCAAACCCGGAATTCGACGATTGGTTTAAGGGCGGGACGCGCTACGGCTGAACCATTTCCGCTTTGTTCTAACTCAGAATCACAAGTGCAAGGGGGTCATTATGAGAGTCGGATTCATTGGAATTGGGGCAATGGGAGTCGGTGTTGTGCGCAACCTGCTCTCGGCAGGGCATGACGTGGCGGTATGGGACCGCTTCCAGACGCCTGTTGAGGAGTTGGTCAAACTCGGCGCTACTGCAGCTTCGTCGCCTGTAGACGCCGCGAGTTCGGGGATCGTACTTTCCATGTTGGCGCACGATGACGCCATCCAGCAGGGTTTGATTGATTTAGGCTGGCTCGTCTCCGTCAAGAAGCCGCTTGTTCACGTCAACCTCTCCACAATCTCTGTTAATTACTCAAAGAAGCTCACCGAGCTTCACGAAGAAGTAGGAATCGGCTACATTGCTTCCCCTGTTTTCGGCAGGCCTGATGCCGCCCTCGCGGGAAAACTGAACCTTGTGGTTGGGGGACCAAAGGATTTAGTTGAGCGACTCAATCCGGTTCTTAGCCCAATCAGCGCCAAGGTCTGGCACGTCGGAGAACAACCATCCCAGGCAAACCTCGTGAAAATTGCAGGCAACATGATGATCTCCTCTGCTATCGAATCCATGGCAGAAGCTATAGCTCTGGGCGCAGCACACGACGTTGATCGCTATGTGATGTTGGACCTGTACCTCGAAGCCCTTTTCCCATGCGGAGTTTACCGGGGCTATGGAGAATTCATTCGCCGCAGGGAATATGAGCCGGTCGGCTTTAAGCTTCCCCTTGGCCTTAAGGACATACGACTCGCACTCGAGGCTGGGGAAGCTGCTCGGGTTCCATTGCCTCTTGCCGGTGTTGTTCGTGACAGCCTCGTTATGGCCATGGCAAACGGCTACGAAGAAAAGGACTGGTCATCTCTTGCTGAGATGTCTTTCCTTCGTGCCAACATCGGAGCTGGGAGGTGAAGTGGTGGCGTCGCCTTAACCGAGTTTGCGACTGGCAATATCTTTTGCCTGAATTTCAGGCGCCAATGGATAATGCGATTTCGATCGGTCGACGGATTGAACGGAACGCTGGTCGAGGTTGGTCAACACGTGGGCGGAATCGACGGAAACGCCGTTGAGATCCGCGGTGCGGCCGACGAACTTGCAAAAAGGACGGAGCAGCAGGCAGCCTCGGTAGAAGAAACTGCGGCGGCCTTGAACGAAATCTCGGAAACCGTGAACGCGTCAACAGTGCGTATATCTGCCGTCGGTGCATTGGTTAACCAGGCTCATGTTCGCGCGAAGTCGTCGGAAGCGATCATGAGCGAAACCATGACCGCGATGGATGGGATTCAAGCCTCGTCATCCGAGATATCGAACATCAGCGGCGTAATCGACTAAATTGCGTTTCAGACAAATCTTCTTGCTTTGAACGCTGGCGTAGAAGCTGCCAGGGCAGGGGAGGCAGGCAAAGGGTTCGCCGTTGTTGCGCAGGAGGTTCGTGAACTAGCGCAACATTCGGCACTTGCGGCGCATCAGATCAAATCGTTGATCGCTCAAGCCGGAAATCAAGTCGAGACCGGCGCACGTTTGGTGGCTGAGACCGGCCAGGTACTTCAAGCGATTGCGAAGGAAGTGGACGAAATCGATGTGCATGTTTCTGCGATTGTCACATCAACAAAGGAACAAGCACTTGGGCTGCGGGAGATCAACGATGCTGTCAACGTTATCGACCAGGGTACCCAGAAAAATGCTGCCATGGTCGAGGAGCAAAACGCCGCAAGCTATGAACTTGCCGGAAGCGTCTCACATTTGTCTAGGTTGATTTCGCGCTTTCGCCTTATTGGCGACGGTGCGTCGGAGCGGATCGATCACCTTGCGGCTTGATTTCCTTTTGAGCCCTTTCTTCCACAATCATTTCCTCTCGTCGCACTCACCATACGACGTGAGCAGCAAGGTGCATTAGTTCCATAAGATAGATTATGCGATATGTTATATCATTACGCGGCAGTTTACAGCGGCTTTTACGCTCGGCCGCACTGTCCTAGCTGTTGAAGTACATATTTTGTCGAGGTTTCGAATGGAAGGTTTACGGATAGAAAATGACGGCTTTCAATTTGTCGCTCTTGAAATACAGAATGCTCGCAGCGTCGAGGACGCGCTACGAATAATCGAACAAGCATACGGCATCGACTATTCCACCTACCATCTGGCTCTGACCGTAGCTGACGTCGTCGACGCACCGTATGTTCGCACGACTTACCCCGATGCCTGGGTTGCTCGTTACCTGCTCCGGGGATATGTGAAAGTCGATCCGATCGTGTGCGAGGGTCTGGTGCGGCAAATGCCTTTCGACTGGCGCGAGGTGGAAGTCCCGCAGGCGTCGCATAAGTTCCTACAGGACGCTCAGGAGCATGGTGTCGGAGCCAACGGGTATTCCATTCCCATTGTCGACAAGAAGCGCCGCGCCCTTTTCTCATTAAACTCGAGGAAGACCGACAGCGATTGGAGCAATCTGGTGGAGATGCGTCGCCACGAGTGGCTCGATCTCGCGTTCCTCATTCACAGGAAAGCGGTGTTCGAGCTTCACGGCGAGCATGATCCAGTCCCGCAGCTCGGTCCGCGAGAGAAAGAGTGCCTTTATTGGTCCGCTCTGGGCAAAACCAACGACGAGATCGCTGAAATCCTAGGCCTGTCAATGCATACAACCAACCGCTATCTGATGTCGGCGCGCCACAAGCTCGGGGCCGCATCGACCACAGCGGCAACTGCTCTCGCAATTCAGCTTCGCCTGATAAATCCATATGGCAATAGATAGGATTCTGGGAGCTAATACCTGAATATTTCTCACACGAATAATGTGTTGCAGGGTGCCTTCATCAATTTGGAGGCACGCATGTATCTTCTTGTCCAGGCGCGCGAATATCACAAACACGTCGAATTGCTCGATCAATCGTTCCGTCTGAGGAAAAGAGTGTTTGTGGACCGACTCGGCTGGGATGTTTCGGTATCAGACCATCGCGAGCGGGATCACTACGACGAACTTCACCCTGCCTATCTGCTGTGGTGCGATGAAGGTCGCCAGCAGCTTTACGGCTCAGTTCGGCTCATGCCGACGACTGGTCCCACCTTACTCTATGACGTGTTCCGCGCAACATTTCCTGATGCGTGTGACCTGATCGCGCCTGGCATCTGGGAGGGTACGCGGATGTGCATCGACGAAGATGCCATCGATCTTGACATGCCAGAAATGCGTCCAGACAGAGCCTTTTGCCTGCTCCTGCTCGCTTTGTGCGAAACAGCGCTTGCCCATGGCATCGACACGATGATCTCCAATTATGAGCCGCACATGCGCCGGGTCTATCAAAAAGCTGGCGCCGAGCTCGATGAACTCGGGCGTTCAGACGGATATGGTCGTTTCCCGGTCTGCTGCGGCGCCTTCGAAGTCTCGCACCGCGTATTGGATGCCATGCGCACCAAGCTTCAGGTGGACGCCCCGCTTTATCACCGACCTGCATTCCCACACCGCGCTAGCGCCTCCCCGACATTGCTGCCCGCCTGATCCCTCGGGGAGAATTTTTCGTGCGCAGACACGTTCCGGAAAGGTCCTTTTCAACCTGCTTCGCTGGTGCGTGAAAAACACCATGCTCTCAGCCGTACCGGCCTTCACATCTCGTTTTTGCAGAGGCAAAGCTCGCTCCAGGCTTTGATGGTCAACGTATGAAAACTGATCCGTTCGACGTTCATTGTATTTTTAGGGGCATCGGACGCACTGGCCTCGTGATTTTCGAGAGAGACGACGTTCTCCTGAGACGGAAGACGCCTTTAAGGGATTTCACGCTGGGCGACGTCGATAGAGATTTTGTCAAGGCGCTGAAGCAACTACGAGACGCAAACCTTCGGTTTGGTTTTTTGTCCGACCAACGCGGAATGGACGCCGGATCTCATGGTGTTTCCGAATTCGTTGCCTTGACGAGGGCGCTCGATGACTTGTTGAGAATTGATGGGGCCATGCCCGATTTTTGGCTCGGATGGGCGTCGCCGGCGAGCAAGATTGAGGTCCATCCCCGAGATATTACTGCACCGAAGCCGGAGGTAGCAGCAATCACGCAGGCGAAGCAATGGTACGGCGTCGCCAACCCAGAGGCCGTCTTCGTTGGGCACTCGTCAGAGGGCCTCGAGGCAGCAAGCCGCAGCGATATCCATGCAATTCGATATCCTGGACTGTTGCACAGGAAATACCCTTCAACCGCGATAACCGATGCTCAGCGACTTTCTGATGTTATCGGACGCGTCCTCGGCTTGGATCAGCGCCGGACGAACTACTAACGGTGCTCCCAAAAAAAAGCTAGCGGCCTCGTTCCCGATCCTTGTCCTGGGGTGGGCGGAGTTTGATCGACTTCGGTACTTCCCGGTCGCGCTGCTGAGGTTTCTGGCGATCTCGGTTCGAACCGTTATTCTCTGGTCCGGTGTGCTCTGCGTTAGACCGGTCAATGCGCGATGCGTCAAGGGTGCGGTTGTTCGAACTCTTGTTGATCACCCCCTGCTCTGCAACGTGGTCGCGACCGGCCGCCGACTTCGTTTCCAAGCTGTCAGAGAACCGCTTGGCGTTGCCATGGAGCGCGCGGGCCCGATCCTTGCTCACGCGCGAGTCCAACTGCAGGCCGACGACCTTGGTGATGACACTGGTCGCTTGCTCGAAGAGCAGCCGGTCGGCTGGATTGAGTATCTTTGCAGCGATGCTAGTGGCGGTAGTCACCAGCGTTTCCTTTGCAGCTTTTGCCTGAGCGGCGCTGATCGGCGTGGATCGCAGCATGTGTTCTTCTCCTTTCAATCTTTTGGGATCTTGTCCTTCGCGTACGGCGGTTTCCAACCGGCGGTACTCGCGCTGCAGCCCGATCGAAAGATCGTGACTCAATTCGCGCGCCGTACTGGGGGCACTGCGGTCCTTGGCAATGCCTTCCAACATCTGGATGACACGCCCAATTGACTGCTGTGTCTGATCGAATCGCTTCCTCGCCTCTTCCAGCTTCGGCGCCTTGGGCGTATCACGAAGCTTGGAGATTACTTTTTCAACGACGTTAGTCGGCGCTGTAGCACCCATGCGCTGAAACATCTCCCACTCCCACCGCTTCACCGGCGGAGGACCGGCGCGTTCGACACGCTTTTGGCGATCGATAGCTATGCCCCGTTCCCGCGCCTTTTCGGCGAAGCGAGTGCGCCACTCCGTGAAGTCCCGGATATTTGGATTGAGCATCTTGCCGCTGGCATTGCGCAGCGCGACGATCACATGCAGGTGCGGATGCTTATCAAGGTCATTGCGATTGTGGACGGCATAAGCATAGCGGTGACCGAAAAATTGCTCCCTCAGGAAATCACGGCCAGCGAGGATGAACTGATCCCGGTCGATATTCGCCGGTCCCGACAGCAAAAGATGCATGAAGTCCCGAGGCTGGCGCGACTGCATGAGCGCCCCAACGATCTTACCCTCCGCCGTGAGTTGCTTGTGATCGCTTGTCGCGATCTCGCGCCGTGCGACGGCTTGATGATAGCGGCCGCTCCTTCCCGGCCGTTCCTCAATGTTCGTCTTGGTCGAAAGCGTTATTTCCACGCCTCCACGCTGCATCGCATGCAGCGCCGCCGTAAACCCCTTCGGACCACTCGAAAATTCTATTGGGTACCGCGAGACCGGCGTGATCCCTTGTGTGCGCAGTGCCCGGTCGACACGCGCATCGATCCAATGAACGTCATCGATTGCAGCGGCAATGCGATTCCTGCTGCTACGGTCAGATCGGTCGCTCTTTTCATGGGCAATGACCAGCGCGAGGTTAAGGCGGGTTCGGCCCTTCGCACCGTCGCTGACGCTGAATGCGTAGGTGCGATCGGTATCGCCAACGTCACGGAAGCCCTCGGACGCAAGCGCGCTTAGCGCGCGGGCAACCTGTTCCCGGTCGGCAGGCTCGAGCTCATAAGCCAGCCGTAGCACGTCCTTGCTTCCTTGCCGATCTCCGAACTCGCGCTCCCATGAATGAACCGCTGCGCTGAGATCGGTGACTTCTCGGCCATCCTGGTCATGCGCCTTTTCTTCCTTGCTTTGATAGGCAAGCACGTTACGTGCGGAGGTAGCTCCTGCTCCATAGGACAACACCTTTACGACCACCGCGTTGTTGCCACTCGCTCGGCTGAATGCTGTCCCCGCGCCAGCGTTAGGTGCTCCTGAGAGTATGCCGGCTTTGGTATTCGGCGCCGGCTTTTTCGCTCCGCCGCCCCCGGCCCCGCCGCCGCGACGCCGACGTTCGTCCTCTATGAGTTCAAAATAGCTCGGCAGCCTGCGGCCTTCGGGCCTAGACTTTGAGCGACTTCTGCTGAGGTCGTTCATCGTATCTCCTGATCAGGTCGGCGATAAAGGTTGACGGCCTGACGAACGCTGCGTCCCTGATTGAATCAATGGCGCCCATTATCTCGTCCAGCTTTGCCATCATGGCCGCCTCCGACATGGTTTGGTCGTCCTTTTGAGAGAGAAACTCCTCGTTGCGAAAGGCGAGCTCGCGGAGGAACTGGTGCATGTTTCCCAACTGCCGGTCATGCTCTTCCAGGATCGCGGGTATATGCATGATCTCCCTGGTAACGATCAGCTTCGCGACGAGGTTGACGGAGATATCGAGACGGCTGGCAAGTTGTTCCACATTGCTGAGGACACGGGCGGGCAGACGGAACATGATGGCCGGTTCACGCATCCGCCTACAGCCCCCTCGCCTTCAAGGCCTCGAGGATCAGTCTGTGGGTCGCCGATGAAAGTTGCTCATGGCGTTCCAGCGATACCCGGAAAATCTTCGTCAGCACGTCGTCGTCGAGGTACAGGGAAATGCGCTTACGCTTAACCGATCCGGTGCTCACATCGGTTCCACTCTTTATCGCCTGCTCTTCCCCAGTTTTGCTTTTGACCGGAGGGCGCCGGGGCTCTGGCGTTCTTTCCTTCTCGACGCTCGGCACTTGCGCCTGGGGAGGATCCTCTGGCATGAGCTTGTCGAGATCGAGGCTGGTCGGCATATAGGACGTCGCATCCTCCTCTACATCCTTCGCCTGATCTTCCCTCGATCGGGCGAGAGCGAGAATGTTGCCGGCTGGCGTTCTTTCCCTCGGCATTGCGCTTAGGCAGCCTCGGCCTGCAGGAGGCCGATAAATTCGTTGTTGATCTTTTTGACCAGGTCGATCGCGTCAAGCACGCTTTCTGACGCACGGCGCTTGGCGGAGGGGGTCAGTGCCGGATTGTTCTCGATGCTGGCAAGCTTGGAGTAAAGCGACCCGAAGCCGGCGCCGACGTCGCTGAAGTGATTGCTCTTCCGGATGACCGTGTCCACCATCGGAATTCGGCCGCTCGTCAGGATAGCATGGACCTCTGGGAGTGAGCGATTATGCTTGAGGGCGATCATGTCCACATAGTTCCAGATCGCCGCGTACGGGATCGGACCTTGCGACCGCTTTCTGGAAATTTCCTTCAGGATCGTTGCCACCTTGATGGCGGAGGTCGCGGCCGTCGGTTCGGGTATGACGGGTATCAGGACCGCATCGCACTCGTAATAGACCTCAACGGCGCGTTGGTGAACGTATCCGCCGACGTCGTAGATCCGGATATCGGCCGCCGGCGCCTGCGCGAGACGATCGGCAAACCGGTCGTCTGGAGCGACCCGCAGATGCAGCAGCGTGCCATCGCTCGGGAGCAGTCCCCGTTTCATGGAAACATTGTACCAGCGCGTCGACGATTCCTGCTCGTCACAATCGATGAGCAGTGTTCTGTGCCCTTGCTGGGCGAACTCAGCTGCGAGATTGACGTTTAAGGTCGATTTCCCGGCGCCACCCTTGAAGGTCGATATCGCGAGCGAAAGTGGTTTGCCTGTCATGTAGTCCATCAGCCTCGAAGTTTTGCTTGGGCTTGCGTGCGCTGGCGAGCCGCGATCAGATCGTCGTTGATCCTCGTTGCTTCGCGCTCTCGGGCTGTATCTGCCTTGAGATCCCTCCCCGGCCAGAGTTTCAAGACTGGCAGAAGAAGGAGCACGAAGAAGGTGATCGTCGCGCCTTTGAACCAAGCGGACTGCGCATAGAGACTGGCCGCCCACTCCCATAGTGCCCGCGTCCATTCCATGGGGAACAAAAGATACGAAATCGTCAGCGCGAGGGCGTAAGCAACAAAGGCTGCGATCAATACGCAGGCGGCCGAGACGACCAAAAAGTTGGCGCTCAAGATTAGGAACCAAAGGGCCCTGAACGGGAAGATCACGATCCTGATTGCCGTACGCTGTACTGACATCTGCCTTTCTCCATGTCCCGATTTCGCGTTTGAAAAAACATATCGCAATCGCGTCGACTTTTCCAGACTTGCACTGCAGTATAATTTTGTGCATCATCCCCAGAGCCAATTGATGACGGACGCAAGCATGAATCCTGGCGCACGACGGCTCGCTCAAATCCTTTTTTGCACAATTGCATGCGCGACAAATAGAGTGGCGCTTGCGGGCGAAGAGGATGCCGTCTCAAGATTTGTCGGGCATTATCAGCAGGCTTATGCGGAAGGGCGCGACCTGATCCCTACCCCCCAAAAGCCCCTGGATACTGCGTCGATCGGACCGCTCCACCTGCACACCATCACACCTGAGGGCGCACTGAGCGGAAGCGCGTTCCTCGCCTCCGACGGAACCATCGTCAAATTGGCCGGCGTCCAAGGTTGCCTCTCGACTGAGCAGATGGAATTCGTCGGCCTGCAGACCACATGCACGATGGTCTCGCTCGCGGGTCTAACCGCTTTGCTCGAGGAGGCTGAGGCCGCCGCCGGCAACGCTTTTCCGTGCCATTTCCTCGGCCAAAATAACGGCTCGCCCACCGTACGTTTTGCCGAATGCTTCTTCATGAAAAACGGTGAAACACAATCGCTGTCAGAAGTGCTCATCAGCAAAGGTGTAGCTTTCGCGGCTCGCGATCGCACCAGCCGGGCAGTGTTTCCGGAATATGCGCAGGCGGAAGAACGCGCACAGAAAGCGAAAGCCGGAATCTGGGCTAACACCCACTTCGATCATCCCTACGGTGAGCGCTATCGCGCAAATCCCTCCACGGACTGATGAGGTTCCTGATGTTGATGTCCATTCTAGCAGCTTCCGGCTTCTACGCAGGCATCACCATCATGCCGATGCTGGCCGGCGAGAATCTTTCTGACGCCACCCGTCACCCGCCGGCAATCATCCCTGTTAAGGCGATCGAGAGCCAACGCGCCGGGGGCATCCGTGAGAGCGATGGAACCGCATTCGTCCCGTTTCCAGAACAAGCGCAATTCGAAACTGGTGACACCTGGATTTCCGGTGGACGGCGATATCGTCTCTATGGCCTGCAAGCATGTTTGCGCGGAACCGCCGTCACAATTTCTCCCGGTGTTGTCAGGGATTGCGGAGAGCTCAACCTGATCATGGTCCAGGCGTTGATTAGAGATATGAAGCCAGTCTGCACGACCATCAAGGATATCGATCAGAACAATGCCGTGGTCGGCTGCCAGACGACAACAGGCAAACGGCGCTATGATCTTGCAACTTACATGATTGCGGAGGGGTGGGGATTCGCCGCCGTCGACACCTCCGGCCATCTGGTCGTTCCCGGCTACAGGGTAGCGGAAGAAAGCGCACGATCGGCTCGCACCGGCCTTTGGGCCTACTCGGACATGCCTCACCCAGTCGCAATCCTTGCGGGCCAAGGGAGCGCACAACGATGAAACTTGTTTCGCTCTCGATCTTATTTTTGACGATGACAGTGGCGGCACCGAAGGCACAAGTCCGGCCAGTTGACATCCCGCGCCAGATTTATGGAAAGGTCCAGGTCGTCGATGCGACGACCCTTGAATTCAGGAAGAGCGCGCAGACCGTGCGGCTTGCCGGATATGAAGCCCCTCGCCTTGAGCAAACTGCAAAGAGCGATGGCATCGACTGGCCGGCTGGCCAGGTCTCCCGGGCCTGGATGATCCTTCGTACACTTGGCCAGGACGTCAACTGCGCACCGATTGCTCGGGATGCCAATGGTGTGATCATCGCGCACTGCTTTGTCGGAGAGACAAACCTCGCCGCCACGGCCATCGCAGAAGGCATCGGCTACGCGTTCAATTACCGCGGTGAACCTCAGGTTCCCGCCTATTTCGATATTGAAAGGAAGGCGCGTGGCCTGGGATACGGCGTCTGGTCATCGCCAGATCTCCTTCCTCCGTGGCTCTACACCGCCTCGACGGGTAATGGGGAGAAGGCCAAGGATTCTTCGCTGGAATCTGATAGCGGCTTGCCCCTGCCGTTACCTGTCGTCCCTGCCAAATCGCCCACCCTCAACGACGTGCATGGAGGTTGAATGAGCCGTATTGTTGCAGCCACTGTGGTGCTCATATTGCTGTCCGGTTCCGCATCCTCAGCGATCGCCGACGACGGCCCGACCCAGCAGCAAATAAACCAGCGCGATCCGGACTTTTGCGGGGCCGCAGGCGCCGGCTGCGATCCCGCCGAGGTGCAGCGTTGGAAAGCTGTCGGCAACAGGCTTGCCGATCTCTCTTCAGCCGATCTCAGTCAGTACGCCTATGGCTGCGCCAAGCATCCCGATTGGAGACGAGACTGCGAAACCAATCCAGCCGCTATCCTAAAACGGCTCGGGATCGAGGGATACTAAGGATGGCGCTGAGCAAGCCTTCCGGAGGCGCGGTCTTGGCGGCAGGGTTCGCCTTCCTGGTAGGCGCAAGTGGCGGCTATGCGATCAACGAAATCATCAGGAGCGACCACGAGACCGACCTGGAACACGAGGTCGCCCGGCTGGAAGACGAAGTGTCACAAAAGGCGAACGCTGACGTCCCGAGTGACGAGGAGGCAAGCGCTGCGCTTGCAAAATCAGGACGGTCGATGCGCGTTTCGGAATGCAAGCCGCGTCAGGCAGTGCCGGGTGTGACTTGCTCAGGCGTGATCACGACGACCGGTGGATCCTTTGCCGGGACAAACCAACCCGGTGTGCTCTCCTTTGCAAAAATAGATGGGGTCTGGAGGCAAATCCAATGAATATGTCGAAAGAGCGGACAGTGAGACAAAGACTAATATTGGCTGCGATCCTCACCGGATCGGCCTTTCCGCCATCAGCGGCGACCGTGAGGGCCGAGGATGCGTCGTGGGGATGCCAGGTTCTGCTGTGCGCGGCTTCACAGAATCCGTCCTGGCACGGCGTTTCCTACTGCGTTCCACCCATGACAAAACTCATCGCGGCGATGAAGGAGCCGGGATTTTCGTGGCCCATTTGCGAAGAAGCCAATGCCGGCAACCCGGGGCACGAGACTTACGACGACTGCCCGTCAGGCACCACGGTTGGCAGCAGTTCGCAGACTGGCAATGGCTGGAGCAGTGAGCCTGACCAGTGCATCAAAACCGTTGATGTTTGCCGATCTTCCGGGCAGCGCGCTTCCGACGCCAGCCACAGCAGTGTTGTGACACGGCGAAGCTTCGGCGATCGAGGCGATAGCTGCATCCAGCAGATTGCGACGCCGCGGCCGCGCCGTGCAGACCCCTATTACTTCGATATCCCGAACGAACAAGGCGTGAAGCAGAGGTTCTGGTTCAACCTAAACCATTAGTCTAATCCGAGTCGAACCAATGTCTCCGCAAGAACTTACGTTGTCTCGTCGGTGGTTTTCTTTTTCCCCCGACGGGCTCGCCACGCGGCGATCCGAGCAAAATCGCTATCCGAGATTCTGAACAAATCTTCAATCGTGACATTCCACTCGCGCTGCATCTTGTCGAGAGTCGAGAGCTTCACATCCCGCATGCCCCTAGCGACTTGCGACATGTAGGCTTCCGACACGCCAAGTTGGTCGGCCAGGTCCTTGTTCGTCAATCGCCGTTGAGCCTTCAGTCGCATCAGGCCGATTGCGAGCCGCTCCTGGAAAGAGAGAGACGTCAGGTCAATCACATGCGAAGCTTGATCGGTGCCATCGTCCTTCAACCGCGGCATCGAACGACACTTTCGCCCGGAGGATCCATCAACGCGCTCGGGCGCAACAGCGGCTGATAACCAGGGGCATGAGCGCCCCGATGGTCACCTGGATGTTTCAAAGTTCTACCGCTCATCCGATGCATAGGCTGTCCAGAGATCAAAAAATTAAGCGTTAACGTTCTTATCTTCGTGTTCGACTTCAATACACCGCAGCGGCCAGCCTGTGCAAGTGAACCCCACGCCTCCCAAAATGGACGGCTCAGTCTCCTTGTAGACCGATCTCTGATTGCTCCAAACTTTAACTGCGGTTAAATTTTTGATCTGTTTCTATGGATAGGAAAACAACCTATGAGATCCCTTGAACGGCTTGGCTATCGGATCGACCTGCGGCAATTAGGAATGGCGATCCTATTTCTGGCACTCGCATTCGTCGCCGCTCGATTGGCTTTTCGAGATAGCCTGACCTTGGGCTACGCGATGGTTATCCCATGCTACATCTTCCTATCCGCCATCACTGAAGGTGCTCGGTTGGGGAGAAGCAGTTTTTGGGGCATTCGCGGCTGGGCGGAAACGGCCTTCGCGCTCGCTTGCTCCGCGGGCGTTGGCTATCTCGGCTTCAGCCTATGGTCGATCGGGTACTGATAGCTAACGATGCGTATCGTGGTCCGCAACAGCCCGATCCATGTCTTGATGGAACTAAGCGACAGCGAGGCCATCGCGTTGCGTGCCTGGTACGGCAACGCGGCCTCGAGCGCCGATGAGGCAATTGCGCTTTCAGTTATTCGACGCGTCAAGGTGATGAATGGCTGGATCGAATGTGACTGCCTGAAGGCACAGCATCAGCCGTTGCTTGCCCCAATCCAACAGGAACACACGTTCACGCTGCGGCGACTGACGCCGAAGGATAATACCTCGGGTCGGCATGAAGAGCGGCCGAACCACGCCCTCTCCTGCCCGTTCCACGTTGACAAGGACGCCAGCCCCGCCCTCATTGACCGCAGCTATCATCTTCGCCCCCTGCCCAAATCCGACCGCTCGTACATCGATGCCCTTCCCGCCATTCCTGATCGCCTGGCCGATGTCTCAGGTCATGAACCCTCCAGATCGAACGAACGAAATGACCGGCCCTCCAGACTGGGTGGCGTGCTGTGGCGGATGCTTGATAGGGCGGGTACGAACGTGATCCCGCCGCTGCAGGATGAAGTTGATTTCACGCTTACCAACCAGTTGTCGCGGCTGCGTTCCGCCGCGCGTGAACTGAGGGTGCTCAGGACCTGGACGCTGAACGCGCTACTATCGACTTGGGGCCCCGATTATTGGAATCCGGAGAGCCGTTGGCAACGGCTGCTAGCGACCTCGCGCCGCGACTGGCCCGAGGGACTTCGCCGCACCGGCTTCATGCTGTTGTTTTCGACCAGCGTTTCCACGCAAGCCATCATGCCGGCATCCAGCTCGCGGACAATCGACATCCTCTCCAAGGTGCGCCAGCCGCTTCGGGGCGACCCGGCAAGCCGAGGCCCATTTCTCACCCTCCTAAACGTGGATTTTCAGGAAGACGATGAAGGACCGGTTCGCGCTGTGCAGGCCTACGCTCAACCTGTCTACAACGGCGATACGCTCTTCCCCATCGAGTCCGGATTTGAGCGTGACGTTTCCCATTTGCTGTTTTGGCTTCAGCAATCGCTCTTCGATGCCGCGCCAGACCTGCGGATCACCATTATCAAGCCCCTCTTCGCCATGGAAACGCCCATCGGCCCGTGCAGGCCTGACTTCGTCTTGGAAATTGCGAATAGAGATCAGCCACCGCGCAGACTGCTCGTCGAGGCCCTCGGGATGGAGACCGAGGAATATCGTGACGCCAAGGAAAAAACGATCCCGCGAATGAAACATCTGGGGCCAATCTTTGCTATTTTCCCGGAGGATCTTATCGAAAAGAATTCCGAACAGACTGGGCGCCGGCTGCAGGCGTGGGTCGTCGACAAAATAAGCGATCGCTGAGACTGCGGCGCAACAGGAAGGATGGTTGGCCGGCTTCTTCGCCTTTTGCTAGGACTGTGCCGAGCCGCCATTAATCTCGGATTCGGCTGCCTCAAGCAGAGCGCTCTGAACACGAGACCCGATTTCCGGCGGGCAGTTGCCGAACATGGTGCATACAAGCTCGTCCGCTAGTTCGGCGATCGTCGGCGTGAGCAGAGGTGTAACATTTTCATCCGCTCCTCGGCGTTCGAGCTCGGCTTCGATGGCGCGCTTTTCCACCGCTCGCTCCTTGACCATCAGCCAGAGACCCGCGTTAGCCTTGGCTGCGGCAACAATTCGTCGGATACTCTCATCTTTCAAAAGACCCCGATTAGGGAGGTATCGGATTTCGCCCACGGTATGTTCCTCCTTCCGTCAGTCCCAATTGACACAGGTCAACGCCGCAATTAGATCGCCAAGCTGCACGCCGGGGTTCGGAGCATCCTATTCGCTTACGCAAACCGATCTTCGTCGTCGTATTGCGGTCCTTCTTCACTCAGCGGATCGCGAGCACGATCGGCAAATTCGCGCAGAAATGCTTTCGAGCTATCTTCCGTCAGGCGCTCGCAGAGGGTTCCGATCAGGAGCTCGACATCCGCATTCAGCTCCATCGGGTCGAACGAGCCCGCGTCCGCCTGCTCAAAAATTGCATCATTCAGGGCCTTGATGTCCGTCCCGAAGGCGCCGCGAACCTCCTGCCGTCGCAGGATGCCTGCGGTGGCGGGATTTCCAGCTTCGTTCTGACTATCCGGAGGTCGCTGCACTCGACTGCCTGGTCCTAGTGGCGAGCCCGGATAGCGACTGCGATCCAACTTCGCCTGATCTATCCCAGTTTCGAAGTCATCAACTTGGACGGGGGTGGTCGTTCCTGCTGCCCCGCCGTCATCTCCGTGTCCGCCCGGTGCCGCGATTTTCTTGTTCCGCACCTGGGTACGCTCGTCATCTCGAAGTTCTTCCTCCCTCCGTCCGGCTTCGCGAGTTTCGTCGAGATCCAGACGCTGACGAAGTTCATCGAGCGAAGAAATATAGACGTGTCGGACGCCCTGCTTGACGATGAAGCGAACATTCTGTGGCTGCTGCGGCCTGTTCACGGCAACAAGATCAACGACTCGACCCGCCGGCAAGCTATTGTCGGTTGCCTGGGATAGAGCGGCTTCAAGCCGCGATGCATCGCGTCTAAAGGCTTCGGTGTCGGCGGTCGTCCATTCGACCGGCTGTATGCACGGTTTGGTCACCGGCTTGAACTTCCGCACCTTCGAAAACGTCCGCTCTCCCCCGGAATCGAGTTTCATGATGCGCATGAGCGGCATGCCGGTAACCTGGAGGATCGCCTCCTCCGGCTTCATCATCATCAGCGTATTGACTGGAAGCAGGTCCACCGACACCGGCACCTTCGAGATGGACCGTTGCCTGCGACCATGGCGGTGTGAGTAAGAGGATTGCTCGACCCACTCGGTCGTCCTGCCGGCTGCGGCAGAGACGGCGGCTGCGTCCTCCTGGTTCTGGAAGTTCATGAACAACTTAATCGTGGACGCGCCCATCAGGATCTTCTGCCCGGACCGCTGATACAGTCGTTCGAGCTGCGCGCCATCCTGCAGGATAAAGACGAAGCGAACGCCGTTCTTCCGGATCAATGGTGCAAGCGTCAGGACAGTATCTATGCGCCCGCCATTCCCGAACTCGTCTAGCATCATCAGCACTTCGTGCTCGCCGTTGCGCAACGGTCCCATCTGCACGAGCTTGTCGGCCATCTGCTGGATGAACATCGAAATCAGCCGCTCGTAGATCTGCATCGCATTCCAGTCGGCCTGGACGAAAATCACCAATTTCCGCTTTCTGATCGTGTCGATCGGGATCGTGGTGATAGAGGTCAGCGCTTCCACAAGGGGATTCTGCAGAAAATTGAGCTTGGCGACGATCTCCGCTGCAATCCCCTCGCCCAGCTTTTCATGTCGACCAGCGAATTTTGTAAGCTGCATGCGGGTCTGATCGGAAAGAACGAGCTCATAATTCTCCAGAAGCTGGATGATCGCCTTGCGTTCATCCGACATCGAATTGAGAATGCGGTAGAGCTCGCTGAGCGATTTCCGCGTATCGGGGCACTCCAGCACGAAACCCAGCATGGCTGTCAGCAGGATCCTGGCGCTCTCCTCCCAAAAATCCGATGAATCGGAGCGCAGACGCTCCGGCAACAGCATCTGGGTGAGCTTCTGCAGGTCGGTGATCCGCTGGTTCGGGTCGGCGCTGATGAGGTCGAGTGGGTTATAGCCGTCCGTAAATTTGGAGCCTGGCGCCAGCAGGAAAATCTCGTAGCCCTGATCCTTCAGATAACCCGACGTCTCCTCAAACAGCTCGCCGCTCATGTCGAGGACCATCTGCGATCCCTTGAAACTCATCATCGTCGGAATGACGAAGCCGCGCGACTTGCCCTGTCCCGGGGAGCCGATGACCATCACATGCTGATCGCCGTCGTTGCGCAGAAGTAGACCCTGTTTGAGACCCAGAACGATGCCGTGCTTATCACGCAACCGGAAATCAGCGGCATCCTTCAGGGTTGCCAGTCTTGCCTTTCCCATGATCATGCGCTGGCGCTTCTGGATTGCTGCCCCGATCGGAAACCCAACCGCGACTCCAGCGGCCGCCAGACCGGCGAGCGCGGCGAACACAGTCTGCCGTGGCGGCCGCTGGAGCGTCCCGGCCGCGTCGGTGGCTCCAAAGGGTGCCTGATACATCGCCGCAAGATGCGCGCCATAATAATTAGCTACTCCGGCCAACCCACCGGCTTTGCTTGCGACGAGATAAAACACAGTTCCGTAAACTATGACAGCGGCATAGGCAGCAGCGAATATCAGTGCAGTATGCGCAATCAGTGTGAACATCGACCTCACATGCAGGAGGTAGAGGATTTTACGCGACAGCGCCCTTCCCGCTTTCAGCATCCAGAGGGTCAGCAGGAAAAAGAGAAACGGCGAAGCGAGAACGAACGCCAGGATTGAGAGCCCGATGGTGTTCCGCGTGCGAATGATCGACCATGTGTAGGCAATGCCGTCGAGAATAGGCGCCTGCCCGACATAATCGTAATAGGAGGCCGACCCGAAAGATGTGACATAGCCCTCGTAGATCAGCGTGAAGAACATCAGCCATATCGCCACGGCGCCGAGAACGGCGACCGGGAAGGTGAAGGCCGAGGCCTCCTGGAGCTTCGTCCATTTGGGGCGTTCAGCCTCTGCGTCCGTGGATACGCTTGCCATCTTCGTCCACCTCGTCGGCAAAATAGATCTCGCTGACACCGCGACCGCCGGCGGCATCGCTCTTTTTCAACTGCACCACGATCGGGATGATCGAGCGGATGTAGCGGATGATATCGTCGCGCTCCATGCGGACATTGCTGTTCAGCACCAGCGTCGAAAGCCGGTTGAACGCGTGATGCGGCGAGTTTGCGTGAATGGTCGACATCGATCCAGGATGCCCGGTGTTGATCGCATTCAGGAAGTCGAAAGCTTCGTCGCCGCGCAGCTCGCCCATGAAGATCCGGTCTGGCCTGAGGCGAAGCGCGGAGGCCAAGAGGTCGGTCATCGTCACTCGCGCCTCTCCTTGGGCACCCTTCGAGACCAGCAGCGAGACGACGTTTTCCTGGCGCGGTTCCAGCTCGGCCGTGTCCTGCATGATGATGAAACGCTCATGGTTGGGAATGGCTGTCAGCATTGTATTGAGGAAGGTCGTCTTGCCGGTGGACGTGCCACCCGAGATCAACATGCTGCGATGGTTGATCGCCGCAAGCTCCAGGAAGGCGCGCGCCTGCCCCGTCCGCAGCAGGCGCGACAGCTCAATATCGACGTCATCGATATAGTCGTCACCTGTGACCTTGGTGAAGCGGAAGGCGCCTGCTTTCTCATAGTCGTCGAGATCGAAGCGCCGGATGAATTGCTTGCGGATCGAAAAAACATGTCCGGTGGCAGAGGTCGGGTTGAGCACGAACTGAACGCGTTCGCCGTTGGTGAGTGTCGCCGAGAGCAGCGGATTTTCAGCATTGATGGTCTGCTTCGTGAACGAGGCCGCCCGCGACGCCATATGACGGATCGCCTCCTGATCGAGCCCGTCGACCTTTTGCCTCACCATGCTGAGCTGGCCTATCCGCTCGAGCCAGATCTCGTTGCTGCGTTGGCAGGAAATCTCCACCACCGCGGGATCGTCGAGAAATTGTCTGATGGGCTCGAGCGCCTCGGAGAGAAAGTGCTGCTCGGCGGAGATGGGTTGGTGCGCGTTCATTTGGCGGACCTCTTTCGACGCAGGCGGTCGAATTCCTCGCGCACCGGGTCCGGATATAGATCCGAGAAATCAAGGTCCCTGGTGACGAAGACAGTGATGTCGGAGCCTTGGGCGATGTGGATCGTCGGCCGGATATTGCGGGTGTCCTGGAAGGCTTCGGTCGCAAGTTGCTGGATCCCTGATGCGATCGTCTCGGCGGCGATCTCGCGCGCCCGATCCTGCGAGGTCGTGCCGTTATCCTGGGGGATGCTGGTAACGGTTCCGTCCGTGTTGACGATCGTGATATTTCGATCCTGTTTCTGACCAAGCTGGGCAATGTATTGCGTGACCCCGCCAATCATCGTCATCAGCGCCGGCGGCCCGAACCGTTCCCAGTATTTCCGGTCGACCGCACCTGTCATGCCGGAACGGCCGAGACGATCCGTGCCGTAGGAGCCGAGCTGGACCGAAACACCGTCGCCCCGGATTATCCGCGTCCAGACGATGAGCAGGCGCTCCTGCCCGCGTTCGACGCCGGATTTATAATCGCCGATCAGCGAGGAGCCGGCGGGTATCAGGATCCGCCGGCCATCGAAGGAGTAGACATCCTCACGGACAATCGCCTTCACCATGCCGGCGAGGTCGGAATTGATGGCCGTTTCCAATGTGCCGCGGATCATCGTGCCCTGTGGGATCCAGGCATCGATACGGCGGTTCTCGGCGGCAACCGACACCTGAACCCCCTGCCCTCCCATGGCCTTCAGGAAGGCTCGATCGCCATCAACAGCACCTCCCGCGTCCGACGGTGCGCCGGGGGGCGTGGCGGTTGAGCCGTTCGCACCGAACAAGCCGGCTCCCGTGGCACCTGACGAAGTGCTTGCCGCCCCGCCTGTGCGTTCCGATTGATCGAAAACGACAGCGGTGGAGCGCACGCGCTCAAGCAGCTTAGCCTGCCTCGCAAGCTCGATGCATTTGGGATCGTCAGGATTTTTACCCCTCGAGCAGTCGACATCGACCGGCGGCGCGACCTGGGCCGGGGCCGGGATGACGGGCGCCGGTGGCGGGGGCGGCGGAGGGGGTGGCGCCTCCGGTACCTGCACCGTCGGCAAAGGCGGCGGAGCCGGCGGATTGAATCCTTCGTTTCTGGGCGCCTGCACCGGGCGGAATTCTTCATGCGGCGTATTGTCGATCGCCGGTTCCCGCTCGCCGCCGGAGAAAAGGAAATAGAGGACCACAGCAACGCCGGCGATTGCCGCCACCACGGCGATTGGCCGCATCAACCCAACCCCGGAGCGCCTTACCTGACCGCCGATGGCGGTGTCATTGTCTATCGAATGATAGTTCGGATCAGACATCGTGCCTCCCTATCGTGATTTTGATGGTGAGCCAGCACCTGACGAGCCGAGCCGCTTCGGCGCCACAGCACCCTCGATCGGCGCCGGCACATCGGCGGGAGCGGTCCTGAGGTTGAATAGGCAGGTCTCGTTCTCGGTACCGTACCGAAGCGTCCACTGCCGCGAGACCGTGTCGATGACGATGTAGTCAGCCTCACGGCGATAATTGACGAGGCTCTCTCGCCGCTTGTTATCGACAATGAAGATCGCCGGCACGTCGCCGGTGAACTTCATGAAGGTCTTCAGACCGTCATCGAACACCCACAAGGGCTTGGCGGCATCGCTGCCCTTGAAGCCATAGTCGTAATTGACCTTGTCGCGGCGGATGTTCTTGATGTTGGGATTGCGCTCTGCATCCTGCGCCTGTTTCCACAGTTCGGCCGTGCCCTTCAACCCGGCGTCTTCCGGATAAATGAAGCGCAGCTTGAAGGTCTGGTTCTGGATGGACTTGCTGTCATTGACCTCAAGATCAAACGAATAGGTTCGTTTCGTCGTCACCACGGAGAGGTTTGTCGGCGCGTCTTTTTCCATCGGCTTCAGGGTGAGTGAGCGCCGGTCGGCCGATGTCAGGATCTGCCAGGAAACCGTGTCCCCCGCAACCACCTGGGTAACCTCTTCGTCCGCACCGAAGAGGATGGTCGTTACCATCCCGTAAGTCCCGGTGACGACGAAGACCTGTTCAGCCGAATAGGGCAAGGTCCGCACGCGCGGATCGAGCCTGCCGGGCCGGGCAGTCAATTCCGCATGAACCGAAGGGGCCGTCAGAAGCAGTGACAGCATTATCCCGACCCTGACCCGCCTCATGGGGTTAGCCCCGAAGGCATCGTCTCGGGAACCTTGACGTATTCGGTGACGACAAAGCCGAGGGGGTTATAAAGCCGGACCCGGTTGCTGGCGGGGAGATTGATCTGGCGGTAGCGGATCGTCGCCGACCAGCGATTGACCACATCGCCGCCGCGGCGCCGTTCCCGGGTCTCGAAGCGCACCGACATTGTGGTGGCATTGAGCGGATTGACGGACAGGATTTCGGGTCTGATCTCGCCCGTCGTTCCCATGGTCTTGACCGGACCTCGTGGATTGGAAGGGTTCATCCACTCCGAATAGTCCTTGAAGGCCGGGGAATCCGGGTCCGACCAAAGAGCGATCATGTCGAAGTTTTCCGACAAATAGCGGGGGTCATAGGTCTCGCGACGTATGACGTAATTGCCGACGAACGAAGCGCGGACGGCCTGGATTTCTGAAACGTTCGACCGGTCCTTGTCGAGCGTGGTCACCGTCTCCATGTAGCCCGTGTTCTTGTCCACGATGAGCGGCACGACCTCGGTGCGCACCAGTGGAAAGAGCTGCGCGACAGAGAAGGATAGAACGCCGGCCACGAACCAACCCGCCACCGCGAAAACCAACAGGATGAGACCGATCAGAGTCCGCAGCGACCGGTTCTTCTCGCCCCAGGAGAGGTGCTGATCGTAGATCTCTTGTGGTCCCGGCACACGATCGGCCGGCGCCGCTTTCAATTGCCTTTTGAACAATGCCAAGTTTCAAACCTCGAATTCGCAATGAGTAAAATCGGTGATCCTTGCCGCCTCCGCGTCATTCGCTGCTGCGCCGACGATTGGTGAGCATCCGACCAAGCGCACCGACGCCAGCGACACTGCTGCGGCCCGCAAGCGCTGCAGCCGTGACGGCGCCCCTCGGTCCGGCCAGCGTGCTGAGTGCTATGGCCGCGGCCTGCCCGGCGCGGGAATTGCTCGAAGAGAGGCGCCGGCGTGCGGCATAGTAGGCCGTGTCCACGCCGCCCCCGCCCGGGACGCCAGAGAAGGCTGCCCCGTAGGCAAAGCTGCGCGCGAAATCCGGCACTTGGAAGATGAAATAGGAGATCAGCGCGAGATAGAGCACCATGGCGAGCACGATCGCCAGAGCATTCTCCTTGGTCGCCATGTCGCCGTTGATCGTGTCCATCATGCCGATCAGAAAGCCGAACGACAGGCCGGCCATGATGTAGGTGAAGAGCAGCATGAACATGCCGTAGGCGACGCCCCTCACCCAGGCGTCGAAGACAAAGCGGGTGATGCCGAAGAAATAGCAGAGGATCGCGATCGGACCGATGGCAAGCATGACGGCGGTGATCATCTTGGCAAAGAGGGTGACGCCGGTGAGGATCAGCAGCATCGGCAGGAGGCCGAAGACCAGCACGATAAAGACGACGACGGCGCCGGTCACATTCGGCAGCCATCCGGATTCGTAGGAATTGAAGAGCTGCATGGCAAAGTCGTAGACCTTGCGAGCCATACTCGCGACTTGCTCGGCGATGTCTGCTCCGGCTGATTGACCGCCCATCGCCGAGGATATGGCCGATCCGAGATCCTGCGGGGCCGACAGCACGAACTGTCCGATATTGTCGTAGAAGAGCGCCCAAGACATGATGAGAGTATAGGCGAGCGTGATCTTGAAGGCGGTGATTGCCATGTCTTGAAGGGAAACGCTCGATAGCCCGAGCGCGCCCCAAAGGAAGTAGAGGGTCAGGAAGATCGCCAGGATGGCGGAAACGAGGTTTCTGTTTTCGGCAAACAGCCCCCAGGCCCGCTCCAGCGACGCCTCGTTGATCTTGTCGAAATATCGGAGCGCATCGCCATAGAAGTTTATCGCGTAGCTGACGGGATCCATGTCTCATCCTGGAAATTGTTCACCGGTCGCATAGGACCGCAATCGTCCTTGATGGCGCCCGCGAGCGCATTCTCAGCGACGGTGGTCGTGGGCTCGGATACGAAGCCGAGGGCCGGGACCGGATTGTCGTCGGCCGAGCATTTGGCAAGCTGCTCATATTTTCCGGCGCATCCGACGAGCACCGCACCGATCAGCCCCAACACAAGAACTGCCCTCACTGGTTCTGATCCTCGAATGCCTTCAGCTGATCGCGAACAGACGTACCCTGCGGCTGAGTACCGCCGTCACGCATGACACTGTCGGGAAGCGGCGCGAAGGTTTTGAGGTTTTGCGACGAGGTTGCTAGGGCGGCCTTATACTGCTGGTTCAGCAGCATGACCTGGTTGTTGAGCGAGCCGACGGCTTCGTTGGCGGTCTGATTTCCCTGCAGCACCATCTGGGTGTTTTGCTCCAGCGCCCCTTTCAGATCCTTCGCCGTTCCAATCTGCTGGGTGGCCTGCATGAACGAATTCTGCCGGTCCTTGGTGGCGCTGTTCATCGCGTCAGTCAGCGCAGTCAGCGTCGTCAACGCGTTGATCCCTTGAGAATAGGCCTGATTGGCGCCGGAGAGCTCACCGCCCTTGACGGTATCGACCACCATCTTCACGAGGTTGAGGCCATTGATCAGTTTGGCCGCGGTATTCTGGAACTGACCGTTAATACCGCCGAACACGGCTGCGTTGCTCGATAGCACCGTGCTGAAATCCGGCGCCTGTCCCATGGTGAAGCCATTGCCGGTCGCAAGCTTGGCAAACTGGCTCGCATCCTGCGTTCGGTCGCCAGTGATCGCCGCCAAGGTCTTTGTGGTGTTGTCCTTGACGACTGACGTGTCCTGCTGGATCTCCGAAGAAAGCCGTTTGATCTCTTCGCTGATCGAGATGTTTTCCGAGTCCTTGACGGGGACCTGTGCATAGGCCTGAGCGACGGAAACGATGGAGAGCGCCGCTGCGATCATTGCTGTTTTCATGTGCCTAACCTTTCCTGTGCTAATTTGCCGTCGGCCTGGAATCGACCACCGTGACGAGGCCAAGTGCCGGGTCCTGCAATGCCGTGAAGGTCGCGACCGCGCCATTTGCACGTGCCTCATCCTGCAGGTCGGACAGCCAGTGCTGGATCTGTTCTGTGGTGGCGTTGGACGGGACAGCGAAGCAACGAGTGCCACCTGTATCGATGATATTGGTCGGGCACCGGATCTCGGCCATGACAAGCGAGCCGTCATGGTCTTTCGAATTTCCGCCACCACTGCCACGAAGGCTAGCCGACGAGGATTGCAGGCCGGACTGAAGGCGCTGCAGATATTGCTGGTTCGCTGCGATCGATTTCCCAAGCAGCTCGTTCCAAACGGAGCCGCGTTCGATCTGCGCCTGCGTGTTTCGGTCGACCGCCTTCTTCAGCTGCTCGCCGCAACCGTTTGCGTAACTCGCGGTTTCTGGCTCGGCTGTACCCTCCGATGGGGTGTTATCACCGTTCTGGGCCTTGTTACGGGCATAGTAGGCGGAGACCTTTTTGACGTAGTCCTGCGTCTCCGGAATGTTGGGGATCTGACCGTTCTGCAGCGACTGCCGGTACGGTCCGGCATTGTAGCCGGCGGCGATCAGATCATAGCGGTCACCGAACATGCCCTGGAGCTGCTTGATGTATTTGACGCCGCCCCGAATATTGTCGCGCGTGTCATAAGGGTTGACGCCGAGCTGTGCGGCGGTGCCTGGCATGAGTTGCATGACGCCGGTGGCACCGACCCCCGAGCGCGCCGACTGGCGGAAACGCGACTCCTGCTCGGCGATCGCCATCGCAAAATTTGGATCGACACCCTGCCGGATTGCCTCCTGTTGCACCATGCTGGCAACTTCCTGCTGGCTTGGTGTCCGGGATGATGGCGCTGCGGGCGCAGTGTCTCCCCCTATGCCATCGGCTGAGCAATCCGTCGGCGCGCCCGAACCCTGACCAGGTGCGACGCTGTCGGTCGCTCCGCCCGAGGCGCCTTTGACTTTGCGCGTATCGGCCTGATAGGACTGATACCAGTTCTCGGTCGCCTGCTGGATCTTCTGGCGCGCCTGGTCGATGACCGGCACCTGGGCATGACCTGTGCCAACGGGAAAGAGCAGCGCCAAGGCCAACACGCCGGCCGCGGCTCCCTCAAGGTGCTTTGCGTGCTTCATCGACCGTCACCCCATCCCAGTCGCAGAATTTCGAGAGCCAGTTCTTTGGATCGTCGCCGTACTCGTCGAGCAACATCTCGACTTCGCGCACGGTCTCTTCCCTCCCCGAGAGCACCTTGATGAACTCTGGCATGTGGGACATGTCGACGCGAGCGATCACGCTGCTCTTTGCCTGCTTGATCAGCATGAAGCGCGAACTCGGATCACCGTTTTTGACCCAATCGAATTCCGCTCGCGAGAGACCGAAATGCTCCATGTAGGAGTTTTCGTCAGCCTTGGGATTGGCAAAGAAGATGTTGGTCGACGTCTGTTCGATGATCGTGCGGCTGACGCTCGAACGCACCACGTCGTCGGCCGACTGCGTGCCGAAGATGACGAGACCGTTTCGCTTTCGGATCGTCTTGAAATAGTCCTTCATGGTACGCTTGAACTCGTCGTCATCGAGCAGCTTCCAGGCTTCGTCCATCAGGTTGATGATCGGCGCCTTGCCGTCGTAGATCGCATCCAGTCGGTGGAACATGTAGAGAAGGGCTGCGGTGCGTACGGTCGGATCATCAAGGATCGACGTCATGTCGAAGCCGATCATTGGCCGCGAGATATCGAGATCGTCGGCCGCGTTGTCGAAGAGCCAGGCGTAGGGTCCCTTGTCGACCCATTTGTCGAGCCGGGCGATCAGGCTGCCTTCGGTCCGCTCACTGCCGGCAAGCAGCGCCCGCAGTGACGAAAGACGGCGATAAGACCTGTCCTTCGTCTTCAGGACTGACTTGATCGCGTTGCGAATGATCGCTTCTTCCTGCGGCGTCAGGCTTTCGCCTTCCTTGGAAGGTTTCAGCATGAAGCTCAGGAGCCCATAGAGGAAAACGCGGTTCTCCTCGGTGTCATCAAGCAGTAGCGGGTTCCATCCCGACGGCTGGCCGGGCTCCAGCGACATGTAGGTTCCGCCCGCTGCCCGCACCATGATGTCGAGGCCACGGTCCTTGTCGAAGACGATCGTCTTCAGCCGCGGGCTGACGCGATAGGCTTGCAGGATCAGGAAGGCCATGATGACGGTCTTGCCGGATCCGGTCGGGCCGAAAACTGTCGTGTGCCCGACGTCGCCCTGATGGAAGTTGAAGAAGAAGGGCGTGCCGGACGTCGTCTCAAAGATTGTGATTGCCGGCCCCCAATGGTTGCCGTCAGGCTTGCCGTAAGGATAGGCGTGAAAGCTGCTCAAACCCGAGCAGTTCAGCGTGGAGATCAGCGCTCGCCGGGCGATATAGGCCTGATTGCCGGGCAGTTGCGCCCAGTAGGCCGGCTCCGCATTCAGGTCTTCGCGGACATAGGAAGCGCCGAGCGCGCCGAGTTCGTTGCCGATCAGCGCCACGGCATCGTCAAGCTGGGCGATGGCTTTGGCGACCGGCATCACCGTGAGATGATGTTCGGTGAAGGCAACCCGCTTGCGGGCAAGTTCGTCCCGGGCAATATCGAGATTGGCCTGGACACTCGAGCCACCTTCGTCGGCCTTTGACATCTGCCGGTCCAGTCGTTCGATCCGGCTGCGGGCCGCCATGTCGTCGACAAAGGACATCGATTGCGTCAGCACCAACTCGAATGGCAGCTTGAGGATATAATCAAGCATGCCGGCGCCCGTCTCCGGTGGATATTCCTTCAAGGAGACCATCGCCGCATAGCGGTCATCGCCCGGTATGTCGCCTTGCAGGTGAATGATGCGGTTGCCGATCGATGTCCGGCGGGCCGGTAGCATCTCGTCGATCGGAATGTTGCCCAGCCGGATCGGCCGAACGCGTCCACCGTTCAGTAGCGTATAAAAGAACTCGCATTGCTCGGAGAACCAAATTTTCCGCGCGGCTTCGTCGACGACCATATCTTCAGAGACATCGCGGAAGACTTTTCTGTTCTCGCCGAGGTCAGCTTGGACGCGTTGCACGTCGCGAAGGACCTTCGGCCCATAAACGGAAAGCGATTTCTCAAGTGCTCGCGTTGCCTCGTTGAGTTTATCGCGCATCGCGCGGAACTGTTCCTTGCGCACGATCGTGCCGCCAGCACCCATGAGGCGGGACAGCGCCGATCCCTTTCGGAACATGGGGCGCACGACCAGCGAGACATAAGTGTCGTTCACGAACATCTCGTTTTTCGAGATGCTCGACTGATAGACGTGATCGAGGCGCTCCATAAAGGGATCGGCGAAGGCTGACGGCAACGACGGCGCAACCTTGCGTCTGATCACGTGAGTATAAAGTGCGAAGCTGCCGATCGAGGAGATCGCACGGAAGGCGGCATTGCGCTGCCGCTGCAGCATATTGATCGTTTCGATATCCGCCGTCTCGAAGGAAAAGCCGGTGAGCTTCAGGGTTGAGACGAGGCAGTCGTTCTTCAGGCGGATGATGCCGTTTTCGATCGGGACGTAGAAAGGAACATGCGTCGCCACATTGCGGTCTGCAAAGATCTCCCAACCCTTTGACAGACTGCCTCTCAGCGATCTCGCCATCGTGTTCATCGCTTACACTCCGTAGGTTCTGACGCCGCCACCGAGCTTCCGGCCAAGAGGGTTGACACCACACATGCTGAGGCGCCCGACGATCTCGAAAAACCAGAGATCGAGCTTGACGGTGAGCACGTAGAGAATGCTGTGGAGGACGACGAAGGAGACCGGGAACCACAGGATGGATCCCAGGATCATGAAGACCATTAGCGAAACAAAACATTCCGCCAGGAAGTAAGTGTACGGAATTCCCATCACCGTCGGCGGTCGTGTGAGAGCCAATATGACGGGATGGGATTCGATATAGTCGTCGCCACCCTCGGCGGTATTCCCTGCTCCCGCCATGGCCTAAGACCCGCTGCCAGCAAGGAAGTCGACGAGCTCGGCGGCGGCAAACATGCCGGCAAGGCTTCCTCCAACCCGAAGCAGCGCTCCCCAGGACCAGTAGCCAAAGGCTGCGGCGAGAAACATGCCGATGAAGGCAATCGCTCCGACCGAACGACCGAACGGCCCGGTGAAGAACTGCACAAGTCGGTCAGCCGCGTTTTGAAGGGCATCGAGATTCTGCGCGGCCGCTGGCTCGTACTGGCTGACGAGCAGGATCAGGCTCGTCGCAAGCACGATGGCGGCGTTCCCGACCCACCTCCTTTTGGCCAATGAGGACCAGGCTACGCTGCCATAGAGAACGGCGCTCTGGACTGCGAACGCGATGGGATTCATTCAAACACCTCTTCCTTGACAATTTTGACCGGCTCACCTGGATCATTCCGAGCCCCCTGAGCTCGGATTTCTGGTGGGGCCGAAGTCACTGCTGAGAAAACAAGCATCGGGGATTTTGCGCGGTCGGCCCGGCCGGTACGGCGGGACGCCGAGGCCGTACTTGTGGACGTGACACCCGGCGCGGCCGCCGTGCCGGTATAGTATCCAACGACACGGGTGACATAGTCCGCGGTCTCGCGGATCAGTGGCAGGGAATGGCGAAGGTCGACATGCGGCTCGCCGGCATTATAAGCGGCGGCGACCAACACAGGATTTTTGTACTTGGCGATCAAGACGCGGAGAAACCGCGTGCCAGCCTGGATGTTCTGCTCCGGATCCGATAGATCGGTCGCACCGAAGGCTTGGCCGATGCGTGGCATGACTTGCATCAAACCGATGGCGCCCGCGGAGCTAACCAGATCTGGATCGAACCCGGCATTCTCGGCCCGCATGACCGAAAGCACCCAGTTGGGATCCACCTCCTCCTTCCGGGCAACCTTCAAAGCAAGTTTGGCATAGTCCGTGGGCACACCGGATAAAAGATCCGATCGGACCTGTACTGGTGGCTCGCTGACATGAGGTGTGATTGTCGGCTCGGCAAGTTCCGGAACGGCGGTTGCATGGTCAAACGAGTAGACGCTGACCAGCGAATGCACATCGCGCTCCCGACGGTCATTCGTGCTGCCAAAGGCTGATTCTGATGATCGCCCGACGCTGTCACTAAACCCTCCGATGAACTCCGGCGGACCAGCGCTGATCCGAAGCGCGTCAACGACCGGGCCGCTAAATCGCGCGTTGAAGCTGGCAGAATCGATCGTTGGGATATCCCGCGTCAAAGTAGCAGCTGAGGCCTCCGGATTTGTCGGCACGGCCGCCACCTCGCTGGCCTTCGGCTCCGCCAGGCTGGCGGTGTGGACGTGCGTCGACTTTGCCAAGACGATGTGGCCGCTACTGTCATCTGGGCCGGAGGCGAAACCGGTAAGCAGAAAAGCCGAGGTTCCGGCGAGCCATAGCACGCTCCACGAGGATATCTTGGGCGGTCTGTTCACAGGCGAAAGCGGATCGCTATCCATGGCTGAACCAATGCAAAATTATACTGCGGTATAAGATTTTGAACCGCATTCAGCCGTGGAAATCAACCCTAAAGTTTAACTGGAGTATAATTAGCAGGGCACCGCGCTATGTCAGAAGGCGAGCTTCCAAAAGGAAATCAATCCCTTAGTCTTGACCATTGATCCGGGGTCCAGCGATACCGAAGCTGTTCGCGATCTCCCAAAATGCGAGCTAGACGGACGGCAGTCCCGCCCTTTACCAGGACCGAACCGGCGTTGGCACCCGATGCACGGACAGAGATTCGGCACACGAAATTAGGCAACTCCGTCTGTATTCTCGTCACCTGATAGCAGGACTCGATCTGGTAGCGGCCGCCATCACGACCCATCGATAAGTTGCTGTCTTGGACGGGACCAAGCCGCTGGCGTCCGAATTCGGTGCCATACTCCAGCTGGCATTCGGCGATGTTTTCCCGATAGGCTTTGCAAGCTGCGAGGCTAAGATACGCGAACGGTACTGGCGGCTGTGGTCGGCCGCGCTCGACCTGATGACCACATCCTGCCAGCGCCAACATTGCTGCCAGAGATCCGAAGAGCTTCGCAAAAGTCCGCATGGTGCTACCTTCTATCTTGCCTGCCGATAGCCGGCCTGTTCCAGGGCTTCGAGGAAAAGATCACGGGCGAGCGCGCAATAGGGTGACGTTGCCTGAGCCAGGTGAAGCTGGGTGAGCACCAGTCCGAGATCGGAAACGGTCGTCACGACGTCCTTGAGGTCGCTGTTGAACCCGTCCCGCAACACCTCGCCGCTCGCGTGGCCTTTGACTTCGATCGCGTAGTCGTTGCGCGCGATGCTGTGCCAAAGCTCGATCGTGCCGGTTTCGCCCACCGCGCTTTCCGTGTCGCAGACGAGGAGGAGGGCGTAATCCGGATCGCGCATCGCGCTTTCCTCTATAGAGGTGTCCCCACGGAATTCCGTCAGCACCACCTCAGTGGCAAAGAGCATCAAGCGCTCGTTCACCAGGAGGCGCTTCTGGCCAAGCCGGACAAAGCCGTTCATGACAACGGAGCGGATTGCTGCGGGCGGAAGGTTTTCCGCGCAGTGTTCGCATATCGATGTCAGTTGGCTATCGAGAAAGGCAAAGGTGCTGTGGAAGCGGTTGACGATGGATCGCTCAACATGTTCTGTTTGGCCGCCCAAGGCTTCGACGAAAGCGAACGCATCAAGTGTTTTGCGAGGCTTCGCGAGTACATCGCTCTCCGATGCGGAGCCCGGGTCCCCGACCAGGCTCGAAGGGCCAACGACGATAGCGGCAGACCGCGTCTGTGCACCACAGCCCGGGCAGTCCGCTGAGAATGGCACTTTGTACCATTCCTTCGTCAGGAGGGATCGATTGTGTATCAGGGCAAACCCGCTTTCCGATTGAACGGCTTATTGCTCGACCGATCATATTGACGGACCGAAAAACTTACACTGCAGTATAATTATCAGCGGCAAATGGTTTGCTCAAGCGGGAAAAGGAGAATGCCGTTTGCGGACGCCCGGAGCACTAAATCGGCGATTCCGTGGCCGCCATCGGGAGTGGATCGACGCGCCCCCAGGAGCGCAAACCGGCTCGAAAGTATCGCTTTACATCGTCCGACTGCGGATTTGCTCGCTGTCCGGCGACTGTCCAGCGTTGATGTTTACATATTCGGTTCGATCATAGGTCCAAAGCCTCGGAGCCGCAGCGCGAAGCTTTGTGCTCGCCCGACCATCGCCGTGACGCACGACGTTTGCGACCAGACCCGGCCGCCCGACTTGATGAACACCGGCAACCATCGCCTTTCAGATGGAGCCGCATATTGCGGAAGCAAACGGCACCACTCGCAGGTCAATCGACGGAAGGCGCGGCGATCACCGATCTTCCGATCCGCGATTTCACTCGTTGCTCACCGCACTCATTCTCTCGTTTGGGCCTTCCCCGATTGAGCGTGATCGCGTTTGAGCTCATCGCGGAGGAGCTCGTTTGCGGATTCGCACATATCAGTATTCGCGCAATGACCGGTCCGCCCATTCACCCGTTCGCCGACGCGCAGATTTGCCGTATCGCGAGGTCACCGATCCACCTGTCTGCGCGTCGGCTTATTCGCTCATTGCACGCGGCGCGCACTCGCAGGTCCACTCATTCACCTGTTCGCTCATTCGCCGATGCGCGTAGTGGGCGAACCACCTATTCGCCTGATCGCGAAAGCGCTTAGAGGCATGTTCGCTGATCCCTGCCATTCCTACCGGGCGGCCACCCCCCGCTCCACCTCCCCTTTCCGGCTCCACTAGCGTCGCCGCCGGACATCGATCTCGGCCAGGCACCCGACCGAACGCGGATGCGGTTGGGCTCACTCAGACACTCGCCCCTCGGGCGAAAACGGCTGTTGGTATACCAACAGCCTATCCTGCCATCTCTCACCGAACCCATCTGGCCGCCGTGCCCGAGGCGCCCATGCTGTTGCGAGTCGCCAGACAAAGCAACAGCGGTCACAGGCTGATTGCCTGTGACCCGCGCCGGAGGGACAGCACGGTGGCCAGATGGGTTCGGTGAGAGATACTGAAGGAGCCGTCGTCGTGAGCTGCCGGGATGGTCGTGACCGTAGGGAACGGGCATCGATGGCCGGCGAACGATGCGACGGAGAGCACACCGCAGGAGAGGAGGACCACCTGCGGCGGATGCCTAAAGCATGAAGGCGCAGCGCAAGGTGATCCTCCTCTCCGTGTTGTTTGGGGAAGTCGCGGCAGCGTCCGCCTACCGGACCGAAAGGCCGTGCGGGTCTTTACCCGCACCACAGGGAGAGGGGAGGTTGAGGGGAGAGGCGGCAAGTCTCTCCCCTCAAGACCGCGTGCAGGCTCGATGCCGGGAAGCGGTCAAGCTCGCAGAAGAGACGAGAGACGGCAAGAGCCGCCTCCCGTCCCGCATCAATCGGAGACGACGTGTGCGATGCTGATCGCGATGTCCGCCTCATTGCGGATCGCACCGACGATCGGGGCGAGCGTGCCCAACTCATCCACGGTGAGTGCAACGAGTGTCGGATAGGCGACCTCTATGCCGTCGCAATCGGCGGAGAGCGCATTATGCCATTCGCCGCCGTTTACCCGGTACTCGTGAGTGTTGAAGTCGATTTCGAAATCATCGAGCAGTGTGATCAGGAAACGGGCAAAGCATTCCTCTTCGCCACGAAGCTGGAAGGCGACAAGACCTTCCTCGTCCGGCTCGCTGGCGAGCTGGCGCTCCAGCGCCGTTATGGATTGTACCCGCGCAATTGCCGCTTCCAGGCCGTTAACGAGCCCGTCATGCAGTTTGAGCAAGAATTCGTCCTCGCAGTCGATGCGATTTGCAAGGACGATGAGCCTCAAGCCCGCAAGCACTGCGAGTTGATGGACGTAGTACCAGGTATCGGACATATCAGTGTCTCCTTTCCGTCTCTGACGAAAGGAGGCCGCACCGTAGCCGCGAGGGGTCAGGGATCGCGGAACGCGACCGCCAGCGGCGGCAAGCGGAGGAGCCGATTTTCTGACGATGGCCCGAAGGGACGGCGGCGGAAAATTGGAGGAGCCGCGCCGTCCGTGACGCCGGAGTGGCGGGTGCACAATGAGACGTCAGAGAGAGCTAGACCACGGCGCCGCAGGCGCCGTGTCCGTATCCGGCGTCCAGCCGGCCATGCAGTCTATCCTCGGCCATTGTCATGGAACAGTGGCACGCCGGTCCGACAGCCGCGAGAGCGGGCGTCACCCGAATGGGACGAAACCCGCCAGGGGTTCGGTGAGCGACAGCGAATAGCACCGTCCGCCGCAGGCGGCTCGCCCGTCACGCACAAACCCATCATTGCAATGAATCAATCAACAGCGACCGATTCAAATATGTCGTTGGACGCAAAGTCTGGCCTGTCCGATTCTTGCATCATGATCGCACAGCCCTACCAGCTCTATGTCGAACGCACGGACGCCAGGAAGAACATGGCACGGTTCTATGCGATGTCGATCGAACCGACGCTGTTCGGTGAGGTATGTGTCGTGCGCCGGTGGGGCCGCATCGGGTCAGGAGGGCAGAGGATGGTGCATCATTTCCAGAGAGAAGAGGAAGCGGTCGGCCTGTTCCTTGAACTTCTGCGGCAGAAGCGGAGGCGCGGATATTGTCCGAGATCGCATTTGACGCGATTGGCGACTGTCTCACCGATGGCGGAAGGATGTCCGGCGAAGTGATGCTTCGAGCCAGACGCGCCAGTCGACCCGGCGCGTCAGGCTCGGTGACATGGCGAAAGCCGCCCTCAGAAGGGCGGCTCAGCGTCGATTGCGCCCTCCTGTTCGGCCATGATTACCGCCAACTCGGCGCAGGCGAGTTCCAGCTCGACCTTGATCTCGCGGCGTTCGTCGGGATACACGGCATTTCGCAATTCGGCCCGCAGCTCTTCGATGTGTTGTTCTAGAAGCATCGTCGTCTCCTTGACGTTTGTGAAAGACGACGCGCGCGGTCATGGGGGCGTGGCGGGGTCAAGGATCGCGTCAGCGACCGGCGGAGCCGGTGAGTGGGGGAGCCGATTTTGTCGGAGCGCAGGGTACCGGAGCGGAGGCAAAATTGGGGGCACCGCTCGTCCTTGAGACCGGCATGCTCCCATGGCATCCTCGAACGGACTGAGCAGATATCTCCTCTCCGTATCGCACCCGAACGCGAGGACGGGCTCGATGCCCGTCTTCGGGTTATCTTACACCTGACCACGTGAATAACTGTGGAGATCCGGGCTTTCCTCGCCATTTGCCGTAGCGTGTCGATGACAGCGCCGATCGGCAATGGCAGGGATTCTGCATCTGACACGATGCGGAGAAGAATATGACGACTACAAACGAAATCGCCGACAAGATCGCAAGCGAGCATGGGCTGACCAAGGTTCAGGGCAAGGCCATCGTCGAGGCGGTAATCGCCTCTATTACCGCAGCCGCGGTTGCGGGTAACGAAACGTCGCTGCCCGGCTTCGGCAAGTTTAAAGTGAAGGAGACGCCTGAGCGCGAAGCGCGTAACCCGGCGACAGGTGCGACGATAAAGGTGGCCGCTGCCAAGAAGCTGGCGTTCACGCCGGCCAAGGCTCTCAAGGACGCGCTGAACAAGTAGCCTGGTCGGCCAGGCAAAAAAATAGCCCGGCGCTGTGCCGGGCTATTTTCGTTTTCGGTGTGCGTTAGCGAGCGGGTGTCCCGTTGATAAGATCCTGAATGATCGCGTCGCTGACGGCGTGATGCGCTTCGCGGGCATGATCGTCCAAGAGCTTGTGAAGAATGCCCGAGGCCAACGGTATGAAGTCGAAACCGCGTGCGATTGCCGCGGTCCGCAGTAGCGACAGTGTTTCGAACTCGCGGAAGTCTGTCCCGAGCCAGAGTTCAAGATCCTCGCCATCGGCGTCCGGAAATGCCTGGAGGAAGTACGTCTGAAGCGGTCGGTCGTAGCCGATGATGGCATCCGGGTCCGCATGGCGGGATGCGGTTCGGCTGACAGTGATCGTGTAGCGGCTCATGGCGGTCTCCTTTGGAATGGGGACGCCGGCCCCGATGTCGGGGCCGGCGGTCCGGTTCAGGCCGGGCTGTTCCAGAGGATGACCTTCTTGCCGGGCTCACCGCCGGGCGCCGGGGCGACGTTGCCGAAGATCACGCCGATTTCGGGCGCTTCGAGCTTCGTGGAGATGTATTCCTCGCCTGTCTGGCGGGAAATGCGATTCCAGCCTGCGCCGATCTCGAAGCCGGTCTTGCGATGGATGATGCGATAGTCCGGAGCTTCTTCGCTCGCCTTGCTGGCGTTCGGGATGAGAGCAATCGGGGCGTTGACCCGGATGGTGGCGAAGATGCCTTCGAGAGTGCCGTCGGTCTTTTCGGTGAGGGTTGCGATCGTGGTAGCCATGGGATTGTCTCCTTCGTTGTATCGGGACCATTCCCGATGGCGCCAGAAGAAGGGGCTGTGCCGCAGGCGTCACCGAAGCTTTAGCGAAGGGGAACCCCCTTGCGGGGTTGACGCTGATCGCGGCCGGTCCCTTAGAAAGGCGACATAAAGAACGGGAATGGTCCTTGATTGCGACGTCGGCAGGAGACCTCACCGTGGCTGCCCTTTGCGGACCCGCGGAGTGCCACGCTCGTCGATTGCGTCGGTGAGTGTTCGGGTCAACGGATGCTGGCATTCAACCAGATGAACGCGGCGAGAGCGACCATCAGTTCCAGTCCCATCGTCATTGTCAGAAATGGCTTCGGTGGGTGTGGCGCTCGAATTGCCGTACGCTGTGGCGGGACTACAGCTCGGTTGAAGTTGAATAAGGGTCACGACACCGGCTTGATTTCCAGGCATCGCTCTCGCGCCAATGATGATCCGGAAACGGTAGCTGCCGCAAACACTCGGCAGTCGGAGAGTCGCGTCGTGAGGACCGCCTCCAACGGAGAGGGAGCCGCCGGAGATGTCCCGCATGATCACCGCTTTCGATCGCGGCTCAATCGAGGCGGTTGACCCGGCCGGATCTGCCACGCGCCTCCGCGAACAGCCTGGCGATCTTCACCATGAAGGGTTTGCTGAAGCGGCCGAGGACGTCCTGATCTGACTCGATGTACCAGGAGAGTTCGACGATGTCGTAATTGTATTCGTCGGCCATGATCCAGCACTGCTTCAGATCGCTTAAGCCCGCGCGCTTACGCTCGATCTCCGGGATCTCCAGAGCGGCCCGACCGGTCTGCGGCGACTGCGTGGTGATGGCGAGAAGGGCCAGATGGGTATTCCCATCGGAGGCGCTTCGGATGGCGATGACGACGCAGACCGGGCGCTGCTTGCGGCCTTCGGTTTCGCCGCGCTGCTGCTGCCAGGCCCAGAGATATGGATAGGAAATGACTTCGCCGGGCCGGAATTCACGGCTCATCATCGTAGCCTTCGCCGCGCGCCAGCCGATCGATCGCCTCGTCGAACAATTCCGCATGCTCGGCGGGCATCTCGGAGATATGATAGGCGCGGCGGGGATCGCCGCCCGTGCGCATGCGCTCGTAGTGCTCGTAACTCATCAGCACAAAGCGAGGCTTCTTGTGGCGGGTGAGCATGACCGGTTCGCGGCTTGCCGCATCGGTAATATCGCCGATCTGTTTGTTCAGGTCGCCTGTGGTGAACTGCTTCATCGTTGCTGGCCTCCGCTAGACTTCCATATATTCCATGTTTTCCATATTTTCAAGAAAAACGGCGCTCACGCGCCGTCTCATGAAGCCTGCCAGACCGGAATGCCGAGGCGACGCGCCTTGTCGGCAAGATTGCCGGTAATGCCGTTTCCGGGAAAGACGATCAATCCGACGGGCATGACCGACAGCATCTCGTCATTGCGCCGGAACGGCGCCGCCTTGGCGTGCTTGGTCCAGTTGGGTTTGAAGGTGATCTGCGTCACCCGGCGCGCTTTAGCCCAGCAGGCGGCGATGCGTTCGGCCCCTTTCGGCGAGCCGCCATGCATCAAAACCATATCTGTGTGTTTGGCATGCACCTGATCGAGCTTCGCCCAGATCCGTTCATGGTCGTTGTAGTCCATGCCGCCAGCGAACGCGATCTTGGTGCCGGCCGGAATCAGGACTTCGGTTTCGGCGCGCCGGCGGGCGGAGAGGAAGTCCCGGCTATCGATCATCGCCGCCGTCATGTTGGCGTGGTTGACCTTGGAGCCGGTGCGCGGCCGCCAGGATGAACCGGTCTGCGCCTCGAACAGGTCGGCCGCGTAGTCGCGCATGAACTCGAAGCTGTTCCGGCGTTCAAGCAGCGTGATGCCCTCGGCGATGAGGCGTTCGAGTTCGACGCTCTTCACCTCCGAGCCGTCCTGCTCGCGCTGGCCGGTGCGCTGCGCCTCCTCGTTGCGATCGAGTTCGCGCTGGATGCGCTCGCCGGCGCGATGGAAGAGATTGGGGATCGACCAGAACAGGTCTTCGAGATCGGGTTCCAGCCGCGTGTCCCCGAGCATTTCGGCGAGAGCGTCGAAGATCGTGGTGATCGAAGACTGGACCTGCGGCTCCTCCGGCAATGGCCGTGGGTCGGGCTCGTCCTGGAAGGGGCGATAGCCGAAGACCTGCATCTCGTAGATGAAGCGATCGGTCGGGGAAGACGCGTGGTGGGGCTCGAAGGTGTCGTCGGGCTGAAGGATCAGGTCCATGATGGTCTCCATCGGTTTGGGCCGCGCCTCTCGCGGCCTGACGGCGAACCCGTTCACGCGGGCCGAGGCCGGAACCGCAAGCGAAGTGCCGCGGCCCAGCGAAGCGCCGGGCGGCGGAGGGAGGGTTTCTTGATCCGCGAGGAATGGCGGCCATCGCATCGGCCCGAAAATTGGGAACCGGTTTTCGGAAAAGCCGATGCGCAAACATGGCCCGGCAGGGGAAGAAACGTGACCGACCCGCTGAAGGCCGAGGCCCGCGTGGTAAGGGTCGCCTCTCGGCAGGCCCGCGGGCGCGCGCCCATCCGGAATGAGGCCAATGTACCGCATTCGCCGGCAGCGCCCGAACCCCTCCCCTGCCTCTGCGCCCAGACTCACGCCGGCAGGAATGCCATCGCGTCTTCCGGGACGAGTTGAGCCCTGAGGCTTGCCGTTAGCCGGTCCGGGCCCAGCCAGCGAAGATCCTCGTTGAAGTCGCCGAGCTCAGGCGACAGCACCAGCGGCAGGATTCCCTCTTCCTGTGCCCGGCGGCTCAATGCTTCGATCCCATGTCGGCCGGCGGCATCCGCGTCGGCGGCGATGTAAACGCGCCGGCATTCCGGCGGGAAGCGGAAGGCGGCAAGGTGATTGGCCGTGAGCGCCGCCACCAGCGGCATGCCGGGCATGACATGCGATAGCGACAGCATGGTCTCAAGCCCCTCGCCTGCCGCCATCACCGCGACAGGTGCATTGACCGGAAAACCGAAGCGGACGCCATTCCCGAGGAGCCCGCCAAGCGCGCGGCGCGGATCGTCGACCTTCGCCTTGCCGACGCCCTCGGGATCTAGCCAGGTGCGGTGGACGCCGGTGATCGCGCCGGCACAGTCGGTCACGGCGGCGATCAGCGCGGGATAGCTGCTCATCCGGCCTGTGACGAGGTCGCGATAGTAGGACGACGGGTGGAAACGGAGCGCCGCATGGGTGGATGCCCTCAGGATACCGCGCTCGCGGAGATAGGCATCAGCCAATGTGCCGGCCAGCGGCTGTGTCATCCGAAACAGACGCCTGGCGCGCTCAGACGCTGGCCGTTCAATCGGTTGAGGTTCATCGGTGTCGCCCTTGCCAAATGGCAGCGGCTTGGGTCGAGGCAGGCTGAGGAACTGACGCGCCGCGTCTGCAACGTCGCGGAAGTCGACGAGGCCGCAGGTCTCGCGGACGAGGTCGAGCAGATTGCCAGATTGGCCGGTCGCCGCATCCGTCCATCGGCCGGCGCGGGGACCGCTCAGATGGACATAGAGCGAGCGGCCCTTGTTGTTGCCGACATCGCCGACGAGCCAGTAATTGCCGGCCCGGCGGCCGGCGGAGAGATAGTGGCGGCAGACCGCCTCCGCGTCCTGCGCGAGACGATCCGCCAGATCAGAAGCGGAAAGCATGCGGACCTCCGTTATCGCCGTGCGACATCGACGAGGCGATGGCGCTCAATCAGCTTCGACAGGATCTCCGAACCCTCATCTGTGACAGGCACGAAGAAGCGCAGCTTCCAATTGATCATCTCGGAAAACAGCCCGATCGACCGCAGCCAGTCACGCATGCCATCGGTGAAGCCGTTCAGTTCGACGCGGTATTCGTTCATGACGCGCACGCGGCGGAGCGTCATGTCGCCGGCGAGGCCGACGATAGAGGATCCGTCGACGAGCGATGCCCAGGCCTGGGCGGGGGTTAGCACGTCGGTCTGATCGATCCCGAAGTTGCGGCAAAGCCCGGCCAGCCGATCCGGAGCAATGACACGGCCAACGATCCGCTCTCCGTCATCGGTCTGCAGCCGCCGCACCCGGCAGAAATCCTGCGGCAGCAATTTCCAGATTGGCAGGAGCAACCCGCTGACGATGTGCATCGTCGAGGTCGAGAATTCCGGCACCGCCGCGACCTCGGTATTCCACGCGAGGGCAAAAGCTTGTTCGTCGGCTTCCTCCCAGGATGTCTCTTCGAGCTGCCGGACCTCGAAGCGCAGCTCGTCCATCGGCCGGATCAGTGAGACGCGCGGTTGAATGGAGCCGTCATCCAGCATGATCGAGCGGGTCGGGACCATCACCGCGGGCCGGCCCGACTTGCCGTTGATCATCAGCCTGGCGCGTGGATCCTGCCCGACGAGGCTTTGAACCTCCTGGAACTGCATCGGCGCATGGCGATCCCGGCGTTCGATCGTCAGCAAGTGCGACTGCGCGCCGGTGACGGGATGCGTGTAGATCAGCCGGCGCTCGGTGACCGTCATGCTGTCGGCGGTAATCGTCTCCAGGCCCTTGTCATAGACGCCGGCGGCGATCGCCCCCTCGATGCGGGCGGCGAGCAACTGCTCGAAAGCCTCGAACAGCACGTTCTGCATGGCGATCGTCAATGCCAACATGCGATTGAGGAAGGTCTGGATCGGCGGCAGCTCATCCTTCAATCCGCCCTCCTCCGATGTCAGCGACAGGCCGGTGATGTTTTCGAATCTGTCGAGCGAGCAGCCTTCGATCCTGCCGGCATGCAGCAGTCCGTAGAATTGCCGCAGTGCGTCGCGGGCATATTGGGATTCGAGATTGTCTTCGGACCGGAAAATGCCCTGCCCGCCGGTCTGGCGTTGACCACGGGTGATGGCGCCGAGCGTGTCGAGACGCCGGGCGATCGTCGAGAGGAAGCGCCGTTCTGCCTTGACATTGGTGGCGATCATCCGAAAGCGCGGCGGCTGCTTCTGGTTGGTGCGATGGCTGCGCCCGAGCCCCTGGATCGCCACGTCGGCACGCCACCCGGCTTCGAGAAGGTTATGCAAGCGCAGGCGCTGATTCCTTGCGGCGAGATCAGCGTGGTAGGATCTGCCGGTTCCACCGGCGTCGCTGAAGACCAGAATGCCTTTCTCGTCGTCCATGAAGGCGCGGGCCTCGTCGAGATTGGCGCTGCCGGGCCGAGTCTGCACGGCATAGCGCGTGATAGAGGTGCTGTCCTCGCGGCGGACGATGCGACGTGACCGGCCGGTGATTTCGGCCACCTTCCCGGTTCCGAAGTGCTGGACGATCTGGTCGAGCGCCGTCGGGATCGCCGGCAGGCTCCCGAGCGTTTCGACCAGTTCGTCGCGGCGACGTTCGGCCTCCCGGCAGATGACGGGGTTGCCGTTCGCGTCATGAACCGGCCGGGAACTGAGATTGCCGTCGGCGTCGGAAAATTCCTCGAAGAGCTGCACCGGAAAGGAGTGCATGAGGTAATCGATGACATATTCCCGCGGCGTCACGTCGACCTGCAGATCGCCCCATTCCTCGGTCGGGATCTGTGCTAGCCGGCGCTCGGTCAGCGCTGCCCCCGTCGAGACGAGCTGGACGATGGCAGCATGACCGTCCTCCAGGTCTGCTGCAGTCGCTTTGAGAAGAGCTGGCGTCTTCATCGACGTCAGGAGATGATTGAAGAAGCGCTGCTTCGAGCTTTCGAAGGCGGAGCGCGCAGCAGCCTTGGCATTTTTGTTCAGCGTGACGGATTTGCCGGCCGCGCTGGTCGCACCAGTGATGCCGGAGGCTTCCATCGCGGCATCGAGATGGTTGTGGATCACCTGGAACGCCTCTGCATAGGAGTCGTAGATGCGGATCTGTTCCTCGGTGAGTTCGTGTTCGAAGATCTCGTATTCGACACCTTCGAAGGAGAGCGAGCGCGATGCATAGAGACCCATGGCCTTCAGGTCTCTCGCCAGAACCTCCATCGCAGCGACGCCACCGTCTTCGATCGCCGCAATGAACTCGGAACGGGTCGGAAAGGGAAAGTCGCTGCTCCCCCAGAGACCGAGCCGTTCGGCGTAAGCAAGGGATTCGACGTCTGTTGCGCCGGTGGCCGAGACGTAGACGACGCGGGCATCGGGAAGAGCGCGTTGCAGCCGTAGCCCTGCCCTGCCTTGTTGCGATGCCACCTTGTCGCCGCGCTCCGTCTTGCCACCGGCGGCGTTGGCCATGGCATGACCTTCATCGAAAATGATAACGCCATCAAAGTTGGCGCCGAGCCAATCGACGATCTGCTGGACGCGCGATCGCTTGCCTTCTCGCTCGTCAGTGCGCAGCGTGGCAAAGGTGGTAAAGAGGATGCCTTCCTCCAGCTTGATCGGCTTGCCCTGCCGGAAACGGGATAGCGGCGTCACCAACAGCTTTTCCTGCCCGAGCGCGCTCCAGTCGCGCTGCGCGTCCTCGATCAGCTTGTCGGACTTCGATATCCAGACATGCCGCCGGCGGCCCTTCAGCCAGTTGTCGAGAATAATACCGGCAGCCTGGCGGCCCTTGCCGGCGCCCGTCCCGTCGCCGAGAAACCATCCCCGGCGAAAACGAACGGCACGCTCTGCGTCGGATGTGACTGCCTTGAGATTGTCGAAGGAGGCATCGACGCTCCAGTGCCCGCCAAGATAGCCGGAATGGGCTTCGCCGGCATAGATGACGCTTTCGAGTTGGGCGTCGGAAAGATCGCCGCTGGCGACGATCCGCTGCGGCAGATGCGGGCGATAAGTCGGCTTCGGCGGCGCCACCGAGGCCATTGCGACCGACTCGACCAGCCTGTCCGGATGCGGCTTCGCGTCCGGGATGTGGATCGACTGCAGCCGGTAGGATTCGTAGATGCCGTCAGCTGCGTTGGCCTCGTCCTTCGGCTGCGCGTCCCGCAGCTCGTAGGTGAGTTCAATGACCTCTTCATCGAAGGCTGCGGGAGAGGCCATAACTGCCGGCCGTGCCTGCGCGGCGGCCGGGCGATGCGACAGTGCGACTGCCGGGTAGGCGTGTAGACTATCGCTGGAGCGTGCGCCGCTCAGAATTCGCGCCAGAGAAGGCTGGCGCGGTGGAAGATCGGCGATCCAAGCAAGCAACAGGTCGAGATCGTGTGCTGTTCCGCTCGGGGTCACAAACTCTGACGGATCTTCCGCCGGTATCTTGTCGATGACGGTCAAGCGGGTTTCCATCGTGGTTCCATGGCGGGCGTAGATGCTGCCGTCGATTGCCGCGGTGAACAGAACCGTGCCCTGCTCCTGCAGCCGAACGAAGGCGTCGCGCCACGCGAGATTGTCGGGAGAAAGGCTTGTGCCGGTGATCGTGACGAGCCGGCCGCCGGGGGCTAAGCGAGCGAAGGCGGAGGTCAGATGCCGCCAGGCGGCGTCAACGACGCGACCTTCGACATGAACGCCGGCAGAAAATGGCGGGTTCATCAGCACCACGGTTGGCCGAACAGAACGGTCAAGGTAATCGTCGATATGCGCCGCATCGTGTTGGAATACGGGAACACGGGGAAAAAGCCGCTGCAGCAGCGAGCACCGGATCCCCGCATATTCGTTGAGCGCCAGGCGCGCGCCCGCGAGTTCCGCGAAGATCGCGATGAGGCCGGTTCCAGCCGACGGTTCGAGAACCGTGTCAGCAGGTGTGATGCCGGCAGCACGAGATGCTACATAGGAGAGCGGGATCGGGGTCGAGAACTGCTGCAGGGCCTGGCTCTCCTCGGATCGGCGTGCATGGGTCGGCAGGAGGTTCGCCACCTTCGTCAGCATCGCCAATGTCAATTGGGGCGAATGGGGGCGGGAAACGATCGATGGCCCGAACTTGCGCAGGAACAGAACCTGAGCGGCTTCGGTCGCCTCATAGGCGTCTTTCCAGAGCCAGAGGCCTTCGGCGTCGCTGCCGCCAAGGGCCGCGATCATGATCTGCCGGAGGTCGCCTGAAGTGACAATTTTGCCTTGCTCCAAAAGCGAGGCGATCCGACCGGCAGCTTCTATAAGTTTGCCAGCGCGGCTTTTGGTCTCGAGGCGCGAAGGGGCGGAAACGGTTTGAGGATGCGAGATGATATTCATCGAAGGATGCTCCAGGGGTGAGGAAAGAACGGCCGGGTCCAGCGCTCTGTCGAACTGGTCGGAGGAGCGAAATCGGGCAGCCAGTCAGGATCGGGGATCGCCAGCTAAACTGTCGGCGATCATCGTGGGTTAGGTTGCCGGCCCAACCATGAAGCTGGTTGGATCGTCGGGATCGGGCGGCAGATAGGCGCCGTATGGATCGCCGTCAGCGAGACGGCCGAATGGCGTGAAGACATAATCGCCGCCGTTGCGGCCAACGGCGCAAAGCACGTAACGTGGCTCGCGTGTGGCGGCATCGAGACATTCGATAAGAGCAAGATTACCGTCGGACGCGGCGCGCAGCAGCGTGTCGAAGTTCGCGCGGGCATGATCGGGAATAGCCATTGGGATTCTCCAAACAAAATGAGGCCCGGCGCTTGACCGGGCTCTGGGATGACTGCGATTGGGTTTGTGGACGCGGCCGGGTCTGAGCCAGGCGCGCATGACCATGTCAGGAGGCACTCTCCAGCAGCTTCTTCGCCTTGCCTTCCAGATCGAGGCGCGTGTCCTGATTGGTTTTCGTGCGCGCCAGCGCGGTGATGCCCTGCACGAAATCGAAGATCGATTCCGGCGGTCTCCCCTCCTCCGACAAGACCATCTCGATCACCTTGCCGGACTCGGCCTTTGAAAAGCCGCGCCGACGCAGGAAGGTTTCGCGGTCGTCATCCTCACGCGCGACGATGCGCTCGCGTGCCGCCTTGATGCCGGCGATGAAAGGCGCCGGCGACGAATTGGCAAAGCTGGTCAGCGCGGGTGCTGCCTCATGCGCAAAGCGCTGGGCCGCGAACTTCGAATGGCGGATGGTGATCTCCTCGAAGTTCTCCGTGCCCCAAAGATTGCGGTTGGCACAAACCGCCCGGAGATAGAAAGAGGCGATGCCGAGGGTCTTCGATCCAACTTCCGAGTTCCAGGCATAGAAGCCGCGGAAATAGAGGTCTGGGTCGCCGTTCGGCAGCCGCCCGGCTTCGATCGGGTGGGTGTCGTCCACCAGGAACAGGAAGACGTCACGGTCGCTGGCATAGAGCGTCGTCGTATCCTTGGTGATGTCGACGAAGGGATTGTGGGTCATCGTTGCCCAATCCAACACGCCCGGCACTTTCCACATCGTGTCGCCGGTGCCGTTGCCGGCGATCTTCATCACGGCGGAGACCAGTTCATGATCCCAGATGCGGCCGTATTCGGGTCCGGTGACAGCTCGCAGTTCGAGCCGGCCATCGTCCATCTCCAGGGTCTTGACCAGTTCGGCGCGGTGGTTGAGCAGGCCGTGCTGCAGGTTGATCGCCGCAAGCGGCGCCGGCAGTTGCCGCATATAGGTGGCCGGGGCGCCGACAAGACTGCAGAGCTGGCCGTAGCTCCAGTGGGTCGGTGCGATCGGTTGGCGCTGACCTGGAACGAGAAGCTCAAGCCGCTCCGCATTGTCGCGTGTTGCTTCGACGCGGATCGCGGCACTTTCGATCGTCCGGGCATGGGCGCGATCGGTGCGGGACCGGACGGCATCATAGAGATCGGTTAGCGACAGAAATCGCTCGTCGTCAGGGCGCGAAAACCATTCCGACGAAACGCGGCCGATTCGCTCGCCGCGCGAGATATCGACCTTGAAGCCGGAGGAAGCGGGCTGGTGAGTGGAAGCAAGGGAGTTCATTGGACTGTCTCCATAAGAAGAAACCCAGGCGCAGTGGCCGGGCGAGGTTGAGGGATGTCTGGGGAAGAAGAAGGGTCAATCGGAGCCGGAAGCCAGCCGGCGGTGCGCCAACCGGATCGCCGAGAGCGCCGCCTGGAATTCGGCAGTTCCGAGTGCGTCGGAAAAATCCATCGTGGTGGCGATGGAAACGCATGCCGCATGGACCTCGTCGTCGGTCACTGTCTGGGGTGTTAGACCCCTAAAACTCGGGTCCACCTCGAGCACGGCCGCGATTGCGTCGCGCACACGATCCTCCTGCAGCCTGATCAGGAGGTGGGAAGGCTTGGGTAGGTCGACTGGCTCTTCGGGATCCGGGTCGCTCGCGAGAATGGCTTCTCCTCGGGCAATCGCCCAGGCAGATCGGGCGAGCCATTTGGGCGACGATGGGCGGGCCGCGCGGATGTCATCCAACAATATCTTCAACAGTCCGAGCAGGATCTCGAAATGACGCGCCCGGCGCTGGACAGGTTCGTCGAACTGCTGCGGGATCTGGAGCGGCGGACCTGCATAGGCCGCATGTGTGCCGTCCCAGATCCCGGTGATATGAACTGGACCGGAGGAATCGAAGTCCTTCTCGGCGATATCCCAGCTGTCGTCGTCGATGGCGGCAAGGCACGCCGCATCCAATGTGTCGGCCGCATAGGTGCGATGCCGGAAGACTGGCAGGTGATAGGTAGTCTCGATGGTGAAGTCAGGCATGGATGCCTCCTGAAACGGAAAACCCGGCGCGATGGCCGGGCTGTTTTGCAAGGAAGACCCGACCGCAACGGCGATCGGGTCAGATGATGTGATGCTTGTGACGCTATTCGGCGGCTTCGAGATGCTCGCCGTCGATCCCGGTTTCGGTATCGCTGGCGTCATCGTCCGGTGTTTCCGGCTGGTCGAGCAGGAAGGCCGGCAGGTCGGAGAGTTCGGACGGAGTCTCACCCTCATCGGAACCGAGGGAGGCATCGTCGGCGGTAGCGCCGCTTTCGCTGATGCCGTCGTCACTCGTCATGCGAAGCGGTTCCGGTAACCAGCCGCAGCCTGTCATCAGCCGCTCGGCCTCGCGAGCCATGTCGGTCTTCTTGAGATGGCCGATCAGTTCCGCCGCCTGGTCGCCCTTGGCTTCTCGGACGGCCTGCAGGATACGCGCCTTGGTGACGCGGCCGAGATAGTTGTCGGCGGTCGGCGTCCAGCCGGCTTCCACCATGTCGAAGCCGATCGAGCGGGCCAGCTGCTCGGAATGGGCGATCGCCCGGGTCCGCTTGTTCCAGGGTTCGATCACCGCGTTGACCGAAAGCGACGCGCAATGGGCAAACAGCGCCTGGCGGCTGACCTCGTCGAGCGTGATCAGGAAATCCCAAAGATCGTTCGGATCCTTGGGGAGATCCTGGCCCCAGCCTTCCTGCCGCTGATCGATCTCCTTCGCCCAGACCGTATCGCCGAGGCCCGGCGTCTGGCTGAAGCGGGCACTTTGCAGCGTTACCTCCAGGCATGAATCCGAGCCGTAGACATAGAAGATCTTCAGGACGAAGGCGTGCAGAACCGCGATGAAGGCAATAACCGGATCGTTCGCGAGCGCATTGCGCAAAGCGATTGTGCGGGCCGCCGTCAGATCAAGGACAAGGCGATCGGGAAGCGGTTTGATCGTTTCGTCCTCGTCGTCCGGTTGTGTGTCCCCGACGACGGAGCCGCCTACCGGACGATCACTGCCATGATCGCCATCATCGTGAACGACATTATCCGAGGGATCAGTCTCTTCTTTCGGTTCGTCCTCCGGTCGCACGAAGCCTCGTTCAATTTTAAGCTCGCCACCGGCGCCAAGCGAGACGAAGAGACCACCGCGTGCGACCTCCTGCAGATTGAACACGTATGGCCGGTCATTGAGCCGGTCGAGCTCTGCACCAAGCTCCTCCAGCTTCCGCTCGGTCGTCTCCGAGTACTCGTCCGCTTCAGCATATTCCGCGTCGAGCTTGTCGTATTCGGCACGCGTGGCATCGTAGCGCGCCAGTTCCTCTTCAGTCATCTCCGCCTGCTCGCCGTAGAAGCGGCGCAGACCGGACGTGTGGCCGTAGGGGAAGTCGAAGGCCGCTTCGGCCCATTTCCAGCCTTCGCTCACCTGGATCGCCTCGGCGTCGGCCTTGAGCTTTTCCATCACGAGCTGCTCGAGCAGCGCCGGATCCTGCAACCATCCGCCCTGATCCTGGTCGAACAGATCGCGCATCGTCACGCCGCCAGCCGCCTCATAAGCTTCGATGCCGACATAGACGGCGCGGCGGTCGCTCGCGCGGATCGCGGTCTCGGTCAGCAGTCGGCGGATGTAGTAAGGCTCCCGGCTATGGGAGCGGGAGACCGTATCCCACACCTGCTCCTGGCGGACGTGATCACTGGTGATCGAGAAGGCCATGATCTGTTCGAGCGTCATCTCGTCCTCGGCATAAAGATCGAGAAGCCGCGGTGAGACGGAAGCCAGCCGCTGCCGCTGCCTGACGGTGGCAACCGAAACGAAGAAGCGCGCGGCGATCTCCTCCTCACCAAGCCCCTGCTCGCGCAATGTCTGGAAGGCGCGGAACTGGTCGAGCGGATGAAGGCTGACGCGCTGGACGTTTTCGGCGAGCGAGTCCTCGACTTCGAGCGTCTCGCCCTTGCTGACGATGCAGGGAACACCGGCGGTTTTGGCCAGACGCTTCTGCGCCACCAGGCGCTCAAGTGCGCGATAGCGGCGCCCGCCGGCGGGGATGCGGTAAATGCCGGTCTCGTTGCCATCGCCGTCGAGTTCAGGGCGGACGTTGAGGCTGGTCAGCAGTCCGCGATGGGCGATGTCTTCCGCCAGATCCTCGATCGAGATGCCCGCCTTGATCTTGCGGACGTTCTGCTGGCTAAGCACCAGTTTGTTGAAGGGGATATCCCGGGCTGCACTGAGGGTGATTTTCTGGATGGCTTGTGCCATGTCAGTTTCTCCATGACGGACCGGCCGGAGCCTCTCTCCAACCCTCTCAATCCGTCAAAAATCCCCCTTCCCTCCTCTCCCTCCATGCCGCCAGCTTGGATCTCACCGTAAATCACTCGCCCCCTAATTGATTGCCCCTGTTTCACCCTCTATTTCTCCTGCCCGTTCAGGCACTGGCTGCCATATCGGGCACAGACTGACGAAGGTTGATAGAGTTGACGGCTTGCTCTATATAATTATCAACCATCAACCTAGACCCGCGTCGTCGGAACGGAGATACGGCCATGGCAGAACCACAGATCGCCGCCGGCATTCCAGAGGATATAAGGGCGGACGTCGAGATAGCGGCAAACCGTGAGGGCCTTCGCGTTGCCGAATGGATCCACCGGGCATTGCGACGAGAAGTTTCTCATCAGACCTGGGGCCTCGGACCACAATCGGTTGATCTTGGGATGCATCGCTACCTGGCTGGGCCGGCCAATGTGCCTATTGTGGGGTCCTTCAACCACGAAAATGACAGATCATACCTTTCGAACTCACTTCCGCTTAACTTCATGAGTGTGTCAGAAACCCGGACATTGGGGATTTATGGCCTTACGTTCTTTTTTTCGCGCATCGATCAGGGAGCAATGCTGCTCAGTTCGGCCCTGATTGAGGGGTCGGTGGGCCATTTCCGGCCGAGTTACGATCGCGTTCGCGTCAACCGGCCGCGCTCATGGATGGACAATCTGGTCATCAGTTGCCGCGACCGATCTGCGGAAGTTCGCGAGGCCTTGAAATTCGAGTGGGAGCCTACCGGTCGGGCGGCCGCGCTCGCTCTTGACGCGTTCAAGACGCTGAGTGAATTGACACAGACGAGCTGGGAACTCCAGCGGCTGTGCCAGGTGGACCGGCCGCGCGCATTCCACGAACTCGCCCTTCACTTGGAGCTTGCAACGCAACAGTTTGAACTGAACGCGCGGCTTGTTGCCGAGATTGAGGGTTTTGAGGCGCCCTCTCCTGCGGAGCGCTTAAACGATGTCCAAACCGATCTTTTGACGCGGGCCGGCGGCGGCTTGTCGCTCACGGCGGCCGCCGACCGTCTCGGCATCTCCCGACAGGCCCTGCACAAACGGGCCAAGACTGGATCCGCACTTGCGCTTATGCAGGGAAGCGAACTCGTTCTGCCATTGGCACAATGGGTCAGCACCGGAAAGTCTCTGACCTGGATCGACGGCCTGCCCAAAGTCCTCAAGCTGTTCAAGACAGCCGGTGGCTGGTCTGCGTTGCAATTCTTGATCGAACAGGATCCAAACCTTGGCACGACGCCGCGACTCGCGCTGATCGATGGCAAGGTCGATGACGTCGTCTCCGCAGCCGAAGCCTATCTCGGAATAGAGGGAGAGGCATAATCGTGGTTGCCTCGCGTTTTGTGTCTGGTCTGCGTGCCATCACGCTTCCGGCCGGCCACGGTCTTGTGCGCGTGCATGCGCTCAATCGGGGACCGGTCTTCTTTGGACCTGCTCCCGGGAGCCGCCCTCAGAACCGCTTCGATGCGCCAGACCAGGAGTATCGGGTTCTTTATGCCGCCGAACACCTGGAAGGCGCCTTTGTCGAGACCGTATTGCGCCGGCCGGTCGGTCGGATCTTACGGCGTGCCAGCGTCGAGGAGCGCGGCTGGAGTATTTTGCGCCCCTCGCGGCCTCTTGCCCTTGCCAAGCTGTTCGACGACGGCCTGCAATTTCACCAGATCGACGCCAGCGAAATCAGCGTTGATAATTATGCTCCCTCGCGGGCATTGGCGCTTGCACTCCATGCGGAGTTCAGCGATCTCGATGGTCTCGCATACCGGTCACGGTACAATAACGGCGAGATCTGCTACGCAATCTTCGACCGCATTGCGCCGGGCGAATTTGACGCGGGACCCGTCTCGCCGTTTGCCGACCACAAGGACACGGTCGATGCGATGATGGAGCTCTACGGCGCCGTCTTCGATACCAGTCCACCCATCCCGCCAATTTAGATCGGGCTTTTGGCGCGTGCCATTTGCAGTGTTCGGGAAGAGGGGCAAGTCATATCGGCTGCTCCGCCTTGCCATCTGCGGTCACCGGCTTGTCGCGCGCCGTCGATGTACCCCCACCGAGCTGCAATGGCCCTGGCAAAAGACAGTGATCGATGTCATCCGGTCCTGATCGGTTGTCAGACGGCAGCCGCCACTATTTCCTGGCCGAGGACAAGTAATGAGACCAACCTCGCGATCGACGTCACTGTAGTGGTGCCCGCGCTTTCGGCCGCCGGTCCCCAACTGGTCAACAGCATCTGTGAGGCTCATGCCACGAGACGCCCGCTCGCCGCACCGTTGGCACGCACGAGCGCCATTAACATCGGTCCAAGACTGAACTCGTTGCGCTCGGATCGTCTGGTCAGGTCGCGCAGATACCCGCCTGCGGAGTTGATGTGCCCTCCCCTCTCGAGAATGCAGGCTATTACCGTAGCCGCGTTTTCCGGCCCCATTGTCGCGCACGCGTCCTGATAAGCCGACGGGGTGACTCCGAGCATCGTTCGAACCACCACTGCGGCCGACATCAAATCGCGCCAGCTCGACACAACACCGCCCTTCGCATAGTCGGATATCTGCGGGCAGGCCCGGAGGACTAGCCCCAACGGAAATGATCTAAAGTCAGCGGTCGCGCTCTCCGCGGCTGGTCTGGATCTCCGCCTGTCCAATTGCTGCTTTTCATCTCCCTGCTCGGTAATTGGCGCGCCGTCTTGTGCCGGTCTCGCGCCCAGCTTCTTTTCGAAGCCAGGTTCAGATTCAAAGTTAGAATAGGTATTTGAATTATGTATTTGCCGCTCATCTTGATGGGCATTGCCGCCTGGTTTTTGTGCATTTATCTGCGATTCCAACGTGTTGAGAACATCGTCGCGGATTAGGCCGAGCTCGGTGAGCACGTCTTCGACCTGCGTGGCGCTTGGAATACGCGGCAGCTTCGCCAGCGCAGACTTCAAGGTCGCGACACTGCCCTGCCAGTCACCGTCAATCCCTTCTTCGACCGCTGTCTCAATCAGCTTGGTGATATCGCGCCGACACACCGTCAGCCGCTCGCGCAGATGCTGCAGGTGCAGCCGCTCGGCCGCGACGTCGGCAGCAAGCTGCTCGATTTCGCAAGCCCTCGCGAGCAAGGGTGCCAAGGAAAAGCCGAATGCCTCGGAAATCTGGCCACCGCGCCCCTTGCGAGCGTAACGTTTGCCATTGGCGCTATCCTTCCGCACCAAAAGACCGGCGTCGATCAGCGCGGCAAGATGCCTGCGGATCGTCTGCTCGGCCATGCCGTGGGCTCTGAGCGACAGTTGCGCATTGGACGGAAAGACGATCAGGCCATTGTCTTCGGCCAGCTCATTATGGGGATAGAAACTTAAAAGCGCGTTCATTACCGCCAGTGCGCGGTCATTGATACCAAGCAACGGCCTCGCCTCGCAGAGCGAGCGATAAAGCTTCCACTTGTCGATCGAAATACCTGGCTCGATCTCGCGCGACGCCATCTGACTCGCGAGCATGCCAAGCGACAACGATCGCCGCCCGAAGGGCGTCGTCACATGTCCACTATCCATTTTCCTTCACCTTTCGTCAGGCAAAAGAAATCTGCTCATCAAAACGATGCCAAAGACTCTTGACGTGGATTCGTGGAAATGCGATTCTCATTCTTGCTTAGGGAATTGAGAGAGGCTTCCACGACGGAAACGTTCTGGTGGCCTTTTTCTTTTTGCGCTGCTGCTCCTTTGCTAGTTCAACATTGTTTTGGACACGCACTAGTTCGAAGCGTTGCCCTGAAGATTATATTCACGCAACAGCTCCGGCATACGTCCAGCGAGCCAGCGTGCGAAAGCGTCTTCTGCCTTGGGTATGGCGACGGTTGTTCCGCTGGCGGAACTCTTCATTCGGCCAAAAAGCCTTCCGGCATGGGTAAAATCGACGGTCTCGCTTGGCTTTCCGGTCGCTGACGACGCTCCGGTCGCCGCTGCGCTCATGGCGAGGCCGATCCGGCCAACGCCGTCTGCCTTGCGAAAACCCTCTCCCTTGATCGCTGCTCGTACCGCGTCAATCTTTGACTCGTCCTTCAGGAGGTCGGCCAAAGTCGTCCACTTTGGTCGGCCAACGGCTTTGGCGCGTCCGATCGCGAAAATGATGTCGCTCGGGATGATGGAGGTCACGCGAAAGAGATGCGACACCGCGGCCTCGGAAAGGCCGAGGACCGGGCAGATCGCCCGATGGGACAATCCGGCATTTTTCAGCTGGACCGCCCACATCGCCTGTTCGATCCAGGTGAGATTCTCCCGGATGCCGTTTTCAACCGCCTGCTCCTCAATCAGCTGCCGATCGGAAAGCTCACGTATGTAGGCCTTGATCTTGACTGCCTCGGGCCGCTCTGCCTCGGCCATCAATGATTTGATTGCATTGAGACGGCGATGCCCGTAGGCCAGTTGGTAGTGATCGCGCTTGCTGGGATGAGGCCGCACAAGAACTGGGATCTTCTGGCCTTCCGAAGCAATCGACTGCTTCAGCGCCTCAAGTTCGTCTTCAGCCTCCTCGTCATTGTCGAAGCGGTCCTGATATGGCGAACGCTCGACCTTGGCGGGGTCAAGTGAAAGAATGGTATCCTCGCTGAGATGGGTCAGCGCCTTTCCGACATTCGAAATCACTGGTGAGGAATGACGCCTAGCCGACACCGGCATCTCTGGCTCATCCGTTTCGGCTTCCGCGCGGTTTTCCGCCTCCTCGGCCATACGACGAAGAATGCTCTTTTTCATGTGCTACGCCCCCAGACCTGGTGTGCTAACCCAAGGATTTCGAAGTTGACGCGATCGGCACTTTCGACCGCGCGCTTTAGCGCTTCACGGCCCACCTCCCCTGCTTCGAGCTCGTAGAGGCTTTTCTTTGCAACCGCGGCGCCGGCAATTGCCGTCGATTCGAGTGCTTCAGCGACAAGGACATCGTCGCCAAACAGCCGCCGCATCACGCCGGCCATATATTTCTGCGGCCCATCATTCGGGTTTACGCGGGTGAGGAGAAACCGGAAGAAATCATGTTCGAACTTGGCCCCGAACTGCGCGAGGACATCCGAAAGATCGGAAATCATGATGAGGAACTGATTGCAGGACGCCACGTCGAGCATCGCTGGATGGACCGTAACGATTAGCGCAGTGGCGGCGTAAAGGGCGGCAAGCGTAGAATAGCCAAGTGACGGCGGCGTATCGAGAATGACGAAATCGTAGTTGTCGCCGACGCTGGCAATGGCCCTTCCCAGGCGCTCGAAAAATAGGCCAAGTTCGTCCCGGGACTTCGAGCCGAGATAGGTCGGCGTGTCGAACTCGAAATCCATGAGTTCGAGATTTCCCGGGACGAGATCAACGCCCGGGAAATAAGTGGGGCGGATGATGTCGGCGAACGAACGCCTTTCGTTGTCGTAGCGGATCGCCGCGTAGGCAGTCTCATTCTCGCCGAGATCGAATTCGGGCTGCAAACCGAAGAGGGCGGTCATCGATGCTTGCGGATCAAGATCGATGCATAAAACCCGGTATCCCTGAAGACCCAGAAAATGGGCAAGGTGGATGGATGTTGTAGTCTTCGAGCTGCCGCCTTTGAAGTTGACGGTCGCAATGACCTGCAGCTTCTCGTTCGTGCGCCGATAGGGCAGCAGTTGCTCGGCTTCGTCGGGGCGAAGCGACGCCAGGAATGACCGTAGCTCCTTGACCTGTCCGACTGTGTAGGTGCGCCGATTGTTTTCAGCGCGTTCCGGCACCGGGCCTTTGCCTTCGATCGTCAACTGTCTAAGCGTGCTTTCCGGGACCGCCAAGAGCCGGGCCAGGTCCATGGTCGAAAATGTCTTGGCGAAAGTCTTGCGTGCTTCGGGTGGATAGACGGCTTCGCGCATGTCGCGCAGCTCGGCCGAAAGCTTTGCGGTATAAACGTCGATCTTTGACGCTGTATCTCTGACGTTTTTAGATGCTGCTTGGGGCATCCAGTCCTCTTGACGGTTATGAACCTTTTACGGGGCAATTTCCGTCAACGTTGCCAGAGGCCATCCGATTCCACAAGGCATTTTTAGTTAATGGAATCTTAACTACCAGGAAACCCGCCGTCAGCCGCGCAGTTGGGGGCTAAGCTGCCCACCCTTAGAAACTTTACAATTGTAAAGTCTCGAATCGACGCGGCGCGGCGCCATAAACTTTACAACTGTAAAGCCCCCGCTCGCTTAAGGTGTCATCTCAAGTGTCGGTGCAATAGCACCTCCTCCCCCGCATCACCCGATTCGGCCTTTGGTGCAATAGCGCTGCACAAGGTGTCCCCTTCTAATGCGCTCTAAAGCCGCGACACTCCTAACAAAACAGCTTCGCGAAGGCCTATACCGCCACCAAACATGCCGTCGAGGGGGTTCCCGGCTTCGCTCGCGCATGAGCTCAGATATTCGCAGTGCGTATGGCGCTCTTTGAGCCCGGTTATCCGCCAACCACCCGGTTCGGGGCGTATACTATCGTTCCTCCACAGAACTCCTTCCGCGCCGATACGCTGACTTTGCAAAACCTCTCCTCGAGGCATTCGCCCACCCAGCTCTCACCACCAAGGAAAGCGTTGTTGCGCAACCATTTGGAGCCGTTCACGACACCGATAGTCAGCTACGCTTTGCTGATGGCCGGCGCCGTCACGCTGCTCAGGCGCGCTGAGGAGGAAGCGGCAAAGGCGTTAGGGATGGATCCGACTACTCGATCACGAGCGATCGGGGCTGGTTTACGGCTCCGAGAACGCGCTGTTGTCGCGGAATTCTTAACCTTGGTCGCCACGGAGGTTGAGAACTTTTTGCGGCGTCACTCCAGTAAGGCTATGCTTGCGCCCACATGACAAAGGACAGGTGCTGCTATGGTCATTTTCACGCGTCTGAACCTTCTTGCTATCATCTCCGCTTTTACCATCACCCTCGGGAGTGGTGCGAGCGCGCAGCCGTGGAAAAGCGTCGACCCTTCATCTGCAGGCTGGCCCGTCGAGCAGCTGAAGGCGGCGCAGGACTATGCCGCCACTTTGAAGCCAACAGCGGTAATGGTGGTGCATAGCGGCGAGGTGATTGCCAGTTGGGGTGAGGTGACCCGCAAGGTGAATGTCGCTTCTGTGCGCAAGAGCCTGCTCAGCGCACTTTAGGGCATAGCGGTTTCAGAGGGCCGCATCGATCTGGGCAGCGCTATTGCTGATCTTAGCATTGACGACAAACCTCCGGTGCTGACCGGGGCGGAAAAGCAGGCTACGGTGCGCGATTTGCTCATGGCCCGATCGGGCATTTATCATGCAGCAGCTTACGAAACCGCCGATATCCGCCAGGAGCGCCCGGAGCGGGAAAGCCATCGACCTGGCACGTTCTGGTTCTACAACAACTGGGATTTCAACGCACTCGGCACGATTTATCGGCAGCAGACAGGCGAGGACATTTTCCAGAGCTTCGCGAAACGAATCGCACAGCCCATCGGCATGGAAGATTTCACAGCCAGGGACGGTCGATATGTGGCCGAACGTCAGTCAGAGCATGCCGCCTATCCGTTTCGCCTCAGTGCCAGGGATGCAGCCCGCTTTGGCCAGCTCTATCTCGATGGAGGGCGGTGGAACGGGCGGCAGGTCGTTCCTGCTTCATGGGTGAGAGAATCCACGACAGCCTTTTCCGCTACCGACCGCGGCAGCATGGGATACGGTTATCTCTGGTGGACGTTGAACCCCGACGTGTTTGGTCCCGGCGCGGCGCTGGCGTCTGGTTATGGCGGTCAGGCTATTGCCATCGTGCCGTCAAAGCATCTGGTTGTCGTCCAGACCGTGGACTTGGCGCAAAACGCACAGGGCGTCAGAACGAGCCATTTCGTCAAGCTTTTGCAACAGCTCGCCACGGCCGCGCCGTAACAAAACTCTGATGCGGGGAGCCACAGCAAAGGTTCGGTTTAGGAGGGGCTTTGCTGCGTCGGCGCTTCTTCACGTCTGCGTTGGCGCGCCGCTCATCAGTTTCGGGTGTAAGTCAGCCCGGTATGATGAAGATGCCGACGGCGTCCACGACGAGTTCGTTGTTCCCCGAGGCGATGTTACCGTTCCTCAGCAAGCGTCCGTCCTCCAGTCCGACGCGGGTGGAGAATCGACTTTTCCGGGCGCGCCTGACAAAGTGCCACACCGTCGCGTCAAATCCGTGCAGAAGAACTGGCCGCAGAAGGTTGGCACGCCGCAGAGACGTTTCTATTCCATCAGCAACCGCATCGGCTTTCGCTGGGTTCTGCTCTTCGATCTCGATTAGGATGCGGAACACTTGGTTGCAGTTCGGAAGAGAGACGAGTCGCTCGACGTCCGCCACCGTAGCCAATCCTGCTTAAATACCGACGCCCATGCGGTCCAGCAACTCCATGACTGCTGGGGCATCAGCCTCGGAGAGATTGACAGAGGCATAGTCCGGGAGCACGTTCCATCGCTTCGAAGGCAAGCTAACTAGGTAAAGACCGTCCGCAATGGGCCAACGCTGACTATCAGAGGAGCCTTGCTGCCCGTCCGGTCCTCCTCGCAGTGTTGTTGTAATAGCTGGAGGCCTGCTGAACAGAGCGATGCCTCGATTGCTCCATGGCCTCTGGAAGAGGGATGCCGCGATTGGCCGCTTCGGTCAGATAGCCGGATCGCAACCCGTGCGCCGAAAACTCCGCCCGCTCCAACCCTGCCATGTCCGCCCGCTGCTTGAGGATCGCATTGACCGACTGCGGATCCAGCGCCCGCTTCGAGACCGTTCCCCAGCGACCGATCCCCCGAAACACGCTGCCCTTGTCAATCTTGGCGGCCGCCAGCCAAGCGTTCAGCGCCTCCACCGGACGGCCCGTGAGAAAGACGATTTCGTCCCGCTCGCCATTGGATGTCTTGGTGCGGCCAAGATGGATGGCAAGAGAGGGAAGGGGAGGGCCGTCGTCGACCTCGATCGGCGCCTCGACAGACAACTGTTTCACTCGTAACCCGGCGATTTCGCTGCGCCGACGGCCACCGGAGGCAAAGGCGACCATCAAGATCGCCCGGTCGCGTAGGTCACGCAGGCTGTCGGTCGCGCAGGTCGCCAGTAGTTTGGTCAGCACATCGCCGGTGACGGCCCTGGCGCTCTTGCGACGGCGCTGTCTCGGCACGGCTCGCACGGCCAGACGAATGGCGGATTTGAGGACAGGGGAGGCGAAGGCGCCATTGAGGCCGCGCCATTTTGTGAGGGTCGACCAGCTGGCCAGCCGCCGCCGCACCGTATCCGGCGCGTGCGGGCCGTTGGATTTCAGGAATCCCTGGATACGGAGCTTGTGTTCCACATCATCGGGCATGCCGTGACCTGGGTCGGCCGCCCGCTTCTCCGGATCCCACAGGTGATGAGCGACAAACTTCAAGAGCAGGGCTTCGGGCGCCGGCCAGGGCAGGGACTGTCCCGTCGCGGCCAGTGCCCAGGCTTCGAGGTAGGCGAGATCGGATGTCAGCGCTCTGAGCGTATTGTCGCCCATGCCGCGTTCAACGAGGTGCTTGAGGGTTTCGACATCCTGGTCGGTCAGCAGTTCGGCCAGCTCGTCGCGACGCTCCATCGGCAGGACGGACGCAATGGTGTCGAGTTCTTCGGCGCGGCGCTCGACGGCGGATAAGGTGGCTGACTTCCTTGTGGCGGCCATCAATCGACCTCGACATGCGGTCGCCAGCGGCGGATGATTTCAACAATCTCCGGCTTGTAGGCATCCGGATAGGAGAGCGTCTCCTCGCGGGCGATATAGGTGAAGACGGTGATCATGTCCTCGCAGATTTCTGGATCGAGATCGGCGAGGTCGGTGAGGTCGAAACCGCCATGCACGTCGGCATTCCACCAGGCGAGCAGGAAATTGGCGACGCGCCGGCTTTGCCCGGTATCGCGGTGCGCGACGTTGAGCAGCTTTTCGAGGGCGAAACGGACGCGATCTTCCATGCAGAAAAGGCCTTTGCAGAGCGTGGTTTGGTCCAGATTCGGCGGATTCGCGGCCTGTGTCAATCTACCATCGATAAGGGGTACTTATCGATGGTTAAAATCTCCACTGCCACTCGTGCCATATGACGAACCACAATATTCCGATAGAGTTCCTTTAGAAAATCGTTTACCATAAAATCAATGGCTTACGATCTTTCGAAAATCAGCATATCAGCCCTGATGCGGCCGGCGTTCGACGCCGGCATCGCCCTGACCCGCCTCGACGAGCGCATCGCCCGCTCGCCGGTCGGCGCCGGCTTCCTCGAGCGGCAGAATTTCGCCGATGCCTGCGCCTCGCTGTGGATCGACGGCGAACTGGTGCATCTCGAAGACCTCGTTCTTCACGACGCCACCCGCGACATCCGCGCCCCCACCCACGAACTCACCATCGCCCGCGACGTGTTACGGACGCGCCGACGAACCTCAGGACAGTCGCCCGACTGGGCTCTGTCCGCAGAGGGTATCCGGACTTTGCGACAAACCTCGGACATTACGTCGGCCGGCGCGGGCGAGGTGGAGATAGCCGACGTCATTCGGCGCGCGGACGCGTCGGATCCGGAGGTGGAGGGGGACGATGGTGATGATCCGGAAAACCTCCCGGGTGTCGACTACGCCGCGATCGATGCGGTGCTCGCCCGCTCGGAGGCAGCGATCGAGAACGCGGCTAGGCCCGGCCGCGCCGGCGCCGCGGAAAGAGATCCGCTGGTTTATGATCTCGACTGGGACGAGGACGCACGGCTCGACGAATGGCGCGGCGTCCTGCGGCAGGCTCAAGGCTTGCCAGCGGTGCTGCAGGCGATCATCGCCCTCGATGCCTGGAACGAGCTGTCCGTGCTGCAGCATGCGCCTTGGCTCGGCCGGCTGCTGGCCGCGTCGATCCTGCGCCAGGCGGGCATCACGTCAGGTGCCCATTTGGCGGCGATCAATCTCGGCCTGAAAACCATTTCAGTCGATCGGCGCCGTCATCGCGATCGCGAGACGCGGCTGCTCGCTGTCGCCCACGGTCTTTTGGCAAGCGCCGAGATCGGCATGAAGGAACATGACCGGCTGGCGCTGGCTCGACAGATGATGGAGCGCAAATTGGCGGGAAGACGAACGTCTTCGAAATTGCCGGAGCTGGTCGAGCTGGTGATGGCGAAACCACTCGTGTCGGCCGGGATGGTGGCGAAAACGCTCGACGTCACGCCGCAGGCGGCGCGGCGGATCGTCTTGGAGCTCGGCCTCCGAGAGATGACGGGGAGGGGGAGGTTTCGGGCATGGGGGATTATGTAGGAGGTTAGTATATCCAAGCGCTCTAACTTCGCTTTCGGCCGGTGTTCAGATTTTCTGGGCAGCGAAGAAATCGCGAAACCTCTTCGCAGACTGAGGTGTCGCTGCTGACATGTTCCACAACAGTCGCTGGGTCAACAGGTTGAAGGGTTGCGCTTCGTTCAGAAGGACAGTCGCAGCCGATGTTGAGATAAGGAATCCATCGCACTTTTTATCGACTATTGCCTTATCGAAGACGCTGCGATTACGCTCTTTGAAGGCTAAGTTGAAGCTGTTGAGGAAGTCCGAGGCACCTTCACGATCCCGGTCGAATATCACGTGTCCCGCAGGAACCAAGTCATCAAGGTTAAGTGCGATAATACCGTGATTTTGAAATTTCCGGAGTTGCTTTCCGGCTTTTCTAACTTGGCTCTGAACACCGGGCTCAGACCAGATTTTCTTGCAAGCTACCGGATAATCTCCCGCACCGTAATTAACAAGGATGTCTGGTTCTGCTGACCAGCTCCTGAGCCCAGCTTTTCGAAAATCGGCGAGAAGACATATCTCCCAAAGTGCATCTTTCCCTTGTGAGAGGGTGCGGTCGTCTGGCTGCATAACGCTACCAGCTATCCGCTTGAGAGCTTCTTGAATTCCCGGCTCATCAGATAAGTCAGTAATCGCGTCGGCAAGCTTGTTCACATGCGCCGCTTCCAAAAGAACTTTCGGCCCAACTTCTCTCTGCTCATCCCAAGCCTGACTAAGTATATCAGCTTGCTTCAGAAATCTTTCTAGAGCGCTTCCAGTACCTATTTTAACGCCACGTGTTGCAAAAATTTCCTTGACGAATTGGGCCTTCGACGCCACTTGCCGGTAGGTATCGGTCCAAACGTCGCTCAGAAATTTTTTGCCGTTCTCTCGTCCGATATCTTGCATGGTCACCCTGAAGTCCGCGAAGGCTGCCGGCACCAGCCGATTTCGTTGTCAAACGCACGAAGCTGTTTTGCAAGAGATTGAGATTTGTTCATGGTCTCATTCAAAAGATCGTCCCTCAGGTAGGAAAAATTCTTTCGCACGCTGCCCTGTCACCACAGATGTAAAGAAGTGACTTCGCGCGAGACATACCGACATAAAGTGTTTCGCGATCCTTTATGGTATCGCTCTCGTCGAGAGCCCAGAGAATAATTACAGGCCTTTCGAGTCCTTTGAACTTGGCGACCGTGTCGACCGTGATTGAGCCAAGACCGTAAGCTTCCAATCGGCCCCACTTTGCGCTCGCCGGTAGTGGATAGGCCGACAATGCCTGCTCGCTCTCTTCCCGCTTTCGGGAATCGCAGAGAAGCACCGCAATCTCTTGCGGTTTAATCTTCTCTTCAATGATAAGACGCGTGATAAGTGCGCAAATTGCCTGGGCTTGTTTGCCTACGCCCGTTGCTGTCAGCAACTCGACATCCACGCCTGTGATGGCGGGCGCTTCCATGATTGCGCCTCTGTAGTATCGGTATGCCGCATCATGAATGCGGTTTGTATTGCGGCAATTTTTGTCTAGGAGCATCGGTTCGCCTGCAATGGGTATTGCTGCCGATCGTCCATAGATGTCTTGGTTTTCGTCTAAGAACACGTAGAGAAGAGCTTTCTCGTGGTCCGACAGAAGAAGCTCGATGGGCATCCAGAATTCATCGCCAAAATCCTGCGCCTCGTCGACAATTATGGCATCGTAGGCGGGGCCGAAAAGATCGATGGCGTATGCGAGTGCAATTGGCTGATCCTGGTCAAATTCGTTTCCCCCGGGATAGTCCCGTCGCGCTTCTGCGATGAGATCGCGGCCGAGTTCGCTTTTGGCCCTATCAATCCAACGGCGGCAAAGCTGATGGAAAGTTGCGACCTCAAGGTTTTCAATGCCGACGCATT
>NZ_CP157972.1 GCF_040215725.1 Rhizobium sp. ZPR4
AGCGCTACGCTCTTTTCATGCCTTGCCCACCATTGCCATATCCTGGAAACAGCAAACGACAGCTTCCGCTTCAAGGCCAGCTCGGCTGCGGCAGCACAGAAGAGAGGAGAAAAGCCCAATCCCTTGACCAAACCCTGATCAGAAAACCTTACTCAGAGGTGGCTCACTTCTCGGTGGACATCGTGCACCCCCGCATCTGCGCCGATGCATATCGGCAACGGTTCAGGCGACTTTCGCGGCGAGCATTTCATTGATGCAGTCCTCGTTCCGCGCTTCCAGTTGCTGAATTGGAATTGCGTTGATGAACATGCGGATCGTCGCGTCGAGGTCGACGCCGGATTGGGACCAGCCGGGACCGCAATCGATCTGTTTGCCCGCGAGATCCTCGACCTGGAACAGGCCGCAGGTTTCGCCGGTCTCGTCGTCGACCGCAAGCTCGAGTGTACCGAAGTGCCGATGCTCATCATTCCAGTAAACGGCAACCTGAAGATAACGGATGTCAGGCCGATTGCCGATCTCCGTCAACAGCAAGCTATGGACCTCGTCGGTCGATAGCGACTTCGGCTCATCCCAGCAAAGTTCCTCATCCAAGGTCGGATAGTCCATCACGTTTTCCAGCAAGTCGCGCATGCTGTCGAGATAGCGAAGCATCTCGCGCGACTTGCCACGGAAGCCGGGCAGGTCATCCCTGAACCTGTCAAAGGCATCGCGGCCCAAATGGCCGACAAATTCATGAAGTGCCATCGCTTGATCCTGGGTAATGGTGAGGACACCCTCTCTGGGCCGCGGCTCTCTCGAATATTCAAACATTCCCGTCTCCTCCACTCTCGAAACTTGGGACCCAGCCGCGGGTAAAGCCGACGCTCATTCCAGCTTCACTAAGGGCCAACTGTCCCCGAACGAATTGCAGCTCGGCGAGCAGAGCGCCGATGGTCGCATGGGCGTCGCCCCCAAATAGGCTAAGCACGGATCTCACCTGATCAAGTTGCGGTTCGTCGGTCTGAGCGGCTAGGGCTGTCATGAGGCAATACGTCTTCCTACCCCCTTGGTGCCAGGGGAGTTTTAACTGCGGTTCATCGATATGGAATTGCGCGACCGGTTATCGCTCCGGCAATGTGTTCTTATTATGTTCTCATTTGTGATTGAGTCAAGAGTGCTTCGTGTTTGGTCGAAATCCGACTGCCTGGCGGCCCGAGGCCGAAAGTCTTGAATCGAAATATGACCGAAATTATTTTTATTCGCGTCCGAGATTGCCGATACGCGAAAGGAGGAAAACGACGATGACCGAGCGGTTTGTCAGCAGGCATGATGAGCCATTGACCTCGAATGATCTCGATATCTGCCAACGGGCCTTGGACGGAATTTTGGCGAGGCTAAGGGTCGGAAAGGATACAGAGGAAGCGCAACGTGCGGCAGCCATCATTATAGAGCTCTACCGACAAGGCGTGCATAACGATACGCAGTTGGCAGATGTTTTACTCGATACGGCATGTATTCTACCCGGTTTTCCCGCCAGGTAGGAATGCTTCAGACGTGATCTCTCGGCCTTCATCGCAAAGGTCCTGAATTTTGTCGCCGCTGCTATTGTCATGGCAACAATAGTTCACACATCGGCAATGCGCAGTGCCTGACCGAGGATGATGGATGCAGGATCAAAAGAAACGAAATATCTTCGGACTGCTTGACGCGGCCCTTGCTATCTTTTCCTTGCCCGGCTCGGCATCACCCCGATCGAACGCTAACAACACAGAGATGATCAGCGCGATCGCGAGGGAGATCGTCAATTGCGGAGAACTCAATTCTGTCGATTGGGGCGAGGTGTCGGCAATCTTCTCCTTCGATGACGACGGAGATGTGCGGGAGAGCTACGGTTACGCCTACGAGCGCAGCGGCAACGCTCATGCAGCCGCCTTTCTCTACGATTCCGTTGAGAAAGAGGTGAAACGGTGTCGCGCACGGCTGCGGCTGAAGAACGATAAGGGCATTATCAAGATGCTCATACAGTTCAATAAAGAGACGCGCAGTTTCAACGCGGATTTCGAATATGACGATCCGTCGCGCTGGCAGGTAACGCCCAACAATATAGGTTCAATTGCGGAGCAGCTAAGGCTGAAAGCCGACTTCTCCGATCCGTCGAACCGTTTTTAGCTGCGAGGCTTGTATGAACCGGAAGGCCGTTGTGACCCTAAATGAGCTCGATCTTCGTCGAGCGGGTCGCCTTCACGTTTGGAGCTCAATACGCGATCCGCGTATTGTGACCAGAATAGCGCTCCTCTGGGCCGGAGCTATGGTGGCGCTGGCAGCCTTCCTTGGTTTGGCGGGGATGCCATGGCTTGAATTGCGTGCGGCCCTGCCGGTCTTTGCCTTGGTCATAGCCGCTGCGACTTTTGGCTTCGCATTCGTGTTCCCGCTTCTGATTGGCCCGGTTGTGATCCACCGCCGCTTTCGCCAGGACAAACTACTTCGCCAGGCTGCCGAGATCAGCTGGAATGAAGAAGCCTATGAGGTCAATCAGCCCGGCACCCACAATCGATTTGCCTGGACCGACTATTCCAAATGGCGGGAAGGTCGCCATACCTTCCTGTTTTTCCGGTCCGATTATAGCTATCAGGTCCTGCCAAAGCGCGTGCTCACACAGGAACAGATAGACGACATCAGCAAGATTCTTTCACGCGGTTGAGCATCGTCACGCAGAAAAGACTCCGGACGAGCGGTTGCTGTCGCAAAAATGCTGAAACGGGCTACGTCCCATAGGCTAGTCGCAAGAGGAGTTGCAGGTAAATGCTGAAATATCCTGTCGTTTGGCATTTAATCGGGTTCTTCCTCAATTTCTGTGGTAACAGGGTGTTAGCGCCTCGACCGTTATCTGCGGGGATGCGAGCGCAATTAAAATGGTAACCCGGCCCAAGGGTCAAAATTCTGGGTACCACCCTTCAAAACCAAGAGAACTGGATTGTTTCCGCTGTTGCGAAGCCTGTCGGTATCTGCCCGGATTGTGGAAGGCGAAGTCGGCACCGGCACTGCTGGCACAACCGCCGCCTCCAGGACTTGCCTGTTCAAGGTCAAGCTGTGAAAATCAGACTCGCACTGAACCGCTGGCAGTGTAGGCACCGGAAATGCGAGCGATGAACCTTCACCGACAGACTGCCGGAGATTGCCGCACCCTATGTGTGTCGACTTCGAGCATGAGCGACGCGAGGAGGTAATCCAGTGGATCTACAAAACCTATGGTCATGACAAAGCAGCTCTTTGTGCGACCATCACGCGCTACCGCGCCAAGGGGGCGATCCGCGATGTCGGCAAGGCGCTCTGCCTGCCGGAGGACGTGATCAAATCCCTCTCGTCGGGCATGTAGTCGTGGTCGGAAGAGCTGGTGACCGATCGAGGCCTGCGCGAGTTGAACCTCAATCCCGACGATCGCAGGCTGGCTCTGACCCTAAAACTGGCGCAGCAGCTGATGGGCGCGCCGCCTCATCTCGGCCGGCATCCCGGCGGTTTCGTGCTGACCCATGATCGGCTCGACGATCTCGTGCCGATCGAGCCTGCGAGCATGGCCAATCGGCAAGTGATCGAATGGGATATGGAAATACGACGTTGCCGACGATGGAGCGGCAACCTATCGCGGCAAAGCGGATTGGGACTGGAAACCTGGCGAGAAACCAAAGCGGCTGACTTATCGCGATGATACAGGTAGAGCTAGACGCCCGGCCGTGAGCACGCCGCCCTCGACAGGACCTCCGGCTCGGAGCCAATAAGTTCCTGCTGCCCCGTTTTCGACAGGATTGAAGAATGACCGACGCTTCCGAAAAAAGAAAATTCCTGGCCAAGGAACTGCCGGATTGGCTCTCACGCAAGGAGCGTCTGTTTCGGCAGAAGCCCATGGAGTGGCTTGCAGATTTCGACCCCGCCGGCAAGACCGATGTGAACGTGAAGCTAGCGCCGGCGCGCTTCGAGCGACTGGCAACATGGTATCGCAGGGAATATGCCCTCTCGGGTATCGGAGCCGCGCCGGATATCGCTCTGTTGTCGGCCTCGACGCGCAACGACATCACGAGCTATCTGCTCGAAATCCCGATCTATGACTTCCACGCGGAGAATCTAGGCCGCTACAATTTCGACCGTTATGGAAAGCTGCTGGCGCAGGTTATTGCGACAGGTTGGAAAGACGAGGCCGAACTGGTTGCCCGCCTCGGCTTCAAAGAACTGAACCGCCTGATGGACCGGGGTATTTCCTATGGCCGCTTGCCTTGGTTCATGCTGGAACTGGCAAAGGATTGGCTGAAGGCGGATGTTGCCATCGACAGCGAGTTCCGCCAGCACGAGGTCGCAAATCTCGGTGTTTGGGACAAGCTGCTCGCCGGCTGGCGCGATCCCAATGAGCGGTCTTTTGATGCGTTGATGAGCGAAATGGCCGAATACCATCTGGCTCAGTCCGAAATCGTCGAGAATACCGAGAAGGACTGGTACGAGTTCGAAGAACTCTCCTATTGGCTGTTACCGGTTGAATTACTGGCCGTGCTGCGTCTTCGCGAATGGGGCGGAATTGCCAATCCGCCGCTGACTCATCCGATTTTCTGGGTCACCACGCTTGCCAACCTCTATCCGTCCCCGGCTTGGCCGAAAGATGAGACGGTCGATCGGGCGGAAGCGAAGTTCCGCGCCCTTTATCCAGACATCCCCTCCGTTGCGGACCTGCAGCGCCTGCGCAACGCACAATAGGCCGCAGGAGGGTGGCGAAGCGGCGTTTGCGAGACCTCGGCTTCGCAGACGCAGGCGGCCCAAGCAAAGAGGCTCAGTCGCTGATCATTTTCTCCATCTGCACTGCGTTCCTGGCAAGGCCGACTAGTTCCGATATATCCCAGTCGTGTTGAGACCATCCGGCTTTCAGATAAAAGCCGACAGCGTCTGGTGCGGCATTGACCCGCAATAGCCGGATGCCCCGGTTCTTCGCTTCTGCCTCAAGGAGGCCGTTTAGTCTCCGCCCGTGTCCAAGTCGTTGCTTGTCTTTCACGATCGCAACCAATCTAACGATGCCAACTTCGCCACGTTGATCGAGCCGCACCACCCCGATAGGCACTCTATCATCGAATAAAAGAAACGGTGTATTTCCTTCAAGACGGTCGTCTGCATGATTCTCGTCGTAAGAAGCGCTGTGCCGGTCGGGTTTGAATAGTACAGCTCGACGAATGTCATGCATTGCACGCCAGTCGTCTGCCGTAGTCACCGGCGCCAATATATATATGCCATTAGTCCTCTGCCGCTTCAAATTTCGAGGTTCGCGCCAAGCGTACAGCGGAAATCTTCTCGGTGGGAGTTCCTTTTCTGTCGCTAGCGCTGCTTTCAAACCGAAAGCAAGAGAAATCGCGTGGGCCATGTGCATCTGGAAAACCGTCAATCTTGCCATCGAAGCTGCCCCACATACGAAAAGGGGTCAAAAGGGGCTGATTTGGGAACCGTGTCGCTATACAGGGCAATTGTGCCATTCCTCATCCTCGATCATAATCCGTGGTTGTGGTTGAGCAGATGCTCGCGGAGGGTAACGAAGAGGCCTTATGACCAAGCTCGATATTAATGGTGGTCGCTTTGCAACGGTTGCCTGATAGCCTTGCGCCGCTCACCGTGCCGAAGATCGCGCCCGAGCCCGGCGCCTCCTTCACGACCGTTTCGACCAGCGCCGATAGGCCATCGATGCCACGCCGCATATCCGTCACTCCGCAGGCCAGGTAGACCCGCACATTCCCCGATGGCCCGATCATGCCGCCTCCACGCAAGCGACGAGCGGGCCAAGCAGCTTCAACTCAACGTCAACCGGAACCTTCAAGCTCCGACCGTTTCGAAGCAAGATCTCGACGATCGCCGGCCTCGTTGCTGCGGTAGACGGCTGGCTTACGCCAACCTCCTCGGTAATTTCCACCGGGAGGAATACCGTCGGCCGATCGGCATAGCTGAATGATTGCCGCCACAAGCGGATCTGGCCCGGATGAATGTCGTGCCGGCGCGCCACATCGCCAATGCGAGCACCGGGCTCATCAGCTTCCGCAAGTATCCTCAGCTTCGCCTCGTCCGACCAACGCCGTCTGCGCTCGGTACCGGACATGATCTCTATGCGAGCCATGAAACCTCTTTGTTCTGGCATTAATGTCAGCACTAATGCTGGTTCTAATGCCAGAACATCGCCTGATTTGCCCGATCAGCAAAAACAGCTCACCGGACGCTCACGCATAAGCAAAGCTGGTGATATAGCGAGATCGGACCGTCAGCGTGTGAGGAGATCAGCGAACGGTAAGGACAAAGGATTGGAAAGGGGGCTGGAAATGCAACCGGCTCAGTGAGCCTCGAGCTCGTGGAAGTGATTTGCGCCAGCCCCGCTTAGCTCCATACCGGCAGCAGTATTATCCAGACTGCATCAAAGGCCTGATACATGACCGCATCCAATCACACGTTCAAACCGCTCAAAGAAAAAAACTTGCATGAACGGGGGCATCCATACATGAGCCGGAAGACGCTAGGTTCCCGGCGGCCCAAGCTTCGGTGTCTAACCGGGTTTTTACCCGCCATGATCAAAGATTATTTTGCCTATGTAAGCAAATAAAAATGAACACGAGATGGGAAAGGCTATTGCGCGAACAAGACTAAATCTAGCTAGATCGTAGTAGGTTCTTACCCCCCAAACAGCAAAAAACACGAACAATTCCGAAATAATTGTCGCATGAACCGCACCTAGGGCACCAAAATGCGGGATAAGACTAAAGTTTAGGAGGACATTTAAAACGGCGGAACTGAGAGTGATCAGCATATGAGCTCTTTGGAAACCCCATGCGATCAATGGCTTAGCGTATCCTACATTTATATATATGAGCAACAAGTTCAGCGAAAGATACTGAAAATATACCCAACCATCGGAAAACTTTTCCCCGTAAACCGCGGCAAAAACTGTTTGGGCAAAGAATACGCCCAGTGCAGCCAGAGGGGCTCCGATAAAACTCAGAATGCGCAAGAACGCCCGAGATCGTTCTTTCATCATTGCATCGGAGCTACGTGCTACCTCCGAAAGTAAGCCAAAATGAACTTTGAGAATTGCAAAACACGGCGCGGTCAGCATCAACATCAACGCATATGCAGCCGTATATTTCCCGACTGTCGCCTCATCAAAATAGTAGTTAATAACAAATGCGTCTGAGTTGTAATATATCAGTATAGAAACGTATGATAGTGCATTTGGCGCGGCGGCCACGATCAACGCACCGCTTCCTCGCAATGAAAGTTTTCTAATTTGTATCCCAATGCCGCAAAGCACAGTGTAAATGATTAGAAAACATACTTTCAATACCTGAACCGACACATAAAGCAGAGCATACATATATATATCGCCGGGCGCCCGCACAAAAAAAGAGCAAGTAAAAACGAGAGCCACGTCCAAAAAAAGGGTAGACACGAATACGAACGTCGTATGTTTGACTGCCTGAAGGAACCAAGAAATATTTGCACAATTTGCAAACGCTAACCCGACAATTATATACCACAGTTTGTTGTCAATGTATCCTGTGACTGTATTAACTGTAATACTGAAAAAAACAAACAATACTGATAGGGGAAGTTGTATTGATATAACTAGCCATAAAAAGCGGTTTTTTAGCTGAGGATTGCGAGCAACCTCGCGCTGGGCTATCTCTGTGAGTCCCAAGCCAGCGGCTAACGTTAAATACGACACTATCTGAACAGCGAGATAGAATTCTCCAATCGCGGCAGGGCCTAATGCGCGAGCGGCGATCGCGCCAGAAAAATATGTAGCGACAGCTGAAAGCATCCCACATATTGCTGCATAAAACGTCCGCGAGCCGGCATAGCGATATTTCTCGACGACCCGTTGATATCCTAACTTGTTCAAGGCTGCTATATTGCGCATGGCTGGCCCTTTATACCTCGAATACGAGTTTTACGTTGCTTGTAAAGATTTACCTCACCTAAAGTTCTGCGGCACCGCACCGGACCCAGGCTCAACCGACCAGCTTTTTTCGCAATGTACTTATGAATACGTCACACGTTTCGCGGTATACTGTATATTATCTGTCAGCAGAAACATTAGTTTATTTCTAACTAGCCAGTTGTTGTTTGGCGAGAACCACATTTTCCGATCCGATCGTTGCCTGCCTATGCTTTGTTGGCGCGGCCGTGCTGCAGGGAATTCAGGCGTGACGCGCAAAGTTCTTTGTTTTCAAAAAGATCACAACTTCCGTGGATATTGCTGTTCTACCCGCGCGAGCGATGAGGTATAAATTCATAGTCTACAATGGGTATTGGATCCGGCTGATTTTCTTGGCAGACACGATGCGGTGGGTTCCGACAGTGTCTGCTGAATTACTTCCGCCGGACATTCGTCGACCATCAATCTTGCTCCATTGATCGCGACAAATTCAAGGCGCATAAAACAACCGCTTCGGTTGCAACATATGATCAGAAGTGTAACTATGCAAGAGAGAACATATTCCATATCGGAACTCTTGATTTAAAATATCGGTTCACACCCGGCATGCGCGAAAGAACTCCGGGCCGCATCTCAGCGTTATCGATCGACGGAAGTAATTGGGGAGTTACAGCTATACCTTGGGATGGGCAGGGCGTGGAGTTTCTGTGTCGGTCGTTGCACGAGTCTGGGATCGCACTGCCCTGATTTATATCTAGTTTCTAGATATGGAGACTTGATGGAACCCGTTCCGTAGAACGCGCTGTCAAAGGTTAGCGATCTCATACAAGTTTTTTCTAATACCTCGGAGGAGACCATGGAAGCTAAGGTAATCGCGAACAGCGCATTCATAATATCTAAGATCGACGATCGCCTATATGGCTCATTTCTAGAACATCTCGGAAGAGCAATTTACACGGGTATTTATGAGCCTGAACATTCGGAGGCTGATAGCGATGGCATGAGGCTCGATGTAATTAATCTGGTGAAGGGTCTAAACGTGCCGACCATTCGGTATCCTGGTGGTAATTTCGTGTCGGCCTACAATTGGGAAGACGGTGTCGGTCCGAGAGATCTGCGCCCCGTGAAATTAGATCTAGCCTGGCATACGTCCGAGACGAACGAGATCGGCCTGCACGAATTTGCAGATTGGTGTCAATCCGTCGGATCGGAGATGATGCTAGCGGTGAATTTAGGTTCGCGTGGGTTTAGCGAAGCAAGAAATCTCTTGGAGTACTCGAACCATCCGAGCGGGACTTATTGGAGCGATTTGAGAATAAAGAACGGCAGGCTGGAGCCATTCAACGTTAAAGTTTGGTACCTCGGAAATGAGTTGGATGGGCCATGGCAGATTGGCGGAAAAACCGCTCATGAATACGGTCGTCTTGCGCATGAGACCGCGAAAGCGATGCGCGCCTACGACCGCTCTCTAGAACTTATTGTCTGCGGTTCGTCAAACCCCCGAATGCCGACTTATCCAGAGTGGGAAGCAACCGTATTAGAGCACACTTACGAAGAGGTCGATTACATCTCTCTTCATATGTATTTTGGCAACCCGGCTAATGACACGCCTACATATTTAGCCATGAATTATAAGATGGACGATTACATCACAGCGGTCGAGGGCGTCATAAAATATATTCGTGCAAAAAAGCGGCAAGAGAAGATGGTTTATATCTCGTTTGATGAATGGAATGTTTGGTATCATTCGCGGCCACACGACAAGGCGTTTCTAGAGGGGAGGAATGGCTGGCCGATTGCACCTCCAATATTCGAGGATATTTATAACTTCGAGGATTTATTGCAGGTTGCACTTGTAATTAATACCCTCATTCGGCGATCCGATATTGTGCGTATTGCATGCCTTGCACAGCTTGTTAATGTGATCGCTCCAATTATGACCCAGCCGAATGGACCTGCTTGGCGGCAAACCATATACTATCCATTCGAGTTCGCGTCCCGGTTCGGTAGAGGAAAGGCGCTCAATCTCAACGCAGACAGCCCCACATACGCGTGTTCTATTAGAGGAAATGTATCAAGCATTGACATTGCAGCGGTATCCAATGAAGAGACTGAAGAGGTGGCATTTTTTCTGGTTAATCGGTGCGAGCATAATGTAGTGGTCAGCATTGAGCTCCAGGGGTTTGGGTCAGAAATATCTATCGTCGATCACCAGGTAATATCAAGCCTTGATTTGAAAGCAACGAACACACGCGACTCTCCCAATAATATCTACCCGAAACGGTGTGACAGCGCACTTATCGAGCTGAACACGGTAAAAATTCAATCCGGCAGTTATTCATATCATATGATACGAGTACGCTATTCGCGCGATGCGGATACGTTTCAATTCGCGCGGGATTAAGCTTGCCCTTGGGATAATTTGGCTTGATGATGCCGCCGTAGGTCAGATTTTCGTCGTTGGAGAGACCCCGCCGATAGTCGATCATCTCAGACATAGGTCCAGCTCCCGTAGCAGTCTTTCCCTTCGCCAGGATCGGCTAGGTCGTGTCATCACCATGTACTCGCTCGCGGCCAAAACATGCGCCTCAATCACCGAATGATAGGCTTCAACGCCTCGGCGCATGCTCCGACCTGGTCTGCCAGTGCCGACAAGGTGAGATGACGCCCTCGCGGGGATAGCACTCGCTTTTGCGGTTGGTCAGTTGCTCTTCAGCCCAGATACGGAATGTTTCGACCTTCGCTTTGCTGTGCATGGCTCTCCGCTGAGCACAGCCTCCTTCAAAGCCTGCGAATAAGGATGTTGCGGATTGTCGAGGACCGCACGTGCGCCACCTTGCTCGACGATTTCGCCCTTTTTCATGATGATGATCCGATCGCTGATATAGTAGGCCGTCGCCAGATCATGGGTGATGTAGATGATCGAGAGCCCAAGGTCCCTCTTCAGCTGACCGAAGAGGTTGACGATCGCCATTCTCAGCGAAGCATCGACCATCGAGACTGGCTCGTCGGCCACCAGCAGCCGCGGTTGCGGAATGAGCGCCCGCGCGATGGCCGTTCGTTGCAACTGACCGCCCGACAGCTCATGCGGAAAACGCCCGTTAATCTCGGCAAGCGTCAAGCCGATGTGGGCGAGCGCCTCGTCGGCCATGCGCTCGACATCGGCTCGGTTTGGCCGCGCGCCGGCAGGCGCAAAACTTTTTGCTGTTTCAAAGAGATATCGATCGACCCTCTTCAGCGGGTTGAATGCCTCGAACGGGTTCTGAAGAACCGGCTGCACTTCGCGCATGAAGGCGCGGCGCTCGGACCGTCCGTGAATGGCGACGGGTTTGCCGCGAAAGGTGAGATCACCCGATGTCGGCGCCGTCTGACCAAGGATCATCGCCGCAATGGTGGATTTTCCCGAGCCCGACTCGCCGACGATGGAGAGGATTTCCGGCTCCTCTCCCAGGCTCAGACTGACATCGTTCACCGCCACGATCTGGCGGCGGCTGAGCATGCCGCCCTGGCGGTAGATCTTGCTGACATGCGAGAGGGAAAGAAGATCGCTCATCGCGCGCCTCCCGTCACCGCGAAGCAGGCCACGCGCCGATCCGGCTCGACGGTCACCATGGGCGGCGCTTCGCGGCTGCAGATGTCCATGCGCTTCGGACAGCGCGGGTGAAAGCGGCATCCCTCCGGTGGCATGGCGAGATTGGGTGGTCTGCCCTCAAGCGAAGGACGCGTCGCGGCATCGCCGATCCGCGGCAGGCTCGCGACGAGGTGTTGCGTATAGGGATGCAGCGGCATCTGAAAAAGCTTGCGGGTCGGCGCCTCTTCCACCAGCCGACCCGCATAAACGATGCCGATGCGATCGGAAACGGCGGCGTGAACGCCCATGTCATGGGTAACGAACAGGAAGGACGAGCCCATTTCGCGCTGGATTTCGCGGATCATCGACAGCACGTCGCGCTGGACGATGACATCGAGCGCTGTCGTCGGTTCGTCGGCAATGATGAATTCCGGCGTGAGGATGGTGGCGAGCGCGATCGTCATGCGCTGACGCATGCCGCCGGACAATTCATGCGGATAGGCATCGAGCAGGTGGGCATCCAGCTTCAGCCGCTGGAGATGTGTACCAACCCGATCAAAGAACGTGCCGCGATCGGCTTTCATGTGGCGGAAAGCAAAATCCGTGAACGAGTGCCGGATGCGCCGCACGGGATTGAGCACATTCATCGATCCCTGCATGATGTAGGAGAGATGGCGCCAGCGAAGCGACGCCCGCTGCTCCGGCGTCATGGCGTAGATATCCTGCGTGCCGCTGTTGAAGTGGAACTTGACAGCGCCGGAGACGACGCGAAGCGGCGGCCGGATGGCGCCCGCGATGGTCTTGATCAGCGTCGTCTTGCCGCTGCTTGATTCACCGGCAACCCCGTAAATCTCGCCGCGGCCGATCGACAGGCTGACATCGTCAACCGCCCGCACTTCGCGATCGACGCCGTAAAGGAAGGCCCGGTAATAGGCCTTGAGGTTGTTGACTTCGACGACAGCCTCCATGCCTAGCCTCCCATCCTGTTCAAGCGACTGCGGGGATCGTTGTATTCATTCATCGACATTGACAGCAGGAAGAGCGCCATGAACAGCACGACGATGGCGGCCACCGGCGCTGCGACCCACCACCATGTACCGGCGATCAGGGCCGAATGCGCGTTCGCCCAATAGATCATCATGCCCATGGTCGGTGTCTCGATATCGGTGAAACCGAGCACCGACAGGGTGATCTCCATGCCGATCGACCAGATCATGTTATTCATCGTCGTGGCAAAGACGATCGGCAGCACATAGGGCAGATGCTCCTGGACGAGGATCTTGGACATGCTCATGCCGGAATAGACGCTCTGCGTGGTAAATGGCCGCGTCTTGAGGCTGATTGCCACCGAGCGGATCAAGCGCGCATCGTAGGACCAGCCGAGCGAGGCCATGACGACGATCAGTACCGTCCACGTCATTTCGTCCTTCAGCACGAAATAGAACAGGATCAGCAGCGGAAATTGCGGAATGACCATGATGCTGTCATTGATCGCCATCAGCACGCGATCGACGACCCCGCCGGCATAGCCCGCCACCAGCCCCACAACCAGCGAGATGATGCGCGACAGAATGGCGACGCCGATGCCGAAATAAAGCGTGTTGCGGAGCGCTGTCGTGAGCTGCCAGAAAACATCCTGACCGCGCGATGTCGTACCCAGCCAGTATTGCCCATCCGGCGGCATATCCGGCGGCAACAGATAGAGATCTGAAGGGCCATAGGGCGAAAAGTAGGACAGGATCACCAGCCCGACGATGATTGCGAGCAGCAGGAGACCAAAAAGGAATTCCATATTCTGGCGAGCAAGGTCGCGAACGATCGTCAGCATGGCCTACTCCACCTTGATGCGCGGGTCGATCAGCGGACCCAATATGTCGATGATGAAGACCGCGGCGGCGACACCGGCGATCGAGAGCGCGCTGAGCCCCAACACGAGGCTGTAGTCGCCGGCATGCACGGCCGAAATCAGCAGATTGCCGATGCCGGGATAGCCGAAGACGATCTCCGTAATGACCGTGCCGTTGAAGACGGCGCCGAGCGACATGGCAAGGCCGGTAAACTGCGGCACCATGGCATTACGGGCGATATAGGAGCGCAGGATCTTGCGCTTCGGCACGCCGCCCAGCTCGGCGAAAACCACATAGTCCTCGGTGATGATATTGGAGACGAGCGCCCGCATCCCGATCAGCCAGCCGCCCGTCCCGACAAGGATCAGCGAGAGCGCCGGCAGGATGGAGTGGCGCAGAATATCGAGCACCAATGCAAAGGACAGCTGCAGATTGGTGTTCATCTCATAGCCGCCATTGATCGGCAGGATCGGCCAGACATAGCCAAAGAGGATGATGAGAACGAAGGCCAGGATATAATAGGGGATCGGCTGCATGGCTATGAAGACGAGGCTGACGGCCTTCAGCACCATGCTCTTGCGGTAATAGCCCGCGAGCGCGCCGATCATGTTGCCGAGGAGGAATGTGATGATGACGGAAACGGTCATCAGGCCGATCGTCCAGGGCAGTGCCCTCATGATGATGGCCGAAACGGGCGTGGGAAATGCAGAGAGTGACGGCCCGAGATCGCCGGTCGCAAGCCGCCCCCAGAAATGCAGATATTGCTGCCAGATGGAGCCCTCGAGACCATAGAGTTCTCTGAGCGACTGGCGCATCAGCTCGACGGCACGGGGATCGGATGCCCCCATTTGCTGAATGGCGCCGATGCTTTCCTCGACGGGATCGATCGGCGTCATATGGGTGATGAAGAACGTCGCGGAAATGCCGAGGAAGACAACGAGCAGGAATTGGCCAAATCGTTTCAATACGAAAACTGGATAGGACGTCATGCCGCCGTCTTCCTCGCTGCTTGCGCTTCATCATCAATTCAAAAGATTCGCCGGACGTGCCTAGTGTCCGGCGAAAGGTGCCCGATGCGGCGATTGCCGCATCGGGGTCGGGAGAAATCAGGGCTGGGCCGGCTTCAGCTTGACCATCATCAACCGGGAGTTCGCCCAATTGGGAACGGGGTCCGTATAGGGGTCGGCAATGGTCGGATAGCCCTTCCAGTAGGTCGTATCCATCGAGGTGAAGACGTTATAGGACATCAGAGGAATGGTCGGCATTTGCTGCGCTACCAGCTTGAGATAGTCCTTGCCGAGTTCGATGCCCTTCGGATCATCGGCACTGACGCGGCGGATGTTCTCGATGATTTTGTCGAGATCCGGATTGGACCAGCGCTGCCAATTGCGCGGCGCCTGGTTCTCACCCTTCTTGGCAACGAAATCCGAATGCCAACTGTCCAAGAAGAAGGACAGATCGGGATCGCCGCCCCAGGTCTCGACGCTCCATGCAATCGCAACCTGATAGTTGCCGGGCTGCAATGCCGACTGCCAGACGCTGGTGGATGGAGCAGCTTTGGAATCGATCCCGAAAGCAGCCCATTGTTGGGCGATCAAAGTGCCTGCCCGGGTAAAGACGGAGCGAGTATCGCCTTCGACCGTCAGACGGATCTTGAACGGCTGCCCGTCAGGCGTCATCCATTTGCCGCCTGACTTCTTGAAGCCGGCCTTTTCCAGGAGCTCGGCGGCCGCTTGCGGATCGGGTTTCCACCAGCCGTAGCCGAAGGCGCTGCTGATCGCGGCCGGGTCGGTCGGGATCTGATCCTTGTACTTCGGCTGTTTGCGCAGCAGGTCGGCGATCTGCTGGCCGATCGTCGGATCATAAGGCTTGATCTTGCGCTTGCCCGTATCGATCTCGAAATTCTTCAGCCAATCCTGCATCGGCGCCTGATAATCCGTCATGGCGATTGCCGTCGGCGGCACACCAAGCGCGGAAAGCGTGGCGGCCCCGCGGTAGCTTGCCATATCGACGGCCTTGATATCGATAAGCAGTGCCAGCGCCCAACGAACATCCGGATTCTGGAACAGCGGATCCTGCGTGTTGAAGATCACTGCAGGCAGCGTCGGATCGGGATGGGCGAAGGGGAAACCAGGGAACCAGCTTTCGACCGTCTTCGACTTCTCCTTCAGCGTGAACATGCCTTCCGGCGTGTTGTCGTGAATGATATCGAGATTGTGCTCGAGCTGCGCGATGGTGCGCTTGTCCGGCGGACCGGGATCGACATAGCTCACATATTTCGGTGCCGGCTCGCCGAAGCGGGCGAGCGAGGTGCGCTGCCAGTCGTCGCGCTTCTCCCAGGTGTACCATTTGCCCTGCGGATCGAAGGCCTTCAGCTTATAGGCGCCGAGCGAAACAGGATTGGCGAAATCGTAGCGAACCGGATCGGCAACCTTTTCGAAGACATGCTTCGGCATGATCCAGGCGCCATTCCAGCGAACGGTGAAGATCGCATGGAAGCGCGAATTCGGCTTTTTCAGCTTGAAGACGACCGTATAGGGATCCGTCGCTTCGACGCTGGCAACCTGGACCGAGAAGGCCGCGCTCCAGTTCATGCCCGGATGGTCCATCTGCGTCTTGACGGTGTAGACCACGTCATCGGCGGTGAATTCGACACCGTCGCTCCAGTAGATGCCCTTGCGCAGTTTCACCGTCATCTGGGTGAAATCGTCATTATATTGCGGCTTATCGGCAGCAAGGGAATTGTCCCAGGCCGAACCACCCAGGCCCTTCTCCGGATCGATGTACCAGAGCGTGTCCATGGTCAATTGCTGAATGCCGGTCGAAACGCCGCCGCCGCCATTGACCCAGACGTTGAACCAGCCGGGATTCTTGATCGTTCCCTCAGGGTTTTCGACGATCAAGGTCTCCTTGCGAGGCAAGGCGGTGTAATCTTGAGCCTTGGCCGCCGCAATGAGGCCGAACGTGGCCAGTGCGACACCGAAGGCAAGCTTCTTCCACTGCTGCATGATCTCCTCCCACTTTTATCGACTAGGGGTAACGTAAAAGACGCGGCCAGCCAGATTCCGGCCCCACTCCAGGACTGCCACGCGAGCTGCCTGAGACAAACCGAGGTCGCCTCCTCGCAACCGTCGATAATGACTTCTTATCTTATTCAAAGCAGCCTTCAGGAATTTATGAGTGGTTTTAACATAATTACGGGAATACTCACTCACTCGCCGAACATCTAGAGCCAGCATGCTCAAAGCGCTTATCTTTGATTTTGTGGCGAATTCTGAAAGTCGTCAACCGGGAGCGCAATCAGAAAGATGATAGAATGTGTTAGATAGACCTAAGAGTCGGATTCGAAAAGCGTTCAACGATACCCATACCTTGCTAGCCGTCTGGTGATGAGATGAATGTGGGCGATCATGATCCATGCTTCGGCTGATGCGATGGAGCGTTCGACCACCCATCGACGCGGCAGAACCTCGAAGCCTTTCGCCTTGTCTGAGCGCTTGATGATCTCAACCGTCCAGCACTCCAGGCCATCGTGTTCTCCATCGAATCTCGCAAATCCGAAGGAATCATAACCTATTGAAATCACCCACCTCTTTTTGAGGCAGCCTCTAAGATTTTGCTTCAATCCGCATCACTATATCGCGACCGTAATTCCCGAAGCCACGACCGAATACAGTGATGCCGCCAGTGTTGCCTGCATCTTCGGCGATTCCGATTTTCAAACTTATGGAAGAATGTTGGCTAAGGTCCAGATTGTTGATGGTAATGTCAGAGACGACCATACCGTCGACGAAAGTGCCTCTTTTGGAAATACGCCACGTTTTCCATCTGCCATATTGGGAACCGGCAAGCTTCCACCAGGCTGGTGTGAACGCCCCGCGCTTATCATCATAATCCCCGGGCGAGGTCCATGTTCCGACCGCCATACCATTTACCCAAAGTGAAATGTCAGACGGCCCATCTGCATTAATTCCGGGAAGGTTCGAAGACAATTCCATAGAAAATTCTATTGCAGTGATGGTTTTATTAAGTATTTTTGCATTGTTTGGGAATTTGTACTCAACAAATCCACGGCCGAACCACAACAAACCAGCCTGCATACGTTGCGGATCAAGGAAATAATCCGGGATATCTAAGATGCCGATTACGCCCTCAGTTGAGCAAAGTCCGCACGGGGCGCGAACTTCACAGCTTGTGTAAAGTCCAACAGGCATCACAACTTCAATAATATCGGCACCGCGCTTGAGGTTAGCATCCTCGAAGCTTATTAAAATCTCATGATATAGCGCCGTGCAGATTTTTTGATAACCTTTCCGCGCTTTAGCTGCCATCGTCTCAACGAGACCAGCTTCTTCCAAAATTATAATGCTCGTGGCAACCGTAGATTGTGGGAGGTTCAGCTCTCTCGAAATTTCATTCACGTTCAATGGGCCCTTTGAACACAGGAGTTCCAACATATCAATCCGGGCACGAACAGACAAAGCGCGCAACGCTGCACTGTTTTCGCCAGCATAAATTGTTAGAGAGCCATTTTTCATCGCATCCGCGCTTTTTCCCATGGTTTTTGTGTAAAGCAGTATGGTTGCTACCACCGCGCCACTTGGCGTACTCAAAACTGCTGGGGCTCTAGTCGCCGCTGGGTGAAAGTTTCATGGCAGGTCACCCCCGTCATACGAGTGATTGGTTTGGAACGCCGAACAAATGGAACTTTGCTCGAGTGGTCAAACGGAATAGTAGAATCCTGTTTCCGCCAAAAATTTCGCGAAATTTAAATCATCAGATATACGCTTATGCCATTTTCTTATGATCTGCTGATATGTACCCAAGCCGACATTCATTTACGCCATAATTTCCGCAATATGCGAAATCTCTGCAATTAAACCAATTAAGTCGGATCGACTATGATTGACGTTCCCACTCATAAAACGGAGAGGCTGTAACATTCGCGCGACATCGCCAAATCTATTAGTGATGTCAGGGATGCTGAAAGTGTGTAGGTAATACTTGCCCCTTTCCATCAGTTGATCATGAATCTGCAAATTATGTACGTTGAGATATTCAATCAAATCGTTGTCTAGAGTTACGTCGGATATATTGACATTACCCAAGTGCATAAATATCACCCCGTTAATATCCACTTCATCACTAATTACAATAAAGCGTGGATTATCTCTTAGTAATTCGAAGAATTCGCACGCCAATTGATGCCTAAGTTCGATGTAAGAACCGATGTTGGATGCACCTAAATGCTTGATCAATGCCCATAACTTGAGGGAATCAAATCGCTTTGTTCCAATGAATGGAGTTAAGGCTCCAAGCGACATAGATTCTGTTGTCACCAGATCGGATGCACCAACAACTGGCTTCAGGAAGTTCGGATCGCGAACTAAGAGATAACTTAAAGAATGAGGAACCCATAAGACTTTATGAGCATCTGCCGTCGTCGAGTGCGCTCTTGCCAAGCCACTTAATTTCACTGATAGGCTTTCGGAAAATGCTAGCTGAAAGCCGTGGCAAGCATCAATATGTAACCAGGCGCCGTATTGTTCACAGATATCGGCAATGGCATCTAGGTTATCTATAGATAGCGATCGACTGTCGCCCGCATAGGCAACCACAATTACAGCCTCGTCACCTTTTACAAATGCCGATACCATCCGTTTAAGTTCATTAAGATCGTAGCGATACCCGACCACGGGTGCTCTTACTATAGAATCAGTGCCCATACCGAGCCAGTTTACCGAAGTTCGGATGCTGTAGTGATCGATATGATTCGGAATAATGATCCGAAGTATTTTATTTCCTCGCGTTCCAGAAAGCGCAAATCCTGGTATCAAATTCGCTCTGGCTATTAATACGGCCAATGCATTAGAAAGAACGCCGCCAGTTGTAGCAAAGCCGCCAATATCAATGGAGGATTGAGGGGACTCCACGACTTTGTATCCAATGAGCTCGCGCAACCAGTTGACCGTTGCAGCCTCGACGAAGGTTGCCAAAGGTGCCCATCGACGAGAGTTAACTAGGTTTTGTGGCGCTACGTCCGAGATAATGGCACCAGCGATTGCAGCAATCGAGTTGCAGGCATCCGGAAAACCAAGATAACCATTCGAAGAAAAATTGATGGAGCCTTCTAAAATATCTCGCTGAATAACATCTAGTAGCGTGCTGATATTTGTCCCCTCTAACGGAAGGGGTTCTAAAAGACTATAACCAGATTCCGGCCAACCCGTCAGATTCGTGACTTCGCGTCTGGCCTTAAACTCGAGGCCTGCTTTAAGCGCATCACCTAGCTGTTCCAATACAGCTTCAAAATTATCCGCATTCAAAAAGTGGTCACTGGAGCTATTGGAATAGTTCGCCATACTTCTCCACCCTGGTTTTCCCCGCATATAAGCTTCGTTCAAAAGCTGAATTGTATCAACGAGCCGAGAAGGCGCGGAAATGGCTATCGTCGAACTTCACGGAGTTCTGGAAATGCAATTTGATCAAGTGCTGATTCAAGATCTACCGAACAGCTGTTTCCATACATGTCTTCCAACTTGTGGCGGATGTATGCGCGATACTCGCTATCTGTAGGAAAACCGAGATAGCTCTTGTAAGACTTAAAGACGCGCCCAAACCGCGACGTAACCGAACCGTTCTGAAAGAAGTAAACCTCTCGTTTGATATCGTGTCCCTCTAGCATTTGGGTGGCTCGCACAATAGGGCTCAGCACCTGCCAAGCCAATTTCTCTAGCGTCATCAAAATTGAATGCGACCCAAGCAAAAGCTGCTTCCTTGTAGCCAACGCGGTGGTAAGCAATCGGAGGCGAAAATGTTCCGTCCTCAGATACTCCAAGTCATCGCAATAAGAAATCTCAAGGGTTCCATCGCCAGTTCGGAATCCGTCTCCTCTCAAAGCAGACCGCACATCATCGAAGGTGTAAAAAATTTTATTCCGATGTGGCACCGCATAGTCGATATTTAAGTTATTCTCCTCGTGGTATTGAAGTACAAACTGCTCGAATTCATTGAGTTGATGCACCGAACATTGCTCGGAAATCACCACGATATCCAAATCGGAATCCGCGCTTAACTCACCTGTTGCAGTACCGGATCCATAGAGAAAAGCCAGGATGCCTTGCTGATGAAATATCTTCACTATCCCTTCGGATAGCTCCGCTGCAGCCGCGTGTTTAGTAATCATCTTGTGATCTTTTAAAATTGTTGTTGAGCGGCATCTGTCGGATGAGCAGAACCCATTAGCCTTACAATATGTAGAGGGTCGAGGTCCATTCCTTGCGTCCAATCCGAACCGCTACGAAGTAGTGCAGCTCTAGCATGTTGCTTCAGGCGCTTTATTCTTACATTCTCTACTGCATACGCTAGTCTATCAAACCGCTCCTTCGCAACGTCCTGCGGTATTTGACAGTCAAGTGCAGCGGCGACCGTACCGGGACGAGCATCGAATTGAGCATAAGAGATATAATCGAATTCATAGTCTCTTACCAAAGCCAAGGTATCTTCGAACTGCGCGTCCGTCTCTCCCGGATACCCAGCAATAAGCTGGGTATGAATATATGCCCTTGGGTTTTTAGATCTCAAATTTGCCAAGCGATCTGCTGCAGCCTTAATCGAGAAAGAACGTCGCATCGCTTTCCCAATTTGCTGATTTCCGGTTTGCAAAGCGCAACAAACGAAGTAGGCGTCACCACTTTCAAAACTCTCTTCCAGCCATTTCCCAAAGCGGATCAGTGGCGATGGGTGAATATATCTCAGTGCAAGTCGAGAGCGAGATGTACCGGTACGCAAGCTGCGGAATGCATAGACAACGTCTTCGAGGGTCTTGCCAGAGCTCCGATAGTTACCAACTTCATCACCCTGCAGTACAATTTTCTCGACACCTTCCGAATGTGCGGTACGGATTTCACTTATAATTTGTTCAAAAGGGCGGCTTCTTGTGTTGCCAATAGCGAACTTGGTGGCGCAAAAACTGCATTTATAGTCACAGCCTTCAGTTACGAGAACTTCTCGTAGCCTCGGCTCTCTCCAAAAATGCCTTCCTTTCGTCTGATACCTATAGAACTCTTCAATCCATGGGTCGCTAACCATCCCGGCAAGCCTTTCAAACCCTCTTTCCAGTTCAGACTCTGGATCACCTTTATCCATGAGTGGATCACCATGAGAATGGTCGAAAAGGTGATCCGGTACAGCTACAGATTGAAGTGTCATTCCTAGCGGAACTTTAATGCCAAGGAACTTAGGAACATCCTCTAATTCAGTTACTATTTGTACCCTATCGTCGAATTCTTGGTACAAGCGAGCGCTATTTATCTTCGGAAGACAGCCTGTGATAATGACTCTGTGGCTTGCACCTCCAGCTTTCAGCCGCTCCTTTATAAGCTCTATACTTTCATCCTCTGTTGCTTTAATTACAGCACAGCCAGAAATGATCGAGAGATTGTTAAATTGAGGGCTTTTCCCTCCCGAGACACCGCTTTCTAGAAGTACCTGCAAACGCATTGTACGATGCCGAAGCACCATGCAGCCGTTGGTAGCCATATCTAACGCGGTAGCGGCTTCGTTCGACAGATTTTCCTCAGCAAATTCCATGGTCTGTATTCTCCTCAAGACCAAACAAAAATCCGGGAAATCACCATTGCTGCCTTAGGCTGCCCTGTATTGAATGTTTTGTCAATCTATACGCGCAAACTTTGGTGTTGTTAGAAAAATATTCGCGTGTAGGTTTTTCGAAGTGTTCCGTTACAACAGCTTGCGCATTATGAAGGTGGCAATGTAGTGTATTTAAGTGGTTTCGTGTATGCCATGTCAGTAATCGATCTGAGCAACTGAACGTGTTCAAGTGCTATCGTTATAGAAGGGCGGCCATTGCTGGCCCGGAAGAACAACTGGGCTCGGACAGGCATGTAACAATACGGTGAAAAATGAGTAATGATCGGACTAAGATTGTCTCGGCGAGACTTGCGAAGGAAATTCTGGCGAATTCAGACGCTTTTTTAAATGGGCCACTAAAGGAGAATATTGCCAAAGTTAGGGCGCAATCGGGAATTCCATTGGTTGATACTGAGGACTTTTTCGCTACATGGCCAATATATAGCCTTGGCGAGGAGCACGATATTAGACGTAAGGTCGTTGCGCGTGCCGTCGGAGGGTCCTGGGATAATGCCATTGGTGAAAGTGTGTCAATTTTGAAAGCCGCATTAGATAGCGGTTGTATTGATGATACAACGATTACTGAGTCGACCGACATTTTTTTTAACAAAGTTTTTGGAATGAGCGATCATCAGCGCCAACTATTTTTGACTGCTTGTCAGCCATTAACAGATTTCCAATTGCGTCAAGTACCGTTTGATACGATGAGTGACTTGGACGATCGCGTTAAGGATTTAACTCGGTGGTTTGATGGTCAATTGTTCACCCCCGGTGCGGTTATAGAGCATATGAGGGATTTGGGTGCGCCAACATATCTTTCGATGTCCGTCGTACTTGATGCTTATAAACCGCTACACGCAGGTCTGAGTAGCGTGGTGCATTGCTCATGCCTCACTTTTTTGACCGAGTGCAATAGTGATGTAAAGGCGGTAGTAAGGAACATCTTGAAGGCGCATCCGCCGTTTCAAAACATTACCAGAAAGGATATGTTGGGAAAGTTTTCTGATGGAAAGATTTCGATAGATCTGAGAGCCTGCCATGGACAAAGCTCCGATGAATTGGAGATTGGAGGTTCATCATTAGATGGATCATTTCTTACATTCGGCTATGGTCCACACGCATGTTTAGGCAGAGGTTTGGCGCTCCGCTGGTTTCACTGCTGCGTAGAGCTTCTGCAGGGATCTATTGACAGCCGCTGGTCGGTCGTTGGCACCGAGGTGCAAGATGAGGCTCTTTGTTCCTTTCAAAACATTGCGGTGACGTTGTCATAGTTTCACGTGCCAAGCTATAGGTCTTCGCGGATTTGCACAATGTGAGACGGTATATTACCAGCTGTACCTTTGGCTAACACTACTTTGGCATATGGATCTCCGCACGCGAGCGATGATGTAGTCGCTGATGCCGCATAAAGGTAAGCATATGGCCACACTGATCATGACGGCAAAGCTCAACGACATCGATCCACAGGCATGGCTTGCCGACGTTCTCGCCCGCATCGCTGACACGCCGATTACCAGGTTGGAGCAATTACTTCCGTGGAATTGGTTGACATTAGGCAGTGTCCAAAATTCTTGCGTGTCGACCACCAGGGTACCCCTGATCGTTTCCCTATCTTGGCGAGGCACACAATATGATTTGGGCTACAATATCGGTGTTCGCTCTTTATGTTGGGGTGCTGAACACATTCCTTGCGCGTTTCGCGGGGACTTGTACCCAGGGTGATGCGGATCGTTTATGGGGCGTCTTGATCTCTGTACCCTTCTTTCTTCTCGCAGTGTTTTGTCTGTCGCGAACCAAACACGTTGGGGGGACGATGATTGCCTCTTTGCCTGCGTTGCTGCTGATGCTTTGGCAGGGTGTGTTCGCAGCCGAACTCTTACTTGGAGTCTTTGTTGGCAATTCCAGCGCGTGCGAGGTTCTGGAGGATATGCCCTATGAATATACCGGCAGCGAAGTCCCACTCGCTATTCTGTGGGCGGTCGTAATATTCGGCTCCTTCGCGGCGACGGCGACTGTATACTTCGTGCGCCGCTCACAAACTGCCACGTCGGCAAAGATACAGAGCTAGGCCGCCCACGCCGCTCCTGCGGTCCTCACCGAATGCTTACTACATAACCGCCGTCGAGGATCCGGCGAACTTCAAGCGATCGCGCTCGGTGGGCGCCTGGATGGGGTTGACGATACGACGCTATCAGTCCGGCGAGGTAGATTATGATGGCCATATCTCCCGACGTGGAGACACCCATGTGCGCTCCCTTCTCTAAGAAGCGGCGGTCGTGATCCTGACACGCAGCCGGGCGGACAGCGATTTGCGCCGCTGGGGTATAAAACTACGCGAGAAGATCGGCTTCAAACCTTCCCCTGTCGCTGTCGCCCGCAAACTCGCCGTCATCATGCATGCGATGCTTCGCTCCGGTGAGCTCTTCAACAGGGCGACAGCAGCCACCTAACTTTCCAACTCCGTAACGCCACTCGGCGTGAAGAGGCGTCTCTGCCGGGACCGAGGCTGATCCATTCCGTTAAGACCGTTGCACCGCGAGTTTGCTCGAAGCGTGCGAGACATACATTGGAAGGGCTATCCCGCGAAGCACCATAATGCGGCGACCTATGTCGACCGCGTAGACGACCTGCTCCTGGCAATCGACCTCCCGCACCTAAAAGGCGCTTGCGAAGCTCGCTATTAGACGACGGTCTTACGTTAAGGCAGTTGGCCGCATTTTCACATTTTAGCTCGTCAAAGTTCGGCGGTAGCTAATTTGCTCAGGGTAAGTCCGGGAGGCGAGCTGTTGCGCCCCCGGATTTCTCCAGCGAGATTAACGCGTTACTAATTTAATAATACCTGTCTACGACCTTGGGAATAGCGGCGCGCCAGCACTTATCGTTACTCCAGCCAAGGATAGGAGACTCCGTCGATCAAACGAAGGCTCTATGCTGTCGAATTTTTTTAGCAACGATTCACTTACTAGTGGCATAAACGGCGTCAAACATATCCCTATTCCGTATATTGATGCCGCTAAGTTATATAGAACGGCATGTAGAGCTTTCTCAGATTCTGGATTATCAGTTTCAGATGCCGATACTGCTTTTGCTAGCGCCCATGGTTCCTTTTCTGAAACATAGCGATTTGCTTCTGCAATAACCATCCAGATGGCATCAAGCGTGCGATCGAGAGAAAATTCCGCGACGCATTCGACCACGGTGGAATAGAGATTTGAGGTGCTGCGGAAAAGTGAGTCGCTTTCGATGCTAGATCTATCCACGTGTTGAATTACACCATCGCAATATCGTTCGATCATACTAAAGACGCGATGCACGAGGTTCCCCAACTGCCCAGCGAGCTCTGATTCATAACACTGCCGGAACCGCTCATGAGAGAAGTCACCATCTCCGGTAGTCCGAATATGCCTCAGCAGATAGTATCGAAGGGCGTCTGCTCCCAGTTCTTCAGCTAGCGGATTGGGATCTATTGCGTTTCCAGCGGATTTTCCAATTTTCCGACCCTCCACCGTAACATAGCCATGTATGAGGATACGAGTTGGCAGTTCAAGGCCCGCCGAAAGCAAAATGGCTGGCCAGTAGATTGCATGAAATCGCGTAATGCCTTTTCCAATGACATGCTCACGGCTTTGGGCGTTAGTCCAGTACTCTTTAAAAGAACTATCTTCCCGCGCGTATCCCAGTGCTGTTATATAGTTCGCAAGCGCGTCGAACCATACGTAAATCACCTGGCTAGCGTCCCCAGGTACAGGAATTCCCCATCCGCGTGCCCTGCTGGAGCTACGGGAAACAGAAAAGTCCTCTAGTCCGCCCTCTATCCATCCAAGTATCTCGTTCCGCCTTGAAGATGGAACTATTTCTATGGCTCGTTCATCATAGATCTTGCGTAACGCGGATTCATATCTCGACAAGCGGAAAAACCAGTTTTCTTCTTCTACTAGCTCAGGAAAGGTTCCATGTTCAGGGCACTTGCCTTCAAGCAACTCATCCGACTTATAAAACTGCTCGCAGCCGACGCAGTAAAGTCCGGAGTAAGTCCGCTTGTAAAGATCCCCAGCTTGTAAGCAACTCTTCCAAAGTTTCTCTGCACCAGGACGGTGGCGCGGATCCGAGCTAGTTCGAATGAAATCATCATACGAAAGGCCTAAACTATCTTTCAAAGAAAGAAATCGATTTGCGTTTTTCTCCACAAACTCCTCTATGGGCACTCCGGCCGCCTCCGCCGCTTGCACATTTTTTATGCTGTTTTCGTCTGAACCAGCTAAGAAGCGGACTTCACTCCCAAAGAGGCGATAAAACCGCGCTAATGTATCCGCTTGCACCGTCTCAAGAGCAAACCCGATATGGGGAGCGGCGTTGACGTAGGGAATAGCTGTTGTTAAGAAGCGGCGGTCGAGCCTCGCCCGATTTAAGTTCGTGTTATCCATCTTTAACTCTCAGTAGTCATAGCTTTTGACAAAATCAGCGCACGGAGGGTTAGTTAAACCTAATGCAATCAGGGTCGATACCCATATTTTTTGTCGGCGATATGTTAGACGTTAGTCACGCTTCGACTTTCCCGAAGCGCGGATCATAGGTAATCGCATATCGCATAGAGTCCCTAGAATCAATACAATCGCACATTGTGTAGAATCAAAGAAGAAACCAAAGGACCTTGTGTATCGCAACTTCAATATGCTCTCCGTGGCCTGGTCAACGTTCCTTTAGCAAAAGGGGCTTCCCTGTCTGACGAGGTCGGCCGATATCCCTCCATACGGCCGAGCATGGTCTAGCAGCCTATTACGAGGTTGCCGAGAGTGCGGTTGAGATTGTCATTCGCGTTTAGCTTGCGTTGTTGCCGTGGCTGTTGAGGGAGGAACAGCAAACGGTTCCCCATTGGCTTGCGGCTGCGTTCATGTACTGCATTTGCATGGGCGGTTGTCGCTTTGCTCTTAAAGACGAGATGAATGAAAAAAAATGCCGGGAATGTTTTCGCAAGCATGACTTTATGGTCGAGGTGTCATTCGATTTTTCCCTCCAAAGCCGACCTTATAAGAGATGCTTGCGGAGCGACATTTCTTTGGAAGCTCCGAGACGAAGAGGAAGCTTGAGTGTAAATCGGCAAGGCAGCCCAACGCCGATACGCACGATAAGTCTTTGTAAAGACACATGCTGGCTGGATTGTTTCACGAGGCTGCTTCACAACTGGGTAACTGGGGCAAAATCGATGGCACTGCCGATTTGTTAGGCGGCGGTGATGCTGGCGCGCTTTACACTTGGCAGGTGAGCAGCAGGCAGATGTGGCAGAATTGTCAGACCCTCGGACGTTTTTTAGGTCTATTTGCTCGGACCAGCAGTTCGACAGAATTCCTTGTCACTCCGAGAGCAAACTACGCCAATATTTCAGTGCTCGTGCGGGGCTTTAGCGGCAAAAATCTCAGGGTCCTCGAAGCGATACTTTTCTCGCGCAAGATAAGGTTCGATTTGGTTGACGATCGCACCGTAAGCCGTTGCGTCTTCACCGAAGACCGAGCTTGCTTTGCGGATATTTGCAGGTCGGTGAGCACGTCGATGTCCTCCTTAGCAGGCGCGAAATCAGGTTCGTCCTCAATTGTTGCCTCTTCTTCGATCGTGCGGATGCCGTCGTCAGTTGTAACGATTGCCTTGTCGTGTCTGTCTGAGGACAACTTGCATCGGGAGCTTTCGCCGAGGGAAAGCCGCGCAAACGGAATGTGCGGGCACTGTCCCTATACCTGCAGAGGGCAAAAGCGCCTTTTTGTGTGCCTAACCTGATACAGCGCCGGGAGTGGTCCAGAAGCAATATTTCAACAGGCTGGCAATGAAGCGTAGATCGGATCTGGCTTGAAAATCTCCGGTCCAAAGCGGAGGCGACCGTCAAACGGCCGGATGTCCCGGAGATCCAGACTGTCGAGCGCAAACGAAACGTGGGGTGTGTAGTCTCGATAAAGCCACGTCATTCCCGCCCCGCGAAATTCTGCGTGACGGCGGGAAAGCTTGCCAGAACCAAAGGCGAGGACGATGACGCCGCCGAAGTTCAGGAGAATTCGTCGCTGGCTCGCACGGATCGTCAAACCTTCTGCGGCAGGCACCAGCGGCCGCCAGACCTTCGTGTCGTGGAATTTTCCGACCGTAACATGCAAAGCGGTCGCCGGGACGATCTCCTGGAAGCCTTCGGTGACCGCCCATTTAATAATGTCGTCCCGATTAAGAAGTTCTCTGATGACGAACACTCGCTTGTTTCCCGGGAGTTTCAGGATGGCACGCTAGCCCGATTTTGGGTGAGAAGAGATCGGCCCCGGTGGCTTCCAACCCCGACGCTCTCTGTGACTTGGCTGAGAGTTGCTCGATGGCACTGTTTCCATAGGTTCCGACGGGCCGATAGCCTTTGACGCGCTTCTGGCGCGCCAGTTCCAGAAAGTGTGTGGCTGCTTCACGTTCGGTTGCGAACATTTCGGTTTTTTCGCCACCACGTTTGCCGATCCGTCCCCAGGCGCGCGTTACCGCGACCTCCCCAAATAGCATTGGCTGGATGGAGAGCAGATAGTAGCGCGCCATGTTTTTGGTCGTATCGATGCGCTGGCAATAGAGTCTGTAGGGGTAAAGAGCCATGCTGGCAGCATCACCGAATTCGATGGTCGCCGTCCAACAAGACTTTTGAATCGATCAGTCGCCTCCGATTCACAACGCTGATGGGATTTCACCTTACCGGCGCTATTGCGTTCAATGCCTGCGGCACGCAACCAGGCGACGCTGTTTCCGCCGGTCGGGTGCATAGAGCTATCGCTGTGGCAGATCTCGGCTTGCCGACGTGTTGCGTCGCAAAAAATAGGGCCACCGGAAAACCGAGGCCCTTTAAAGTGTGAAGGTTAAAACCTCCAGAGGGGAACAGCTGATGCGATGGACCTGGGAGGAAGCCATAGCGTGCATCAGCTACTGACTTTATGCCTATATTTTATTCGATTCGCAAATAAAATTTGTGCAGTGCAGCGATGCGGACGCCGGCCGCATCGCAGTGGACCTGGAATTCCAAATCGTTTGTAACTTCTGGCTCGTTGCGCGGGGGGTCGCCGTATTGGCGGCCGCCAAAAGCCGTCTCGGGGGTGCGTATCCAGAAGCGCACTATGCTGCTCTTTCGTGCGCAAAACCTTGTTAGATTCATCAGTATCTTGAGCAAATGCAAATCTGCATATTGCCACGGCGTGACAATGATCACGAAATGATCCTATCGCCTCGGAACGAGAAGGAGCGACAGCGATGCCTGATGCAGAATTTGACGACTTGCCAGATGACGATCCGGACCTTTTGGAAAACTGCGGCTTGTCTAAGCTGTATGTCTCGCGCTTGCGTAATGCGTATTTCAGGCGCCTCTCGGATTTTGACGGCATGAGCGATATAGAAATCTTGCGCGAGCCGGGCGTCAGCTTGCGCATCGTCAAAGCCATTAGAGAGCAGAGGGCGCGTGTCGCTGCCAAGTAACCATGCGATCCTGTCTGTTCCGGGCCGGCTAGATGCAGCCCGGGACGGGCACTATATCTGCACATTGAGAGATAAATAACGATCGAAACAGCCGTCTCATCTGCAGAGGCTTAGTGATCGCCGTGATCGGACCGCCCAAACTGCTTCTCACCTTGCTTTCACAGTCGATGCCACGCGGTTGTTGCGGGCTTGGAATCTTGGTGGGAGCACGGTGTGGCGAGTTGTTTCCAGCCAGAGAAGCCCGACGCCGGAGATGCCTGATACTGGCAGGCGACGGCGACAATGTTGCGGTTTGCATATCGTTAGGTCGTTTCCCGAGCGGATATGACGAATCCACCAGCTCGCGCGTATCTACCTCGTTGCGTTGCATTCAGTGATCGGTCCCTACGGCCGGCCGGTCAGTCAGCAACCGGCGTGACAAACGATTTTCCCCTGGCCTACTGCCATTCCTCGCGCGCTGCATGCTGCAGCATCAAAATCGCCAGCCGCGCCGGCGCTCCATTGCATTGCGCCCCTTCGGGTGCAGTCTTCGCGACAAATGCGCCGCATTTGCGCTGACCTTTGCCGTCCGCTTGTCGTGACCATCGGCAACGCAAACAAAGGAGTTACTGCAATGACCGATTTCGTCAACTTCATCCGCTTCAACAACGATCGCACGCTCACCGGCAACATCGCCTCAGTCGCCTACGACCTCGACATCTTGGGCGAGGAATTCGAGAGCACCAACGCCAAGGCGCCCGTCTATCGCCTCTTCGCCAAGAGCCCGCGTGGCAGGCGTGTCGAGATCGGCGGCATCTGGAAGAAGCAGAACCAGAATGGCGGCGCCTACTTCACTCTCAGCGTCAACACCGGATACGGCAGGCTCAACGCCAATCTCGGCCGCTATCCCGGCCAGGATGATGAAGAGTTGATGGCGGTCATACCCTGGGAATAACCACGACAATCGCAGTGCCCCGGCCGTCGGCCGGGGTGCCGTGTCCTCAAGTGCGCTTCGATCCTCGAGCGAGCGCCTGGTTCGCCTTATCAAGGCAAATGGCAGCACCAGCCAACAATATCGAGCAGGTCGAAGAGAAAATGGTGCCGCGCCAGATGCTATCCATGCCGACATCTAGCCGCAGAAATTGCAGGATCGCACCGATGAAGAAAAAAATCGCGCAAAACCCCAATATCAGAATCAGGCCATTCAGCACAAATTTGATCTGTTTCACGTTTCTCGCCCATCTTTCCAAAAAAAGGCATAGGTCCGCCAATAAGCTTGCCCTGCGCCATGTCGTTGAAGGATCAAGGGCAATTTGCCGCTTAGATCTCGCCTGATTCCCTTTCGAGACGGGGTATCGGTCACGCTAATTGCTTTATATAGCGAAAACGCAGTATGCGCAAAGTATATGGGCGCGATCATTGCGGCGGAAGGTCTGCCTGTTTGCCGCAATCTCCAGCCCTGGACGGTTGGTGTCATCATTGGCACGTCGCATGTGCGACCGCGCGCCTCAGCCTGCGGCACGGAACCAGCCAGAGACCTGTTTCCGCCCGGTCGGGTGACGATCGCATCGTGCGGGCCGCTTGCGCAGCGTCATGACGCCGGCGCGCGACAAATGCTGGCACATTTGCACTGACACCGGCAGCATCTTTCCTTCCGTCGGGAAAAGAGGAGCGCTGCCCTCTCTTCCCAGCAAGAACAAAAAGCCGCTTCCCCATCCTTCGGGCGGCGCCCTGCAGGACGATGGCGCTGTCGGCGCCATCGCCGCTCCGGCCGGCCGCTTGATGCGCCCGGCCTCCGGGTGGGTGATCCCCCTCGGCTCTTTCTTCTTGCCCCCTTCTCTCCCGCTGGTCCGCCCGAGCTCGGGAAGCAGGAGCGGGGTGCTCCCGCTTCGCGAGACCAAAAGAAAGAAAGGACAAGCTCATGACGATCTATACCGATACCGCCCGCTATGACACAGGCCGCGCCATGACCGAAACGGAACTGCGCAAGGCCGCTCCCTCGATCTTCGCAACGACTGCCCATGAAAGCCGCTCCGAGCGCTTCCAGCCCATTCCAACGATTGATGTCCTGCGTGGCCTCATGAAAGAGGGCTTTGTCCCTGTCGGCGCAAAACAGTCGTCGAGCCGCATTGCGGGAAAGGCTGATTTCACCAAGCATCTGATCCGCCTGCGCCGTATCGATGACGGCAATACCTACCATGTCGGAGACACCGTTTGCGAAATCTTGCTCAAGAACGCCAATGATGGCACCAGCGCCTACGAGTTGTTGGCGGGCCTCTTCCGTATCCGCTGCCTGAATTCGCTCGTGACACAGACCGGCACCATCGATGCCATCAAGGTCCGTCATTCCGGCGATGTCGGCGCAAAGGTCATCGAGGGAACCTATCGTGTTCTCAATGAAGCAGAACGCACGCTTGCAGCGCCGCAGGACTGGTCGGCACTCAAGCTCAATCGCGACGAACAGCAGGTGCTGGCCGAAGCCGCTCACCTCTTGCGGTTTGGTGATGGCGACGGCGAGACAAAGACTCCTATCAAGCCGGAACAGCTTCTGATCCCGCGCCGCATCGATGATCGCGCCGATGATCTTTGGACCACCTGGAACGTAGTTCAGGAGCATAGTCTGAAAGGCGGTTTGCGCGGCATTGGCCGTGACGATCTCGGCCGTCCTCGCCGCGTCAAATCCCGTGCCATCAATGGCATCGATCAGGAGATCAAGCTGAATAAGGCGCTGTGGCTGATCGGCGAGCGGATGGCGGCGCTGAAAAGCGCCTTTTGACGACATCTTCACCCGGCGGGGCACATTCGCTCCGCCGGACTCATACGCGCGGATCCGCGTTCGCATCGGCTCCGGTTCCGGTCGTGCCGCATCGAGCGGCGCGACCGGAAGACAATGCGAGCTTGCTCACACGTCACGCAAGGTGACTTGCGTTCGCTCATTCGAATCGTCGATAAGAGGACAAAGATTTTGAGGCAGAAGCAGGCGCGCCGTGCCAGCCGGCGCTACCGTAAAAGGCGGCCTTTCCGGCCGTGGCAACCGCTTTGCTTCCAACACCAGTGATTACTCCATGTGGTTTCGATCACTGAGCGTAACTCCAGAAATAAAGAGAACCTGCACCAACTAGGCACTGACTATACGGGTTCAACTCTTTAGGCCATGAACCCATAAATCTGCCGGGTTGACGCCCGGTGGAGTCCGCTTTGCCGTGATAACCGACGTGTTGTTGCATAGCGTAAAACGATACGATGTGCTAACAGGCGACGTTAGTAATCGGACGGTCAGACGTACATCGATATGCCGTTTCTCCTTCTTGGAGTGTATCGAGGCCTTGCACCCGGTTATTGTTTAAGCCAGATAAGTTTTGGGAGTTCGCCAATGCTGCTCGAAACCGGGTTCCGAGGTGGCGCATTGGCGCTGCTCGGCTTACTTGCGATCATTGGTCTTCCTGGCACGCTTCGATCACCGATCGGTCGTGCCACACTGCTATTCGACCTTTGTGTAATAGCGTTCCTCATCGAAACAGCTCCCGGAATACACGAAAGGCTCGTCTGGTGGATCATTCCACTCCGGATTCTCAGCAACTCAACCGCAGGTGTTTTCGTCGCGTGGGCCGAGACGGTCTTTGTTGATGCATCCCAGTCGACGCTACGGCGGTGGACGGTTTTCGTTGCTTTCCTGCCGCTCGCAGGCGTGGCAACCCTATCCGGGTCAAGCTTAGCGTGGAATGCCACGCATGCGGCGACACTCATCGTGGTGGTCATCGAAACCGCTCGGGTCCTTGCAGGACGTAAAGCAGATTTAGTTGAGGGGCGACGACGTTTTAGGATCATTTTCGTCTGTGCTGTGGGTCTGGTAATTCTGGCAACAACGATGCTCGACGTAGCCGGCGTCCGTTGGCTCCCCGGTCTCTCGGCCGTGCTGGGCTTGGCCACAGTCGCCGCGATGATGCGTCTGCGTCCCGTCATGCCTGAGCCAACGGTTGAACCGCCGCCAGCCACGTCCGGGGGTCTTACTATCCCTGTCGCGGCAACGGACATGAGTGCTGAGGAGCGCCAACTGGTCGAGCGGCTGCGGCGGGCGATGGAGCAGGACCGTGCCTACCGTGACTCGGATCTCTCGGTGGATCGACTGGCCGAGCAGTTGGGAGTTCCTGAATATCGTCTTCGGCGAACGATTAACGGGCGGCTCGGCTATCGGAACTTCACTGATTTCGTGAACGAACACAGGTTGAAGGAGGCGCGGGAGGCGTTGTCTGATCCCGCGCAATCGCGCGTCCCGGTCCTCACAATCGCTCTCGATGCCGGCTGGGGATCGATCGGTCCGTTTAATCGCGCCTTCAAGGGGCAGACCGGCCAAACGCCGACTGAGTTCCGCCGTCGCGCACTGGCCGATTTCGCAATCGGCCATATTTTGCCAGAATCGGCCAGGTCGGACGCGACTTCTGGCGAGACCCCGGCCTCGGCGTAAGGCCTGATCCAGGCGCAAACCGGAGGACAGGTCATGCCTGGAGAGAGGCCTAACCATCGCCTTTTATATATAGACAACCTGCGTTGGTCAGCGATCAGCATGGTCGTCGTCATGCACGCGGCAGTGACCTACTCGCCCTTTGGCGAGTGGTACTATCGCGAGCATCCCGAACTGAGCATCGGAGCGAAGATTGCCTTTGCTGCCTATCAATCCTTTCAGCACGCAGTCGCAATGGGCTTGCTTTTCGGCATCGCAGGCTTCTTTTCGGCCGGCGCCGTTGCACGCAATGGCGTCCGAAGCTTCATGCGCGAGCGGCTACAGAGACTTGGCCTGCCATTGCTGCTTTATATGACCTTGATCGGTCCGCTGACCGAATATTTCGTCGCAGGGTCGTGGCGGTCGAACCCGCCGCGAACGTTCATCCAGGACTGGTGGCTGCACTTTCGTTCCGGGGAATTACTCGACGGCTCGGGGCCTCTATGGTTCTGCCTTGTACTTCTGCTCTTCTCGGGCACTTACGCAGTGGTGTGCCAGGCGCGCCCGATACAGCCCGCTCCGAGTCATCCGCCTTCGGCAGGGGTGATGTTAGGTTACGCGAGCCTGATTGCTATTGTGACTTTTGTCGTCGGCGCAACATTTCCGAATGCGACGACTGTTCTCAATGTCGATGTACACGACTTTCCGCAATACCCATTAATGTATGCCGCCGGAATTGCCGCGTGGAAAGCTGACTGGTTGCGCCAGATACCATCATGCGTCGGAAGGCGTTGGTTGTGGAATGGTCTTTGGATCGGTGGTGCCGTGTGGATCGTCCTGGTCGCTGCGGGCGGCGCCATGAGTGGCGACATCTCCCCCTATGGCGGGGGATGGCACTGGCAGGCTGCCGGCATGGACGCTTGGCGCTCATTCACCTGTCTTGCTCTCTCGCTAGGGATGATCGTCCTCTACCGAGACCGCTTTGACGGCCAGGGACCCATCGCTCGCTTCCTCACGCGTAATTCGTTTGGCGTCTACGTCTTGCATGCGCCGATCTTAGTCGCGATTACGCGGTTGCTGCACTTTTTATCTGCTTCCACTGCCCTCAAGTTCGCCCTCGCCAGTCTGGGCGGCGTTTTGGCAAGCTTTCTTATTGTCGGCTTTGTGGCCCGGCGAATACCTGGTTTGCGCGCAGTTCTCTGAAAGTCGGTTGTGGGTCAATCGCTGCACGGGCGACAAGTAGGAAGTCCGACCGTGTTTGCAATCCCGCGGAAAGCGGAAAGGAAAATCAGAGTATTAGCTGGTTCGCAATAGGCCGGTGTGGGTTAGCAAGACTGGGATCGCGGAGACCTTGACCGAGTCAAAAGGTGGCGATTTTGCCAGCGGTGTCGCAGGAATGAAGAAGGCCGAGGCGGCAGCCTAAGCGGAGCGTCAGATTGGAGGCACCGGCTGGCTTCCCGGGCCGGTTCGGATCGCGGACCTCGAATCTTGCGAGGCGGAGGACGACGACAGCGAGCTGATGGACGCCGCCGAGTAGAATGAAGGAGCCGGTCGCGGCACCCCCGCGACCGGCTCGACAGAAAGACGAACGGCCTGCAAAGCTGAACTCTATCTCGTGACACCGTTAGCATCCGCACCGCGATGTGGCCAGCGCGACGATGCGACCTTGGCGGATCGACCGCCGCGGTCGCAGCAAGAGGACCCCGCAAGCCCGCGTCCTCTCACACTCTCCCCCCACCCGAAATTTTCCGTCTGGCTGCGATCGAGCCGATAGGACACGGAAACCCGTCGGACGGAGAGATGCGTTTGCTATCTCTCATTCATTTATGAGTTGCATTTGCTTTTTTAACGCGAGATTGTCGGTGTTACTCGCGGTGGCATGGATCGGGGGGATAGTTCAGCGCGCATCGCGCCGGGTCGCATCCGGTATATCCTTTTGCACGCATGCGGATATCCCCCTGGAGCGATCCATTTTCGCAAGCGAGGGTAGGCGCACATCGTTGCGCTTGGAACCGTATCGACCTCCTGCGTCCGAACCTCGTGAATTAACATGGACTGAAGGTTTTCCAGCCGCAGCGCCGTTGGGCGGCGCGTCCGCGGCCGGAGCGACTGGTAAGGAGCGGAGCAGGCGGAGGCAAACCGCGCTTCCCAATAGCGCTGAAGGTTTTGCCGGAGCCTCGTGGGAAACCTGCTCTGTGACCCATGCTCCAAGACTCGTTCCAGCTCGGCAAGATATTCGTCGACCAATTTTTGAAGCGCGCTATTCCTGCGCCAATCGGACGCTCGTTTCCGTCCGGTCTTGCGCGGGCACTGGGACTGCAACCTCCTTTGCGGCTATGATTTCGGCCTCTGGTTCAGATAGGCACGCAACGCTTTGTCGACCACTTGCGAAACTCGCAATCCATCCTCGGCGGCCGCCACCTTGATCGCTCTGATGACATCCCGGCCAACATTCACCTGAAACCGTGTGGTCTCTGCTGCATTGCCATCCTGGGAATGGCAAAGATCGGCATCTTCACTGTCGTGTCCGTCCGCGGCGTGACCATAGAGGGCCGGCTCTCCGGCATGCTCCGCTTGCTGTGAGCCCTGGGTTTCGTCTGCGGGTTTGACGAACATGTCATCGTAGCGTTTGAGCTGATCTGTCGTATCGCCGAGAAGGTCGGTTAGATCTGTGATACTACGCTTGCGGCGCCCGAGTTCTCTAAAATCTGTCATCGGGAGAGCCTTCTAGATTGGTCCGCCGGCAACTCGTCTGTCTTTATCGCCTCCGTGATGTCGTTCAGCAGCTGCACGATGTTGGCGCGTCCCTTCTTCACCTGTTCGGCCTTGGATGGATCTTCGGATATTTTCTCCAGCGTGCCGGAGTTAAGATAGAACTGCTCGTAGATTTTGCGGGCTCTTACGAACGTCGGCAGGGTCGGTAATTTGTGGGCGCGGATGAGTTCGATGGCGTCCTGGAATGCCTTGGTGTTGAGATCGATCCCCTCGACGCGGTTGAGCACCAGGCGAAGAGGCGCTCGCTTGAGATTGCGTGCCCACTCGAACAGCTTGATGGTCTCGAACATTTCCATGACGTTGCCTTTCGCCGGCACGATGGTGAGATCGCTTGCAACGATGGCGGCGGTGAGGAGCTCGTTCATGGATCCTTGAACGTCGATCAGTGTGATGCCTTCACCGGTTTTGGAAATGGCCTCGACGAGCTCCTGTTGGGTCGCCGCCTTGCTGGCGGTGATGCTTTCGGGAAGGGTGCCGGCTTGACGGCAACGGTTCACCCATTGAAAGCAGGAATACTGCCTGACGTCGGCGTCGATAAGGTGGATGTTGGCAGACGCGGGTGCGAGCTCTGATGCAACGAGTGCACAAAGTGTGGACTTGCCAACGCCGCCCTTGGAGTTTGCGAAAGTCAGGATCGTCATTGTGGGATGGCTCCTCTAACGGCGTTGCATGAATCTCCCGTAGACTTTGCTATATATGTGATCCATTTTCAAGCGTCCGCAGTTTACGAGCTGCGACGACTACGGGCCGCGCCGTCACTTCGCGTCCTCCTCACACCCCACGAAGTGCGGGGAGTTTGCGCAGTGCACAGGGTTCACATGGCGCCTTGAGTGCGCAGATTTTGTGTCGTGGGCGGGGTTCATGGAGTGCGTGGAGCGCATGCACCTCCCACAGTGCACAAGCTTCGTGTAGTGTGCGTAGTGCGTTGATTTTAAACAGATTTATTGCAAAAAGTGAAGTTAAGTGGATGGCAGGGATATACGATTTGTGATACAAATCTGCCACGCCACGATAGCGGCGTTCGTGTCGCGACAAAGCTTGCGCTTTGCGCTGGCTTGCTCCGGCAGTCTCTCGATCGAGACCGGAGCAACAAGGTTGGTTGATGCTCGCATTTGCGAGTTGGCCAGTGCTGAAACTGGGGATTTGGCTTCATGGCAAGGGTCGCAAAGGCACGGAGTTCGCGGACCGGAACGTTGCACGTGCGGCTTACCGAGGCAGAGCTTGCGGGATTTTCGGCCTTCTGCACCGGGCGCGGCGTCACCCTGAGTGAGGGCGCGCGACGCATGGTACGGGCCGCCTGCGGCTTTGGGCCAACCCATGACCACGAGACGCGTGATGCCATTCTTGAACTTGCCTATCAAACCCGAGCGATCGGCGTGAACCTCAACCAGGCAGTCAAAGCGCTCAATCGTGGCAAGCTGCCGTCGGACGCGGCGCTGAAACAGGGTCTTGCGCGGATGGCGCAAGTATTATCGATCCAGGAGGAGCTTTATCGATCGCTCTGCGGCCGCGCTCGAGACGCAATGGCTCGGGCGATCGAGCATGATGCAGACGTCGGTGGCATCGCCATTGGAGCTGGCATCGCCAGGGGAACGGATTCATGATCGAAGCCAGCTTCCTTGACGAGCTCGGGCTCGACGATCTGCTGGAACGGATGAAGCGGCGCAGGCGAGCGCTGCAACAATCGGACATGGATGCGCTTGCGAGCTACAGCGGGACGCCTGCCGCAGCCCGTCCATTGCGCATGACGCTGGGTCTCGGGAGGGACGAGGAGGAACGGTGGCGCAAGCGTCGTCGCTGGAGCCCGGGCACGTCCGCGGGACCGGCGCACTTATTAGGATCAACCCCGGCGTTTTCGGCGGCTGCGCCAACGTCGCTGCGATCGGCTGCCGACATGCGCCAGGGATTGGCGCGTGGGTCGCAAGGCGCCATGGTCAAACTCGTCAGTTATGCCAGCGGCTCATCGCGCACGAGTGCGCTTCTCTCCTATCAAAGCAGGCAAGGGCAGGTGACCCTGCAGCGAGAGGATCACAGTGAGGTCAGCGGCGCCGAGGCCGTGCGGGCATTGGCGAACGAATGGGCCGACGCTTCCGCGTATCGGGCGCCCTCGAACGATGTTCTCATGCTGAAGCTCACACCGGACTCTTTCGTCGAGCCTGATGCGGTGGATGCCGCGCTCAGACAGGGACTTTCGGGTCATCGTTATGCATGGACTGTCGGCCGGGATACGGCCGGGCGCCAGCGTATCGATGTCGTGATGACGGCGGCGAGCAGCCGGCGCGAGGTTTCGGAAACCGGAAAGCGCGGCAGATCGTACCGTGTCTTTGATACCCCTACATCTCTCCGCGGGTTGGAGCGGCGGCTGGACGAAGCCTTCGGTCAATCGGTTGACATGGAGGAGCGCGGTTTTGCCCATGGCGTCGAAGGTGCCGCGCGGTACCTGTCGCGGCTGACATCCGGAGGGCGAGAGGAGGCGCATCTGTCCGATGGAAAGATGCTGCGCGGACACGAAGCCAATCTTGCGGCTGCACGTTCCTGGAAGCGGGACATGCGGTCCCAGGAGCAGAGGGATGTAGCCCATATCGTTCTCAGCGCCAGGCCGGGCACGGACACGGCGGCATTTGTGTCGGCTGCTCGTGCGACGCTCGAAACCGAGTTTGCCGGTCATGCCTTTGCCTTTGCGTTGCACCAAGACAGCAAGCACGTCCATGTTCATGCGGTGGTCCGGCTGACGTCCGATATGGGCCGGCGGTTGCGGCCTGGCATTCAGGATTTCAAGCGCTGGCGCGAAACGCTGGCGTCGAAGGCGCGTGAGCGCGGAATTGCGATGGAGGCGACAAGCCGTTTCGAGCGCGCCAATCCACCGAGCTACAAGCTGAAGGATATCCGCCGGGTGGAGAAAGGGATCGCCTCCGAACGCGTGCGCCAGCGCGTGGACGCCGTCAGGACAGGCGCGGTTCATGTTCCCCTGCGGGAAGAGGGCAAGCGCCGCGCGGTTGCTGTCGCGCAAGGGTGGAGTGAGGTCGCTGCAATCGCATCACAGGCGGTTCCTGAGGTGCCAGTGGAGCCAGGTGTGTTGCGTCTCTACCGGGCGGAACGTCCGGGAACGAGATCATCGGCGGCCATATTTACGCGCGATCGTGCCGAGGCCGTTGAGCTTGCACAGAGCCATGGCGGGCTACTCGGTTACGTCGATGTCGGGCCCGCCGACATGCACCGGATTACGCCGGCACGGTCACAATCCAATTCCCATACCGGCACTGGCGCTGCCAGCCGTTTCGTCGTCTCGCGCGAGCTTGCCGATACAGTGCGTCCTTTGCCGCCGGCCGAGGCGGAAACAGCGACCGTGCTCGAATTCCGCCGGCGCAGTGAGACGGCGGTCCGCTTGATGGAGCGGTTCGACCAACGCAGCGCTCACGAGCAGGATTCACACCGTGAACAGGGCGATGGCAGCCTGCAGGGTAGGGGATCGCAAATCCCGGCACCGTTGGCCGAGAAGCGCCTGAGAGAACTGGTCGATCAATTTACGAAGGAGGCAGGTAATATGGCAAATCTCAATGTGATGAAGACTTCGTTCGCCGACATGAACGAGCAGATGGAGATCATCAAGAAGCATCTGCCATCGGATCGGCAGCCGCAGATCGAGGAGTTGCACGGCAAGCTTCGCGACTCGCAAGCGCGCATGCTGGCCGTCCAGGAAGACATCGAGAAGAAGCGCGGCGCGGTCGAGGGCGACCGTTTTGTCGCACCTGTCAAATATGAGTTTCGCCAGTTCGTGGCTGAGGAACGCGGCGCCGTCATTCGTTATGTCACCCATAAGGAAAGCGGCAGGCAAGCCGTTGCCTTTACGGATCATGGCGACAAGGTCGAAATCAACACATGGAAAGATCGTGAGGCAGTGCTTGCCGCCATGCAAGTTGCCTCGCAAAAATGGGGTAGCCTGGCGATCAGTGGCACCGAAAGCTACAAGAGCCTCGCCATCGAGCTTGCTGCCGAGCACGGATTCAAAATCACCAATCCCGAGCTTCAGGAAAAGCTACTGGCCGCGAATGAACGAGTGGCGCAGCAACGCGACGCCAGTGCCGGTCTTGCGCCAGGCGTGGCGCAGACGGAGAACGCGGCCGGTGTACCCGGAATGCCTCAGCGTGATGTGGCTGCTCCGGCACTGACAACAGCCGAAGCACCCCCTATGACCCAAGCAGAGCCGGCCGCTTCGGTTCCGATTGTGGATGGCGACAAGATCAAGCCGGCTGATAGCGAGCGCGCTTCGACCCTTGCGGCGATGCGCGCGGCTGCGGAAAAATGGGGTACCATCAACGTGAGCGGTACCGCCCGGGACAAGGCCATCGCCGTAGAGCTTGCCGCCGAGCATGGGTTCAAGATCACCAATCCGGAGCTCCAGGAGCAACTGGCAGCCGCGCGGGAAAAGGTCGAGGAGCGCTGGCGCAGGCAAGAGGCGCGCGAACGGAAGGTCAGCGGCTTTACCGATGGATCGATGGCTCAGCCGATTGAGAACAGCCAGGCGACACCCGTCAGCGGCCAGACCCGTTCGGCGATCTCGGGCGTTTATCTTGAACATGGCGCCTCCCATTACGACAACGATCCCAAGAACGAGGTGACCCCGCATGTCGATCTCAAGCGTGAGGATGGTCGACGGATGCGCGTCTGGGGCATTGGCTTGCCGGATGCGCTCGACAAGGCGGGTGTTCAGACGGGCGATACCATCAGCCTGACGGTGACCGGCCGGGAAACCGTGGAAAAGGACGTGCGGGTCATCGACAAGGCGACCGGCGAAGAGCGGCTCGAGCGCCGGCCGGTGCAGCGCAATGTCTGGGAGGCGACTATTACCGCGAACGCCGGCGCCTCTCAGGAAGCAGATCCGATGGCGCGCAGCGATGCCGAGATTGCGGTCAACCTGCAGGTGGTGCGTAAGCGCACCGAAGCCGAAGCCCAGCGCGAAGTCCGCCAGGCCGACCGAAGCTCCGCCACACATGAGCGGCCGTTCGACGGCGGTGGTAGCGATCACGCCTATCGCACACAATCCGAGGCGGCGTCTGCGGTCCGTGCCGAGCGCTCCATCGAACAGAACCCGTCAAAACCGATAGCGACCGACATCAATCAATCGCCCGAGATCGAACGACAGCGCCAGGCTCAGCAGGAATTGCTGAACGAAAAGCAGGCGAACCGTGAGACGGAAGCGAGGAAGGATAGGGAACGTCACAAACCGAAGAACCGGCAGTGAAAAGGATTTTTCCCCAAACGCGGATTGCGACCATAGCCCATGCTACCTCACAGGGTGGGTGCGTTCATGTCGGGGTGAAGCGTCCGACGACACGTTGATTGGGGCGTTGTGCCGCCGGACACTGCATGGACCGGATTTGGGGGTGGCGTCCAAATCCGGCAACAGATACTGTGCCACTTACCGAAGGTTTAGTTAAGCTGCCCGAATGGATGGGCGAGGTGTCTCCTCTCAAGCTCAACCAGTTGTCGAACATTCACTGGTTTTTCGAGCTGTCCGATTAATTTGACCGCTGCATCGTGCCGTCTGGGATAGGAAGCGACTACAACCATTGAATACATTAGAGTTTGCGATATATCTGCGGAGATACGACGCAGCACTGGTGGCCAATGGCGCGATACAATTTTAAGGTACGAGATGAATTCAAACGAGTTTTGGCGAAAAGCCACATTGATGAGGACGATCAACTGACGGCCTGCAGAGCCGTTGCCATGGCGCTTGCCACGTTTGCCTTCAATGCGAAAACGCCTCCGAGCACATCGGTGGAGCTCGAAGATTCGTCGGGCAACCGCATTGCTGTCATCACCCTGCTCGTCGAAACCTGAGGCACCTCGCAGTTGCTACCATGACCGCAGGTCCGCGGCGACGCATTCATCGAATGGTCGCCACAGGGCTTACAGGCGCGCCCCAGCCGCCTTGATACGCTCAAGGATCTCAGGGTCGCATTGTGAGTCGACGAGGAATTGATGGATGCCGCCTACTCGCGAGCGAATGTCAGCAAGGAAGTCCTGAAGGCATTCGATCCCACGATCGGTGAAGGCGATGATACTCTCGTCCGATCCATCGCTGACATGGATCATGTCGCCCTCATCGATATTGTCTGAATTTCGGGTGATTTCCGCCAATATCGATGAGGGTGGCGACGTATTCCATCGCGTAAAAGAGAGTTGGGCGAGCCATTCAACAAACCTCTCAGCCGCTTTGAAAGCACTCAGCCTCTTAAGTGAAAAAGCTAGAGAATGCGGACGTTCTCGGCCCTCATCTTCCCGGTCCGACGATCTTCACCGAGATCATAGGCGACCTTGGTGCCTTTCTCGAGCGCGCCACCGCTTTGCAGTGCGGAAATGTGAACGAAGACATCCGTCTCACCATTGTCGGGGGCGATGAAGCCGAAGCCCTTTTCATTGTTGAAGAATTTGATGGTACCGACCGGCATGAATGTTCCCCACTTTGCTCCCCCGACAGGCTGCGATGATGCAATCTGCGATGAATTCCTATTATCTGCATCACGGACTTGCAAATACTTAATTGAGCCAGCGCTTAAATAGCGTCGGCGTCATCGAACCACACTGTCCGAATTATTCTGTCGTTGCCTGGAAGCGGTTCTTGGGGCTAACAGTCTACACCAAATCAGTGCAAGCGTGTCGAGGGTGACGTCTTCGCATTATCACCAATAACATTGTCCATGTAGTCGTCGGCGAGTTCCAGCAGAGCTTCCGCTATGGTTTGAGGCTCCCATCCAGCCTCCAGAAGCTCGTTCACTGCGACATCAATGGTCTTACGGAGTTGCTGACGGCAATGTTGTTTCGATGCATCTGCAACATCGATCAACCGTTGTTTGCCTGGCATGATACGCCCTCCTCGACGACGGCAACGCCTATAGTTGTCGTCAACATATGGCAGAAGTAGTTGCTGACAACTCCTGTGACGCCATTTTATAGAAGCAGTTTCCTTCCCGCTCGCGGACGCGACCAACTCCTCACCAAATTCTACAATGGGTTGTAAAATATAGAACTGTTATTGCAATGTTTGATGGATTGCGTTCTGTGTGTCGGGGAGACACGGGTTAGTTCAACTGAACGTCTCGACCTTATGGAGCATATATTCATGACAAGTTTTATTGAGAAGTGGTCCGCCAAGAAAGCTGAAAAGCCAAAGGCTGGTACACGGAATTCCGTTGAAACCTTTCAGCTGCGGGTCGCCGAGCAGAAATCCTATCTCGAAGAGTATGAGCGAGATGCCGCAGGCTTCAAGAAATGGCGTTCGACCTGGTTCCAGCGGGTTCCCGGCGGTTTTGGTGTCAGCGTCGGCCGCGACGCGGTCAGTGCGGGTGAAGGGCTGAGCTATGTCGTTGTCGAGACCGTCACAGAAGTCGCCGAGTTTCTCGATGATCTCGCCAAGCACGCCGAGCAGGATCCGGGTTTCCAGAAAGCGCTCGAGGACAACCGCTCGCGGCGCGCTGCGCGGCTGAATGCGTCAAAGTCGAAGTCCGCTGCAACCAAGGTCGCATCAGCGAAAGTTCCGACCAAGGCGCCGCGTGCCAAGTTGACGTTAGGGACCGGCAAGCCCGAAGCTGGCAAATAGGTCAAAGGCCTAAAACATCACCAAATACAGTTACTTAGCCCGCCTTGCGCGGGCTTTTTGCTATGCGTTCGACGCACGCACCAGTTTGCGATGTAGATCCCTCAAACGTGAGCCATCGCCTCCCAGCCCGATTCCGACTAAAGGAAGAAATGGTTCGACATCGCAATTAGCGGTAGACTTTTCTATATACGAAAGTTAATAAGATGCAAGCGCAACACAAACTCATATGGCATCTCGTGAAGCAGGTCGTCGAAAGAGCCTTTCCAGAGGAAACAGCCGCTGCGCGCTTGCAGCAGGTTGCGATCCTTCTCACGATCAACGCGTTGCAGGACGAACCCGAACCGCTGACAACGCAAAGACTTGGGGAGGTTTACGGCCTGACTGTATCGCAGACACACAAGCTCGTGACCCGGCTTGTCGAACGAGGACTGATTGAGCGGACACAGGTTCTCAACCGGCAGGGACGGGGCCATGCGTTTGCGTTGCGTGTCGTGGAAACCGAAGAGCTGCGACAATTGCGACAAGCAGTCGTTGCGAATGAATGAAGGGAAGAGGCACTGAGTGCACCGCGAGACCAGGAAAGTTACGGAATTTTCGCTCTCGGAAGGGCAATCCGCTGCAATCGAAGCGATTTGAGAGCGGACCGATGTGAGGCCACGGAGGACCATGCTCCCGACCCTTTTTCTTTGTTTTCGAGGCGGGTCAAATTCCACTTTGGCAGTTGGATGCTGCTGTTTTTGCTCCTCTGGACGGCAGGCGTTGGTATCGCAAACTACCGTGCCTCATTGATCGGTATCGACCTTGATCCACTGTTCATACTGCCAATATGCCTTGTCTCCTGGTATTCCAGTTTCAGAATAGGGTTGGCCGCCGCCTTTGCTTCGGCTCTGGTATCGGTTGGAACCCACCAAGAAATCTCCCCTTTGATACCGTGGGCCATGGCTGGCCTCAATCTGGCAATCCACGCGCTATCATTCATCATCATCGCCGCCGTCGTATCCCAGTTCCGCGCAGATTATGAGCGCGTGCGCTTCGTCGGTCGATGTGACTACGTCACGGGTGTCTTGAACCGCCAGGCATTCGAACAAAAAGCAGAAGAGATGTTGAGGGTGGGCCAGGCGCGGGGTTGGCCGATGTTGCTGGTCTATCTGGATCTCGACGGCTTCAAAAGCGTGAATGATCGATATGGTCACGAGGCGGGGGACGAGGTGCTGAAACGTTTCGCGGTCGAAGGGAGAGCTGCGCTACGACGCGAAGATTGTTTTGGACGCATGGGTGGTGACGAGTTCGCATTGCTGATGAAACTGCCGTCGATAGATGAAGGGCAGGAGGTTGCGGAGAATTTGCATAGACGGTTCAGCGCGGTATTGGCGGACACTGGTCATCGGGTGACATGCAGTATGGGCGCGGTTGCGATTGAGCCATGTGTCGGGGGAGCGCCGATAGAGTATTTGATGCGCAATGTCGACGATCTCATGTATACGGCAAAGCGGGGTGGCAAGGATGGCTTGCGATATGCAAGGTGGACTTGGTCGTCAGCTTTGAGGCCGCCTCTATCTGCCGGTGATGGAGAGACACCGCCGAAATGGCCCCGGCCGAACAGGGACGCACGTCACCTTGCGGGAGGTTCATGAGAATGATCCCCGACGAGACCGTTGATCTGCTGAAACTCTGCTCTTTACCATCAGAATGATTGTCGAAAGCGACGCTCAGGATAAGCAGCGCATAACGAACGCCTATCGCGATGCGCAATCGCTTATGGCGGGCTTGGATCTGGACGGACGTTCGGCTCGTCCTCGTATTGAGGCCTGCCTCGAGCGCTTCAATATTTATAAGAATGATGACGACGTGGCGGCGGCAGGCTGGATGCTGACTGCAATTCAGGAACGCGTGGCCGAGCGCAACCTTTATGGTTGGCGAAAACTCCAGGACATCGTCGATGCGGCCGTCAATGAACTGCTTTTATCTGAGAAGATGTCGCTTCATTGAGCCGTAATCCGGCACGCATGCGGCCCCATGTTCCGAGGGAACCTCTCGAAGGCGGACGCTGAGATCGGCCGATCTTGGGCTGTCTTTGGTTGATAAAAGCCGCGTACGATTCGGATTGCTCTTGTTCTGACCTCATACAGTGGCACATCGCGCAACATGGAATTCAGTTTCAATTCACCTTCGCATCATTTTCGATTAATACTGGTTGAAGCGGAGTGCTTTTGATTGTGTTTCTACTACCATAAAGATTAAATTTTGCCTTTCTTCACGATTTTGTGATGTTTAGCCGACTTCCGCTACAAGTTGTATTAGACCGCGAGGCCATGTCCGCTGTCTCGAGGGACTTCTATTGTCGGGACGCCGTTGCAGCGCAACTTACTTGCAAAAGCCGTGCAATATTTCGCGTCCCGCGTCCCGACACCCAGGGTTATACGATGGCCCCTCGTTTGCGGCCTATGCAATGGCCTAAACCTTTAACGTGTATTGCTGGCCATCGTGCCACTTGCGCCGAGCTGGGCTTGTTGTAATCGATATCCGGCGGCCCGGCTTACTTAGATTGAAGATTTGAAGTGCCGGGGAGAGCGGACAGCAAGGACGGTCTACTAACATTCGATCGAATTTGAGCTGTTTTACTGTCTCTACTACAATAAATGGCATTGACATCAACTAGTATAAGATTCTGGATATCATTGCGATGAGCAGTTTTATTTCAAAACGAGCAATATTATCTCTACTGTTTTTCGTATTATTTTACATATCTTTCGACGTTTACGATAAAATATACAATTCAATACATCACAACAGCGACGGCGCGTATAGCTGGATATATTTTATATCTATAATATCTATAGTACTGTATTTTTCTTCCCAAGCTATTATTTGTATTTATAATAAAAAAGTGGGAGATACAATTTCTTATTTTACGGCTATACTTTTTATCTTTTATAGTTTTATTTATTGGTATCATATTTCATATTTTGAGATGCTATTGCAGGGATATACTGTGGAACTATTCCCGCAGATTTGCTCGGCCGACGATCATGCTAAAGAGAACTCGGCAGTAATATGCTATATATACTATCGCCACTTCGGCCGAGACGCACTGGTGGTCAATCCAAGCGATGAAATGGCACGCCCGATTAAGCGCTGGTCTCGAAATTTGCTCAGCAATTTGGAGGGAGAAAATAAAATTATAGTTGCAAGCCCAAACATTACATCTGACGTGACGCCTGTGGAGGTGTGCACCTTCTCCAATACTACACATGTAGCTGGTCACGTATATGTCGTATCACCGCGTTGCTGAAAAAATATTATATTACTGTAATATAACGAGGTTAGAATTATGGCGAACAATAGCGTGTTCTATGTTTTAAATAAGCTAAACCAGCTTGTTCCGGCAAAGCTATTGACGGACGAAAACGGCAATGGAATTGTGAATCCAAACGCCGGCGTCAATCCGCTATATTCTGCACCTTATGTCCAATACTATGATTCCGCTGGTAATGTGATCCCGGAATCGCAGGTGAACCCGGGGAATTTCTTAGTTGTTCCCCTTAATTTTTCAGTGAACTCGTCCGTGGAATTTGCCAAATCCGTTCAGGCCGCCGAGTACGGTCCAACTGGGTTGCCCTGGCATCCGCTCAACGGTGTGGAGGCAGCCGTCGACAAAATGATCGCGGCTTATGTCGGGAGTGGTTCTCAGAATCTTCAAACGACTTACCAAAGAGACCTAAATGGCGATATGACCGTGAACGGCAGTGACGTGCCAATGTTTCAAGATGCCACTTCCTATGGTTTAGGCATCGCGTCGACGTTGTCAGGCTTCGGGTATCTGTCCGCCGAGCTTGCAGGCACAATCTACGGTGCAAAGACGCAGTTTCGAAACAACGTTCTATCATTTTCAGAAGCGGCGGCGAACAACTCAAGAAACATGAATTCTATTGCAGCAGGTGGGACATATGCGAGTTCCAAGCTCATGGATGGAATTCAACCACCGGATCCGCCGCCATTTTGTTTTGCGGCAGGGACGTTGGTTAGAACCAGTTCCGTCGAACAAACGCCGATCGAATGTATTCAAATAGGGGATCTCGTTTCCGCATTTGACAGTAATAAACTTCACAATGGCCCTCGGTTCGAAACGCGTCGAGTCTCCCGCCTATTTCACAATGTTACCACGGAATGGCTCATTCTTTCCTCCGGCCTGACCGTCACGCCTGGCCATCAATTCGTCAACGAGTTTGGTCTGTTCGAGCGCATTGACACAATTGTTGCACGTCACGGAAAGGTCATGCGCTCCGACGGCGGTATCGAGAGGGTGACGGCGGAGCGTATTGTCTATTCGGACGCAACTCGTCACCTTTATGAGGAGGCCGAAGAGTTTGCTTCAGCTTGCTTTGGTAATATCGCGTTGCAGCCGGAAGAAACTCGGGGATGGCGAACATACAATATTGAGGTTGAGGACTTACATACATATGTGGCGGGCGGACTTCTGGTTCATAACGACAGTCTTGGCGACCTGGTCTCGGCAGAGGCGCAATTCCAGAATATCTACGGGACCCCTTTCGACCCAGACGACACGACTGAAGTACAGCAACTTTCTGAGGACATTAAGGACAATGTCATCGATGGCGGCGTCCTAGCGACTTCGATCGGGCCAGATGGTAATACCGCGGTTTTGCAGAGCCGTCTTGTGTCGGACCATGAAAAAGTGGTTGGCCGGACAAGTGAGGCAAATGGGGGCACCACTTTTGTCGATTCTTATGGTGATCAGATTTTGGTCAATCAGGAGCAGCAGGAGGTTAGCGAAACCATTGCTGACGGGCAAGGTGGCACAATAACCATCACCTATGGTTATGCGGCAGATGGAACTCAGTTTGTAGAAAGCCAAGTCGATCGAGATAGTGGAGGCAAAATCACAACAAGCATAACCAATGCCGCCGATCCGAATTCTGGTACCATTCAATTGTCGAGTGATGTCACTTACGATGGCAATGGCATAAAGATCGGTGATGTAACCACGGATGTTAATGGCAACATCGTCAGCGATAGCGAATATAACTCAGACGGGTCCAGTACTCATTATGCCTATGGTGCGGACGGATCTTTCACCGTTACGACGAACGATGGGGGCGGTGCTCAGACAAGCCAAGCGCAATATAGTAACGCGGGTGTCGAAAAGTCTGAGAATGATTATTCCAACAACATTCTCGTCGCTTCCGACACTTTCGATAGCACAACGGGAAACCTCACCCAGTCTTCACAATACGATCCTGTAACTGGCGTCGAGTTGTCTAGTGAACAGTTCAATTATGACACCGATGGCGTCGAGACCGGGGAAACTATCACTGGTTCGGTGAATCCGATCGATCACTCCATAACGAACGCTATCGCCGGTGCTGCCGGGATATTGGCAAGTGTAGGTGTCTCTTCAAATCAGTTGCTTAACGATATCAACCTGCAGGGCGGCGGCGGAGATACATCGCAGCTTTTCTCCGGGGTGACGTCTCCGACGTCCCCAATTCTCATCTGGGATTTGAATCCATCCTCGGACAATTCGCCTGTCGCTGCCTCCGAGACCCCATTCGACGACTTCAACACGTCATCAGATGATCCGACTTCAGACTCTGGGTCTTCGTCTTTCACGCCTGGCTACGAAAACTCCCCGGGAAGCGACCCGAGCGATGGTAGATCTCCGCTCGGTTCGGGATCGCTCACGCTCCCGTCACAATCGGAGACCGTTGGCGAGCAATTCGACGACTTCGTCAGCGAGTTGAACAACGTTTATACTGGAAATGTCTACTTTCTTTCGCCCGACGATTCCAAGGTATTGACGCCACAACAATACGAAGCGCTGGACCCCAGCGATCAGGTCTATACGGCCGCCTTTGCGCAGAGCTCAGGCGATGGTATGGAATACCGTCCGATGTTCGAGCTCGAGAGCGCCTTTAACGAGGTTCTGTCGATGGCCGGTGACGTCCAATCGTATCTCAGTGACTCCTCGAACCCGAGCGCGTCCTTCGACGGGATCATCGAGTCGACCTATCAGGATATCGTCGAGCCCTATGACGGCGCCTATACAGGCCCGAGTAGTCCTTCGGATGAGGGTGTCTACGAGTCGCCGATCTTCAGCTTTGTCTCGGAGGCGATGAGTGACGACGGCTCTCAGTTTTACAGTTCGGCCTATGATGAGCCTCAGTATTTTTCGGACTACTTCGACGGCACTGACACGTCGAGCGGGAGCGATGACGACATTTTCTCGACCGTCTTCAGCTACTCGTCCGACGATTCCGGTTATGATTTTTCCTCAAGCGACGATGACGTCAATTGGGGCGACATCGGGGGGAGCGGCGGCGACTACGGATTTGATGACAGCAGCTTCTACGACGATTTTGGTTTTGATTTTCCTCTGGTCCTGAACCTTTCGGGCAAGCAAGTTCATACGGTCAACGAAAAGGTCGCAAACGTCCATTTCGACGTCACCGGCAAGGGGTCTCAAGTACCGACCGGCTGGATCACCTCCGACGAAGGTTTCCTGGTTGTCGATCCCAACGGTGAGAACATATCCAGCGGCGCCCAATGGGTTCCATCGTTTGCCTCGCTCCAGAAGTACGATCTCAATCACGACAACATCCTGACCGCCAAGGAGGCGGATATCGCCGGCATCAAGGTCTGGATCGACAAGAATTCTGACGGTGTGACGCAATCCGGTGAACTGTTCACGCTCGCGGCCCTGGGGATTTCGTCCATCAATTTGAAGGCGACGATCACCGGTGCTTACGACAACGGAAACTTCATTGCGAATGACTCGTCCTTTACCTGGTCGAACGGCAGCACCGGCGACATCGCTGACACCTACTTGATGAATGGCGCCACCAGCGTTGGAAACGTTGCCTACAAGACGTCCGGCAGCACGACAACGATTGCCGCTGATGGGACCGTGACCGAGGTCCTGAACGGATCGAGCATGGCAATCGATATGGGCGCGAGCGGCGTTGGTTCGGTGATCGACAAAGGCACCGGCAATATCATTGCTGCCGGTAATGCCGCCAATGCGACGATCGTCGGTGGCGCAAATTCTATGCTTGAAGCATCGTCGGCTGCCAAAGCGACGATCACCGGGGGCTCGAATTCTAAGATTTTCGGGGGCTCCGGCACGGATTTCCTCATCGCCCGTTATAATGGTACGTCGGTTACAACCGGAACAGGTACGAATAGCGTTGAGATCGACAGCGACAGCAACACCATCAATGCTTCTGTTGGTGTTGCCACGATTACACTGGATGGCACCTCAAATGCAGTCCAGGTGGGCAATAACACAAATGCGGACATCATCGTCAATGCGTCCGGAAACTCCATAGCAGGCAACAACGCCAAAGTGACCGTTTCCGACAGGGTCGCCCTCACGCTGAGCGGGAACAGCGAGAGAGTTTCGGAAGGAAAATTGGCGGATCTGACCGCCACTGGTTCCGGAGTATCAGTTGATATGACCGGATCTTCGTCGCTTGCCAGCCTGAATTCAGGAACGGTGATTGTTGAAGCAAATGTTTCCGCAGCCACCGTGCGAGGCAACAACAATGCAGTGACGGCGCTTGGCTTTGGCACGTTGTTAAGCCTTGCAGGGAAAAGCGAGACCGTACAGATCACTGATGGATCTGTGAAAATGGCATCGAATGCGTCCGCAACCGTGAACGGCACGACCAACAGCATTAGCGAAATCGGCACTGACGCGATTAGTTCAAGCGCTAGCGACGATAGTCTTAGCGTTTCGGGTAACGGAAACACAGCGACGCTTGGCGGCGGCACTGTCACACTAGCTGGAAGTGCTGGTCTCACTCTGACCGGCAACGGAATTTCCGTGTTCGAGGTTGGCAGCGATACCCTGAACGCGACCGGAAGCGGAGATCTGCTCGATATCCAGGGCTCCGGCAACAGCGCCACCATTTCCAACGCCGCTGTAACGGTTGAAAACAGTGCCGCCGCATCGATCTCCGGGAGCGGTAATTCGCTCGCTGTGCTTGGTGAGGCGACAATTACGACCTCAGGGACGGGTGACACGTTTGACGTCTATTTTGGTGGAAATGATATCACCGCCAACAATGCAAATATGATCGTTGAGCAGTTGGCCACGGCAACGGTTCGCGGCAACAACCTCACAGCGACACTCGCCGGGAACGACATTGTCACCTTCACTGGATCGTCGACTAGAGCTGATGTCCGCGGAACGACCAGCAGCGTGACAGTTTCGTCCGGATTCATCGCCTTGGAGGAAGATGCGTCGGCATCAATCACAGGCAATGGAGATCAAATCTCGGAAGGTGGTGGTAACGCCCTGATCGTCACCGGAAATAGCGATACACTCGATGTGAGTGGACTGGGCAATACGGCGACTCTGGGCAATGGCGTAGTGATCATGGAAGTGGGCTCGGCCTTGGGTCTGTCCGGCAGTTCCGACTCGATCACCGAGAATGCCAATGGGACGCTGCTCGCGAGTGGCACCAACATTTCGGTCGACGTTACGGGATCGAATGCTGTTGCAACGCTAGCGAGCGGTGTTGTCACTGTCGAGGCCAATCTGGCCACGGTAACCATCAACGGCAACTCGGATACGATCATAGAGAAAGCGTCTTCGCTCATCGCTGCAACGGGTACGGGTGTCACGCTCCATATCGTAGGCTCAAACGCCGGCGCGACATTGACAAATGGTTCGGTTGAGATAGCTGGCGGCGTGGCCGGCGTAACGATCAGCGGTAATTCGGATTCGATTGTAGCGGATCAAACCGGTGACAGTTTGACAATTGCCGGCGCGAATGATGCGGTCACTCTCAACGCCGGAGCACTGATCCTTTCGAACGGCGCCTCGGCTTCGTTGAACGGTGGCCTTGATACGATCACGGAGCAGGGAAATTCCGCCGTTAGCTCGACCGGAGCGAATAATAGTTTGATTGTGTCAGGAGCTGCGAATGTGGCCACGCTTGCCGGTGGCGCCGCCGCGCTGCAAGGCGGTGCGGGTCTCTTGCTCTACGGAAACAATATCTCGATCACGGAGCGAGGCAACGGCACGGTGATTACCAGTGGCTCGGGGGAAGTCCTGGATGCAAGTGGTATCGGCAATAGCGCCACGATCGGCAGCGGAACAATTGCGGTTGAAGCTGGAGGTGCGCTGACGGTTACTGGCAATATGGATGCCATCACCGAACTGGGCAACGCCACGATCAATTCCACCGGCACCGGTGACACCCTTGTTGTCTCCGGAACAGGTAACGTAGCAACGCTGGCGGGCGGGCGAGTGACGGTACGGAATGGCGGAGGAGTCACGCTTTATGGCGATAACTTTGCCATTACCGAGCAGGGAAACAGCTCTGCCGTTACAAGCGGCGCGGGCGAGATTTTGGATGCCAATGGAGCCGGCAATAGTGCGACCATCAATGGCGGAATGGTCACCATCGAAGCTGGCGGAGTTCTGTCGCTGACCGGTAATGCAAATGCGATCACCGAGCTCGGCGACGGGACGATTACCTCGGCGGGCATTGGCGATAGCCTCGTCGTGTCGGGTACGGGTAATGTGGCGACGCTGACGGGCGGACTGGTGACCGTGCAGAATGGCGGCGGCGTGACGTTATACGGGGATGGTTTCTCAATCGTAGAGCAGGGCAATGGTTCTGTGGTCACCAGCGGCGCTGAAGAAGTGCTGGATGCTAGAGGTACTGGCAACAGCGCTACCGTCGGCAACGGAACCATTACCATTGAGGTTGGTGGCGGTCTGACCCTGACGGGCAACAGTGATGCAATTACTGAACTTGGCAATGCCACGGTGACTTCCACGGGTACGGGCGACAGCCTGGTCGTATTGGGGACCGGCAATGTCGCGACGCTGTCGGGCGGATCGGTGACGGTGCAGAATGGCGCTGGCGTCACGCTTTACGGTAACGATTTTTCCATCACCGAGCAGGGTAGCAGTTCTGCGATCACAAGCGGCACCGGCGAAACATTGGACGTCTTTGGGACGGGCAACGCGGCGACGCTCGGCGGCGGCGCCGTAACCGTCGAGGCAGGTGCCGGCCTTGTGTTGACCGGCAACACGGATGCAGTCACTGAGCTTGGGAATGCGACGATCACGTCGACGGGCACCGGCGACAGCCTGGTTGTTTCGGGCACCGGCAATGTGGCGACCCTGACCGGCGGACCAGTGACGGTTCAAATCGGCGGCGGCGTGACACTGCATGGCAACAATTTTGCCATCACCGAGCAGGGCAATGGTTCTGCGATCACCAGCGGTACGGGCGAAAGCCTGGACGTCTTCGGGGCCGGTAACACAGCGACGCTGAACAGCGGTCCGGTTACGATCGAGGCAGGTGCCGGGCTGACGCTGACGGGTAGTTCTGACACGATCACCGAGAATGCCAATGGTACGGTCGTGACGAGCGGCACCGGGATCTCGGTCGATATGATTGGCTCCGGCGCGGCCGCGACAGTTGCCAGTGGCACGGTCAAGCTCGAGAGCGGTGTGACCGGAGCGACGGTCAAGGGTAATTCCAATACGATCACCGCCCTCGGGACCGGCGATGATCTGACGCTCGCTGGTACCAACGAAGCCGTGACGATGAGTGGTGGGACACTGACCCTCGCGGCAAGCGCGACGGCGACGTTGACCGGTAACACGGACGCCATCACCGAGCTCGGAAACGCCACGGTCACCTCGACGGGCACGGGCGACAGCCTTGTGGTATCAGGCGTAGGCAATGTGGCAACGCTAACCGGCGGCCCGGTGACGGTTCAGACCGGTGCGGGAGTCACGCTGCACGGCAACAATTTTGCCATCACGGAGCAGGGCAATGGTTCCGTCATTACCAGCGGCACCGGCGAAACCCTGGATGTCTTCGGCACCGGCAACACGGCGACCTTGAGCGGCGGACCTGTCACGATCGAAGCGGGTGCCGGGCTGACGCTGACAGGCAGCTCGGATGCGGTCACCGAAAATGCCAATGGCACGGTGGTCACAAGCGGCACCGGTATCTCCGTCGATATGGTGGGATCCGGCGCAGCCGCGACCGTTGCCAGTGGCACGGTCAAGCTTGAGAGCGGTGTGACCGGAGCGACGGTGACAGGCAATTCTAATACGATCACGGCGCTCGGGGTCGGTGACGGCCTGACCATCGCAGGAACCAACGAAGCAGTATCGATGAGCAGCGGGGCTCTGACGCTTGCTGCAAGCGCGACCGCGACACTGACTGGCAACACGGATGCGATTACCGAGCTTGGAAGTGCAACGGTGATGTCGACAGGCACGGGCGATAGCCTGGTTGTGTCTGGCTTGGGCAACGTGGCGACGCTGACGGGTGGACCTGTGACGGTTCAGGCCGGTGCAGGTGTCACGCTGCACGGCAACAACTTCGCCATCACGGAGCAGGGCAATGGTTCCGTCATCACCAGCGGCACTGGTGAGACCCTCGATGTCTTTGGAACCGGCAACACCGCAACCATGAGCAGCGGCCCGGTTACGATCGAGGCAGGTGCCGGGCTGACGCTGACGGGTAGTTCTGACACGATCACCGAGAATGCCAATGGTACGGTCGTGACGAGCGGCACCGGGATCTCGGTCGATATGATTGGCTCCGGCGCTACGGCAACCGTTGCCGGCGGCACGGTCAAGCTCGAGAGCGGTGTGACCGGAGCGACGGTCAAGGGTAATTCCAATACGATCACCGCCCTCGGGACCGGCGATGATCTGACGCTCGCTGGTACCAACGAAGCCGTGACGATGAGTGGTGGGACACTGACCCTCGCGGCAAGCGCGACGGCGACGTTGACCGGTAACACGGACGCCATCACCGAGCTCGGAAACGCCACGGTCACCTCGACGGGCACCGGCGACAGCCTGGTTGTTTCGGGCACCGGCAATGTGGCGACGCTGACCGGCGGACCTGTGACGGTTCAAATCGGTGGCGGCGTCACGCTGCATGGCAACAATTTTGCCATCACCGAGCAGGGCAATGGTTCTGCGATCACCAGCGGTACGGGCGAAAGCCTGGACGTCTTCGGGGTCGGTAACACAGCGACGCTGAGCAGCGGTCCGGTTACGATCGAGGCAGGCGCCGGGCTGACGCTGACGGGTAGTTCTGACACGATCACCGAGAATGCCAATGGTACGGTTGTGACGAGCGGCGCCGGGATCTCGGTCGATATGATTGGCTCCGGCGCAGCCGCGACCGTTGCCAGTGGCACGGTCAAGCTCGAGAGCGGTGTGACCGGAGCAAAGGTTACCGGTAATGCCAATACGATCACGGCCCTCGGGACCGGTGACGATCTGACGCTCGCTGGTACCAACGAAGCTGTGACGATGGGTGGTGGGACATTGACCCTCGCGGCGAGCGCGACGGCGACGCTGACCGGCAATTCGGATGCGATCACGCAGCGTGGCAGTTCAATCGTGACCACGAGTGGTACCGGGATCTCGGTCGATATGACGGGATCGAATGCGACCGCCACGGCCACGAGCGGCACGGTCACGCTTGAGGGCGGCGTGACAGGGGCGACGATCAAGGGCAATTCCGACACGATCACGGCGGTTGGCAGTGGGTCGACGCTCACGATCACTGGGACCGGTGATACGATCACGATGGGCAGCGGCACGCTCAACATCGCCGCTGGCGCGTCGGCAGCATTGAACGGCAACTCGGATATTATCAATGAGATTGGTACCGGCACTGTGACCTCGACCGGGACCGGCGACACGCTGAATGTGACCGGTACTGGCAATGCGGCAACGTTGAACGGTGCCACAGTCGTTGTTGGCACCGGCACGACGACCGGCTCGGTGACGCTAAGCGGCGATAATTTTGTGATCACCGAACAGGGTGCCAGCTCTGGCGTGATCACCAGCGGCACGGGGATCACGCTCGATGTTAAGGGTACAACCGACACTGCGACCGTTTCCAACGGCACGGTGACGATCGAAACCGGCGCGACGGCGACGCTGACCGGCAATTCGGATGCGATCACGCAGCGTGGCAGTTCAATCGTGACCACGAGTGGTACCGGGATCTCGGTCGATATGACGGGATCGAATGCGACCGCCACGGCCACGAGCGGCACGGTCACGCTTGAGGGCGGCGTGACAGGGGCGACGATCAAGGGCAATTCCGACACGATCACGGCGGTTGGCAGTGGGTCGACGCTCACGATCACTGGGACCGGTGATACGATCACGATGGGCAGCGGCACGCTCAACATCGCCGCTGGCGCGTCGGCAGCATTGAACGGCAACTCGGATATTATCAATGAGATTGGTACCGGCACTGTGACCTCGACCGGGACCGGCGACACGCTGAATGTGACCGGTACTGGCAATGCGGCAACGTTGAACGGTGCCACAGTCGTTGTTGGCACCGGCACGACGACCGGCTCGGTGACGCTAAGCGGCGATAATTTTGTGATCACCGAACAGGGTGCCAGCTCTGGCGTGATCACCAGCGGCACGGGGATCACGCTCGATGTTAAGGGTACAACCGACACTGCGACCGTTTCCAACGGCACGGTGACGATCGAAACCGGCGCGACGGCGACGCTGACCGGCAATTCGGATGCGGTCACGCAGCGTGGCAGTTCAACCGTGACCACGAGTGGCACCGGGATCTCGGTCGATATGACGGGATCGAATGCGATCGCTACGGCCACGAGTGGCACAGTCACGCTTGAGAGCGGTGTGACAGGCGCGACGATCAAAGGGAATTCCGACACAATCAGTGCTCTCGGCGCGGCTTCAAGCCTCACTGTGACCGGAACGGGCGATACAATCGGGATAAGCAGCGGGACGGTGACGGTCGGTGCCGGCGCGTCGGCGACGATCAATGGTGGCTCGGATGTCATCAATGAAAGCGGCACTGGCACGGTGACGTCGACGGGAACCGGCGATACATTGAACGTGACGGGAACAGGTAATGCCGCGACAGTCAGTAGCGGGACCGTTGTTGTCGTTGGTACGAGCTCGACCGCAGGTTCGGTGACGCTGACTGGCAATAATTTTGCGATCACCGAGCAGGGTACAAGTTCTGGCGTCGTGACGAGCGGCGCTGGGATCACGCTCGACGTCAAGGGCGTAAGTGACACCGCAACGCTTGGGGGCGGGGCAGTTACCCTCGAGGCGGGTGCTGGGCTAACATTGACGGGAAATTCCGATACAATCACTGAGCACGCGGGCGCCGGCGTGATAACGAGCGGCACTGGAATTTCGATAGACATGACGGGATCGAATGCGGCCGCCACGGCCACGAGCGGCATAGTCACGCTCGAGAGCGGTGTGACAGGCGTGACTATCAGGGGCAATTCCGACACGATCAGTGCTCTCGGCGCGGCTTCAAGCCTCACTGTGACCGGAACGGGCGATACAATCGGGATAAGCAGCGGGACGGTGACGGTCGGTGCCGGCGCGTCGGCGACGATCAATGGTGGCTCGGATGTCATCAATGAAAGCGGCACTGGCACGGTGACGTCAACGGGAACCGGCGACACATTGAACGTGACGGGAACAGGTAATGCCGCGACAGTCAGTAGCGGGACCGTTGTTGCCGTTGGTACGAGCTCGACCGCAGGTTCGGTGACGCTGACGGGCAATAATTTCGCGATCACCGAGCAGGGCTCAAACTCGAGCGTGGTAACCAGTGGCACCGGGATCACGCTCGACGTCAAGGGCATGTATGACACGGCAACGTTAAGCAACGGTTCGGTAACAGCAGAGACCGGGATTATCGCGACGGTGAATGGAAACTCTAACAGCGCGGCCGTTTATGCATCCAGCAGTGTCACGCTGACCGGCACCAATAACACCGCGGATATCCGCGGATCTGGGTCTACCGTAACCGCTACAGGCGCGACCGTCACAGTCGAAAGTGGCTTGGGCGGGGTGGCCGTCGGAGGAAACTCAAACAACGTAACGGCCCTGGGTACCGGCGCGAATGTTGGATTTACGGGAACCAACGATACGATCACGATCAGCAACGGAACAATCCGCTCGGGCATTGATGCTTCCGCAACGATCACCGGAAATTCCAATTTAATCACCGAGTCCGGCACGGCAACTGTATCTTCGACTGGGACTGGTGACACGCTGAATGTGACCGGCACCGGCAATGCGGCAACGCTGAACGGCGGGACTGTAATTGTTGGCACCAGCACGGCTGCCGGCGCGGTGACGCTGACGGGCAATAATTTCGCGATCACCGAGCAAGGCTCAAACTCGAGCGTGGTGACCAGTGGCACGGGGATCACGTTCGACGTCAAGGGCATGTATGACACGGCAACGTTAAGCAACGGCTCGGTAACAGTAGAGACCGGGATTATCGCGACGGTGAACGGAAACTCTAACAGCGCGGCCGTTTATGCATCTAGCAGTGTCACGCTGACCGGCACCAATAACACCGCGGATATCCGCGGATCTGGGTCTACCGTAACCGCTACAGGCGCGACCGTCACAGTCGAAAGTGGCTTGGGCGGGGTGGCCGTCGGAGGAAACTCAAACAACGTAACGGCCCTGGGTACCGGCGCGAATGTTGGATTTACGGGAACCAACGATACGATCACGATCAGCAACGGAACAATCCGCTCGGGCATCGGCGTTTCTGCAACGATCATTGGAAATTCGAATATACTCAACGAGTTCGGCACGGCAACTTTATCTTCGACTGGGACTGGTGACACGCTGAATGTGACCGGCACCGGCAATGCGGCAACGCTGAACGGCGGGACTGTAATTGTTGGCACCAGCACGGCTGCCGGCGCGGTGACGCTGACGGGCGATAACTTTGTAATCACAGAGCAGGGAACGAGCTCGAGCGTGACGACAAGTGGTGCCGGGATCAGTATCGATATCGAGGGTGTGACTGACACCGCCACGGCGACCGGCGGTACGGTTACACTGGAAAGTGGCGTCACAGGTGCCACAGTGAAGGGCAATTCCAACGCGATCACCGCGCTTGGAACCGGATCGAGCCTCAGCCTGGGCGGGACCGGCGACACGATCGCCATGGCCAGCGGTACTCTCAACATCGCAGCTGGCGCCTCGGGAACCATCAACGGCAACTCCGATATCATCAATGAGATCGGCACGGGTACAGTGACGTCGACGGGCACGGGCGACACGCTAAATGTGACGGGGACTGGCAATGCCGCGACGCTGAATGGCGGCACGGTGGTAGTCGGCACCAGCACGGTTGCTGGCTCCGTCACGCTGACCGGGAATAATTTCGCCATTACCGAACAGGGTGCAAGCTCTGGCGTGGTGACCAGCGGCACTGGGATTACGCTCGACGTCAAAGGTACGACCGATACCGCAACCGTTTCAAACGGTTCTGTGACCATCGAAGCGGGCGCGACAGCGACCATTACGGGGACGTCGGATGCCATAACCGACAAAGCCAGTGGCAGCTTGACGGTATCCGGCTCGGGGAACACCATCGATGTGACCACCACCGGCGCTCATGCAATCAGTGCAAGCTCGGATACCGTCAAACTTGAGGCATCCGCCAATGCCACCATTACCGGCAATAGCGATCTGATCGTTTTGGCTTCCAACAATACGGTCACCGCCACCGGGACTGGCGAAACCTACAGTTTCGGTTCGGGCGCGGGCCAGGGGACTATCGGTGCGTCTACCGGCACGAACACCGGGGTCGTCGACTTCGGGGCAAACCTGACCGACGAAAATCTCTGGTTCATCCAGTCGGGCAACAATCTGAAGATCGACATCCTCGGCTCGTCCGACAGCTTGACGATCAACGATTGGTTCGGCGGAACGCCTGCAAAGAACGTTCAGAGCTTTGCGACCACGGATGGCCTCAAGCTGGACAGCCAGGTTGCCCAGCTTGTCTCGGCAATGGCGACTTATTCCGCCAACAACAGCGGCTTCAATCCGACGTCTGCAACGCAGATGCCCACCGACTCGACGCTGCAGAATGCTATCGCGGCTGCCTGGCATCATTGAGACGAGGAGGGGACGGCAGGTCGCGAGGATAGTTCATGTTGGGTGTTGTTAATGCGGCAAGCGCAGGGACGGGCGGTTTGGGAACGTTCGTCATCCTGCTCCGCTTTCATGGGATCGCGGCTGATCCGGAACAGATCAAGCATCGCTTCGGGGGCGCCGAGTTCGGCGTCGACGAAATGCTGCGCTGTTCGAAGGAATTCGAACTGAAGACCCGGGCGATTTCAAGCACATGGAATCGCCTGAAGAAGACCTCGCTGCCGGCGATCGCTCAAAGGCGCGATGGCAGCTTCTTCATCCTGGCTCAGTGTTCGGATGCCGGGGTTCTTATCCAGGATCCGGCCATGGGCCGGCCACAGGAGCTCAGCCGCGCCGAATTCGAAACGCAATGGAACGGCCGCCTCATATTGATGGCGCGCCGGGCTTCGCTCAGCAATCTCGCGCGCCGTTTCGACATCACCTGGTTTTTCCAGGCGATGGTGAAATACCGTCGACTGCTGGGAGAGGTGCTAGTCGTCTCCTTCTTTCTGCAGCTCTTTGCCCTGATCTCGCCTCTGTTCTTTCAGGTCGTCATCGACAAGGTGCTGGTTCATCGCGGCCTGACGACGCTGGACGTCCTTGTCATTGGTCTGGTCACGGTCTCGATTTTTGAGAGCCTGTTGACGGCGCTTCGAACCTACGCCTTCTCGCATACGACGAACCGGATCGATGTCGAGCTCGGCGCTCGGCTTTTTCGCCACCTGATGGCCTTGCCCATCGGCTATTTCGAAGCGCGGCGGGCAGGTGACAGCGTCGCCCGTGTCCGCGAGTTGGAGAATATCCGCAATTTTCTCACCAGTTCCTCGCTGACGCTGGTGATGGATCTGTTCTTCACGATCGTCTTTCTCGCGGTCATGGCATCCTATTCGCTGCTGTTGACCGGTATCGTGCTCGCCTCCTTTCCCTTCTATATCGCGATCTCGGCGGGGGTGACGCCTGTCTTTCGCCGTCGACTGGAGGAGAAGTTCAATCGTGGTGCCGAGAACCAGGCCTTTCTTGTCGAAACCGTCACAGGCATCCAGACCCTGAAATCCATGGCGGTCGAACCGCAGATGCAGCGGCGCTGGGAAGAGCAACTGGCGGGCTACGTGCGCGCCAGCTTCAGTGTCCTCAGCCTCGGCAATTGGGCAAGTCAGTTCGTCCAACTGGTGAGCAAGCTGGTCACCGCGGCCGTGCTCTTCTTCGGCGCCAAGGCCGTCATCGAAGGCAACATGACCGTCGGGCAGCTTGTCGCCTTCAATATGTTGGCAGGGCGCGTTGCTCAGCCAGTATTGCGGATCGCGCAGGTTTGGCAGGATTTTCATCAGACGCGGCTATCCATTGAGCGTTTAGGGGATATTTTGAATACCCATCCCGAGCCGATGTTTACACCCGGACGGGCTGCCCTTCCGGCGCTGCGGGGCTCCATCTCATTCGAACATGTGACCTTTCGATATCGTCCTGGCGGTCCCGAAATTCTCCACGACATCAATCTCACCATTCCCGCCGGCCAGATGGTCGGCATCGTCGGTCCCTCCGGCTCCGGCAAATCGACACTGACCAAGCTGGTTCAAAGGCTCTATCTTCCGGAAAGTGGCAGAGTTCTGGTCGACGGGGTCGATCTGTCGTCCATCGATGTGACGTGGTTGCGGAGACAGGTCGGCGTCGTGCTGCAGGAAAATGTCCTTTTTAATCGCTCCATCAGGGACAATATCGCGCTTGCAGATCCGGGTATGCCGATCGAGCGGGTCATCGCTGCAGCGAAATTGGCGGGCGCCCACGATTTCATCCTGGAATTACCTGACGGCTATGACTCTGCCGTCGGCGAGCGCGGTGCAAGCCTGTCCGGCGGACAACGACAGCGTATTGCGATTGCCCGAGCCCTGGTGATGGATCCCCGTGTTCTCATTTTCGACGAAGCCACCAGCGCTCTCGACTACGAAAGCGAGCGTATCATTCAGGAAAATATGCGCCAGATCGCCAGAAACCGGACGGTTCTCGTCATTGCCCATCGTCTTTCGGCAGTCCGGCACGCCGATCGCATTCTGACGATCGAACGCGGCCGCCTCGTCGAGGATGGCAGCCATGACGAATTGGTCAAGGCAGGAGGGCGCTACGCCTCGCTCCTCCATTTGCAGACGGGTATTCACAATGTCGCATAGGCAGACTGCAAGTATCCTGCCGTGGCCTGTCAAGTCGGATATGACCAACCATGAACGCGAGTTCTTGCCGGCGGCGCTGGAGATCGTTGAAACACCAGCCTCTCCGGTCGGGCGCGTCGTTGCATTTGCGATCATCGCCTTCTTCTGTTTGGCGCTTGCATGGTCCTGGTTCGGCCATGTTGACATCATCGCCACCGCCCAGGGCCAGCTCATTCCGTCCGGCCGTGTGAAGGTTATCCAGCCACTCGATTCGGGCATCGTGCGCGACATACGAGTGCAGGATGGCGATACAGTTCGAGCAGGGGATGCACTTGTCATCCTCGACAATACGGAAGCCTCCGCTGACCGGGATCGCGTCTCACATGACCTGAACCGTTCCGAACTCGATATTGCGCGATTAACGGCCCTGATGGTGGTCGGTAATCCGGACGACGCGGTGAAGGCCTTCGTGGTACCGAAGGGCGCCTCGGCCCAGGAGGTCACAGCGGCAAGAGCTTTCGTATGGGCACAGGCCGCCGAACAGGCTGAAAAGCTTGCTTCGATCGATCGGCAAATCGACCAGAAGCGTGCGCAGACCCAGGAAATCCAGGAGAGTATTGACAAACTGGCGGCCACCACACCTCTTCTGGAGGAGAAGGATGCCATCAGGACGAAATTGCTGGAAACCCAGGCCGGAAACCGGTTTCAGTGGCTGGATGCCGAACAGGCGGTCATCGAGAACAAGCACGACCTTAGCCAGGACCGCCGCCAATTGGTGGAGATTGACGCGGCACGTTCAGCTCTTGAGCGGCAACGAGAGCAAACGCGTGCCGAGTATGAACATCAGCTCCTCAGCGATCTGACCGATGCCCAGCAGAGCGTCAACGAGCAAACCGAAGACCTCATCAAGGCTGAACGCAAGCTCGCCGAGACCGAGCTGCGCGCTCCCATCGATGGCGTTGTCCAGCAACTTGCGATTCATACCTTGGGCGGTGTCGTGACCCCCGCTCAACAGCTACTCGTCGTCGTCCCCAAAGGATCTTCCTTGATCCTCGAAGCGACAATCGCTAATGCCGATGTCGGCTTCGTGCATCCTGGCCAGGATGTCGAGGTCAAGGTCGAGACATTCAATTTTACCCGCTATGGTCTTCTGCATGGTCATGTCATCGAAGTCAGTGCTGATACGGTGACTGCGGATCGCAGGACGCCAGACAATTCCGGCCAGCAGACCAATTCCTCGAATAGTAGCGAGCCAAGCCAGGTGTCTGCTGCGTCCCCTACTTATGTTGCGAGGATTGCGCTCGATGCGGACAGCATGGAGGTGGAAGGCAAGTCAGAGCCTTTGAAGCCCGGCATGGCGGTCACCGCCGAAATCAAGACGGGTTCGCGACGGATCATCCAATATCTGCTGTCACCGCTCAAGGAGTATGCCAGCGAGTCGATCAAGGAGCGCTGATGGGTTTCGCAGGCGGGGCGCCCAATTCCTTCGGCGCGGAGAGCTTATCGAGATATTTGACTTGGCACAGGACAGAGCGCGATGAGATGCAGAATTCACGTAGCGGTAATAGCCTTATCTACCGGATTATTTTTTATGCAGGAAGCACGTGCTGACGATGGCACGAAAGATTGCATCCAGAAGATAACGATAATGGAGAATATCTTGGACGCCGAGAAGATCAAATTCGGCAATGACAAGTGCGCATTGCTGAAGGCGGCCACGGCTACACGCGGGGCGATGCTGGACGAGATTGCCAAACATCAGGGACAGTGTGGGCTCAAGGAACAGTTCGTCGATATGCTCAGGAGCCAACAGTCCAGCTTTGGATCTCAGGCAGCCGCCGTCTGCAAGTAGGATTGGCCGAAGACGTGCGGCTGTCGCTTTACTGCTTTAAGGTGTAAATCGGCATAGGGGTAAGACGCCGATCCTCACGATAACTCTTTGTAATTCCTAACATTGGTGGGGTCATTTTCCAATGCTGAATTACACCCACAGGGCTTCGACGGTGCGCTTGGCTCGCGCACGCAGGAGGGCCTTCAGCTTCGAGAAAGCCTTCTCAATGGGGTTGAAGTCCTGGCTATAGGGTGGGAGGTATAGTTGGCGAAAAATGCAGGACATCGTCGATGCTGCCGTCAATGAGCTGCTTCTATTTGAGAAGGCTGCGCTTCATTAAGTCCTTATTCGGCGCGCGGGCGCGACGTCTTGTTGGGAGCAAAACCGGGTCGAAGATGAATGCCGAAATCGGACTGACAGCTCAATCGGGCCTCACTCCTCCCGCATGGCGCGGGCGATTTGATCGGCAAGAGGTTTTACGAGATAAGAGAGGGCTGTTCTCTCCCCGGTCTGAACGAAGGCTTCGACGGGCATGCCCGCCAGAAGCGGCATGTTGCCCAGACGCGCCAATTCTTCTGGCGCAATATGGATTCGCGCTGTGTACCAGGATTCGCCGGTCTGCTGGTTGACGATCAAATCGGCCGCGACCGTCTTGACCTCCCCCAGTATCTCAGGAGTGGTCCGCTGGTTGAACGCGGTGAAGCGTAGGGCCGCCTTTTGCCCTATATGCAACTGATCGATATCGGCAGGCTGGATTCGTGCCTCGACCACGAGCGTATCATTGATCGGCACGATCTGCATGATTGTCTCACCAGGGGCGATCACCCCACCGACGGTATGGGCAGCAAGTTCATGAACAATGCCAGACTGTGGTGACACAATATCAACCCGTCTTAGCTCATCCTGGGCAGCCACCCGTTGCTCAGCAAGTTCGGCAAGCTTGTTATCGACGTCACGTAGTTCTGTCACCACTTCCGCGCGCCGGTCCTGATCGAGCTGAAGGATTTGTAGTTTGGTCTCTGTGACGCGCGTGGCCGCGCGGGCAATTTCTGTGATGAGCTGGCCTCGCTCTCCGGACAGCTGTGCTCTGAGCCGTTCCAGCTCGGCGAGCCGATTGAACTGGACCAGTTGCTGACTGTTGAGGCTCCTGACGCGGACAAGTTCCTGCTCGGTCCACGATAGCTCTTCTTCTTTTGCGTCTTTGCGAACGATCAGGCCATCGGTCTCCTGTCCAATCTGGTCGATCCGCTGATGCAACTGCGCCTTTTGTCCCTCGATTGTCTGCTTTCTCGCTATGAACAGGGTTTGCTCAGCACTCAGGTATTCGAGTGAAGCGATTCCTTCGGTCCGCCGAGAGAATTCGTTAGGCATCGTCATGTCTTCGGCATTGTCGCGCTCGGCGACAAGCCGCAAACGTCGAGCCGTCATCTGCTCGACCTGATTGGAAATGATCGAAAGATTGGCACGGGTAATCGTGTCGTCAAGCTTGAGCAGGAGATCGCCGGCTTCAACACGTGTCCCGTTGCGTACGAGGATCTTGCCGACGATGCCGCCTTCCCGATGCTGTATCCTCTTGACGTTGCCCTCGACAACGACAGTGCCGGCGCCGAGGATCGCTCCGGAGAGATTGGCGGTCGCGGCCCAGCCCCCCATGCCGGCCAGGAGGGCCGCGATCGTGACTGCGGCCGCAACAGAATAGTTTCTGATCGATCTGGTTGCTGGACTGGCGTCATGACTGGTCATAATTTCTCCGGCACGGCACGCATCGTCGTTTTTCGCAGAACCTCATCACGTGGCCCGAATGTAACCATAGCTCCTTGCGCCAGAACCAGAACGTGATCAACGGCCGCCAGTGCGTTCGGCCGATGTGCGATGACGACGACGATCGAGCCGCTCTCTCGAATGGAAACGATCGCGTTTGTCAGCGCTGTTTCTCCTTCCGCATCAAGACTGGCATTGGGTTCGTCGAGAACGATCAGAAATGGTTTGCCATAGAGTGCGCGGGCAAGCCCGATACGTTGGCGCTGACCTGCCGACAACATGGCTCCGCTTGCTCCGATGCGTGTGTCGTAACCATCGGGCATGGACAGAACCAGCTCGTGAGCACCCGCGAGCTTTGCCGCTTCTATGATTGCTTCCGGCTTGGCGAGGGCATCGAAGCGGCTGATGTTTTCCGCGATCGTACCATCGAACAGTTCGACCCCTTGCGGGAGGTACCCGATTGAAGGTCCAAGCGCCTCCGGGTCCCATTGATCGGTTTCAGCACCATCGAGACGGATTGTTCCGCGGGCCGATGGCCAGATCCCGACCAGCGCGCGGGCAAGGGTAGATTTGCCCGATCCGCTTGGGCCGATGATACCGACCCCCTGTCCTGCCTTGAGGTCGAACGACACGTCGCGGACAATTGGGGTTTGGGTTCCGGGCACAACGACAGTGACAGACGATACACTGAATGAACTTTGCGGCCGTGGCAGCGGCATCCGGTTCCCATCGCTTCGGAACTGCTCGAGAAGTTGATAGAGGCGACCCCGAGCCTGACGGGCGCTCACAAATCCTTTCCATTGGCCGATGGCCTGCTCGATAGGCGCCAAAGCCCTTGAAGTGAGGATGGATGAAGCAATCATCGCACCGGGCGATGCCAGTTGTTTGATGGCAAGCCAAGCTCCTAGCGCCAGAACGGCAGACTGAAGCGCGAGCCTGAAGATCTTCGATGCCGTCGAAAAGCTGCTGGTCGCATCGTTGGTTTGACGCTGCTCGTGCAGATAGCGCGTGTTGGTCTCGTGCCATCGGGCCGCATAGGAGCGCCGCATTCCCATGGCATGCAGGGCCTCAGCGTTTCGACGGCCCGCCTCGAGAAACTCCGATCTGGTGCCCGAAAGCTGAGCGAGTTGCTTCATGGGTTGGCGCAGGACCGCTTCGCTGCTCAACGTCAAGGCGACGAGGATGAGCGCGCCGGCTACCGCCAGCCAACCGAGATAGGCATGAAACAGAAACAGGATCGCAAGATAGAGCGGCAGCCAAGGCATGTCGCAGATCGCGACTGGCCCTGGACCGCTCATAAACTGTCGCACCTGCTCGAGATCGCGGACAGGCTGAGAGATCGCCTCCTTCTTCGACATGCGCAATGGAAGCAGCATCACCGCATCGAATGTCGGTCCGCCCAGTTTCTCTTCGATACGCTGGCCGATCCGCGTCAGGATGCGAGAACGAATTAATTCCAGCACTCCGAGAAAGACGTAAAGACCAATCGCCAGGCCAGAAAGAGCGACGAGGGTAGGAACACTCCGGCTTGCCAGCACCCGGTCGTATACCTGCATCATGAACAGCGGGCCGGTCAGCATAAGGATATTCGTCACGGCGCTGAGCGCCGCAACGATCACAAATGCTTTTCGAGTTTCCCGTATGGCAGCGGCGACCAGAGGCCGCCGCGCTTCATTATTCAAGGTCTTCACCAATGTTCAGACCTTAAGCAATGAACCGGACGTCGTCCTGATGCAGGTTTGCCAGGGCCACGTTCTTTAACGTGATGGTGTTTCCTGCATCATGCGTGATGACCGTATCATTACCGACCTGAGCGGCGGCAGCCAGAACGTCTTCGAAATCGGCAAAGAGACTATTGTCGAATTCGAGCACATCGACCGATCCCGCTCCAGCCTGGAAGTCGGTAATCGTGTCTATTCCGAAGTTGGGTTTGAAGACGATGATGTCGTTTCCGGCTCCGGTCGTGATCGTGTCGTTACCAGCATCACCGAACAAGGTATCATTAGCGCCGGTGCCGCCCAAGGTGTCATTGCCCGTCGTGCCTCTGATCCAGGCCGCAGCCTGAATCTGGGCGCGGTCCCAGACCGTTCCGTCGGCGAACTGAATCTGCTCGATACCCCAGTTGGCGGTGGCCGAGTAGAATTGCTCGTCGAGAGTTATCACATGGCCGGTGCTGTTGACCTTGATCGTCGCGTGCACCCCGGAGCGGCTGAACGTCAGATCGCCGACATTGAGGTCCGTGAACCTGACGACATCGACGTCGGTCGTCGAACCGGATTCGTCATCGATATAATCGCTGCCGTCGCCGGAAGCGTAGATGTAGGTGTCGCTGCCCGCGCCACTGTTGAAGCGATCGTCACCCAAGCCACCAGCAAAGGTATCATTTCCGCTGGTGCCACTCAGGGTATCGTTTCCGCTCGTGCCCCTGATCCAGGCTGCATCCTTGATCTGGTCCCGGTTCCATGTCGTCCCGTTGGCGAACTCGATCTGCTCGACCCCCCAATTGGCGGTGGCCGAATAGAGCTGTTCATCAAGGGTGATGACGTGGCCGGTGCTGTTGACCGTGATCTTCACGTGGGTTCCGGAACGGCTGAAGGTGACGTCTCCCACATTGAGATCGGTCAACTTCACAATATCGATGTCGGTGGTGGAACCGGATTCGTCATCGATATAATCGCTACCGTCGCCGGAAGCATAGATGTAGGTGTCGCTGCCAGCTCCGCTGTTGAAGCGATCATCGCCGAGGCCGCCGATGAACACGTCATTGCCATTGGTCCCGGCGAGGATGTCATTGCCACTGGTGCCGTAGATGACGACCTTGCCCTGCAGGTAGGTGTCGAGGCTCCAGTCATTGCCTCCCAGGACAGTACCGTCCGCAAAGGTGATGCGCTCGATCCCACCGGCCTGGTTGAACTGGTTCTTGAGCGTAATGGTCTCGCCGTTCTGCAGAACGCGGATGACGACGTCGCTCGTGTTGCCGCTTGGTCGTTCGAACCGGATGTCCGCAAGGTTCAGATCCGCGAAGGCCAGGGTGTCGACGTCGGTCCCCGACGTGACCTCGGTGATGACGTCGTTGCCATCTCCCAAGCGGTAGACATAGGTATCGCTGCCGGCCAGTCCATTGAGGGCATCGTTTCCAAGGCCCGCACGGATCTGGCTGTCCGACCCTGCCGTGCCGGTGATGGTGTCATTGCCATCCGAGCCGGCGATGTAGGCGACATTTGCAATCATATCCGCGCGCGACCAGGTCGTGCCGTTCGCGAAGACGATCTTTTCGATACCCCGCTCATAGGGACTATCGAGAGTATCCTTGACCAGAATCGAGTCTGCGTCGCCGGCACCCGGCGCACTTTCGGCAATAAGGATGGTGAGATCGGTCCCATTGCGTACCAGGGTGACATCGGCCGGGTTGATGTTGGAAAAGACGAGCCGGTCGTTGGTGCCGTTCCAGTTGTCCTCGGTGATGGTGTCATTGCCATCGCCACGAGCATAGACATAGGTGTCGTCTCCGCTGGCGCCATTCAGGGCATCGTCGCCCGCGCCGCCGGAGATAACGTCGGCCACGTTGAAGCCGGCGATCGTATCGTTGCCGGCTGTCGCGGCCTGCTCGAGCAGCAACACCCTGATCTGGGCACGGGTCCACGTTGTGCCATCGGCGAAGACGATCTTTTCGATCCCTCGCTCGTAAATATCGTTGAGCGTGTCCTTGACCAGGATCGAGCCTGCGTCGCCCGCACCGGGAGCGCTCTCAGGGATGACAATGGTCAGATCCGCGCCGTTGCGGGTTAGCCGGACGTCGGCCGGGTTGATATCGGAGAAGACAAGCTGGTCGTTGGTGCCGTTCCAGTTATCCTCGGTGATGGTGTCATTGCCATCGCCGCGAGCATAGACATAGGTGTCGTCTCCGCTGGCGCCATTCAGGGCATCATCGCCCGCGCCGCCGGAGATCGTGTCTCCAACGTTGAAGCCGGCGATCGTATCGTTTCCGGCTGTCGCGGCCTGCTCCAGCAGCAACACCCTGATCTGGGCTCGGGTCCAAGTCGTGCCATCGGCGAAGACGACCTTTTCGATCCCTCGCTCGTAAATATCGTTGAGCGTGTCCTTGATCAGGATCGAGCCTGCGTCGCCGGCGCCGGGAGCGCTCTCGGGGATGACAATGGTCAGATCCGCGCCGTTGCGGGTTAGCCTGACGTCGGCCGGGTTGATATCGGAAAAGACAAGCTGGTCGTTCGTGCCGTTCCAGTTATCCTCGGTGATGGTGTCGTTGCCATCGCCACGAGCATAGACGTAGGTGTCGTCTCCGCTGGCGCCATTCAGGGCATCGTCGCCCGCGCCGCCGGAGATAACGTCGGCCACGTTGAACCCGGCGATCGTATCATTGCCGGCTGTCGCGGCCTGCTCGAGCAGCAACACCCTGATCTGGGCACGGGTCCACGTTGTGCCATCGGCGAAGACGATCTTTTCGATCCCTCGCTCGTAAATATCGTTGAGCGTGTCCTTGACCAGGATCGAGCCTGCATCACCGGCGCCGGGAGCGCTCTCAGGGATGACAATGGTCAGATCCGCGCCGTTGCGAACCAACCTGACGTCGGCCGGGTTGATATCGGAAAAGACAAGCTGGTCGTTCGTGCCGTTCCAGTTGTCCTCGGTGATGGTGTCGTTGCCATCGCCACGAGCATAGACATAGGTGTCGTTTCCACCCTTGCCATTGAGGGCATCGTCGCCGAGCCCACCCGCAATCAGGTCGGCGTTGCTGGTGCCGTTGATCGTGTCGTTACCGGATGTTCCTGACTGGTCCAGCAGTAGGCCGACATAGGTCGCTCTGGTCCAGATGGTCCCGTCGGCAAAGACGATCTTTTCGACACCACGTTCATAGGTACCGTCGAGGGTATCCTTGATCAGGATCGAGCCTGCATCACCGGCGCCGGGAGCGCTCTCCGCGATAACAATGGTCAGATCCGTTCCGTTGCGCACCAATCTGACGTCGGCCGGGTTGATGTTGGAGAAGACAAGCTGGTCGTTGGTACCGCTCCAGTTTCCCTCGGTGATGGTGTCATTGCCGTCGCCACGGGCATAGACGTAGGTATCGTTACCGGCGCCGCCGTCGATGATGTCATTGCCTTTGCCGCCCGCATAGGTGTCGCCGGTCCCGAAACCGGTAATGATATCGTTGCCGACGGTCCGGGCCGAGGCGATGGCCTGGGCGCGGATTTGCGCTGAATCCCACGTCGTGCCGTCGGCAAACACGATCCGCTCGACACCCTGCTCATAGGGAGTCCCGAGCGTGCTCTTGATCAGAATCGAACCTACGTCGCCCGCACCGGGAGCACTCTCAACGATCGTGATCAGCAGATCGGTCCCAGAAAAGCTGATCGTGACATCGGCCGGGTTGATGTCGGAAAAGACGAGCCGGTCGTTGGTGCCGTTCCAGTTATCCTCGGTGATGGTGTCGTTGCCATCGCCACGAGTATAGACATAGGTGTCATCTCCGCTGGCGCCATTGAGGGCATCGTCGCCAGCGCCGCCGGCGATAACGTCGGGCACGTTGAAGCCGGCGATCGTATCGTTTCCGGCTGTCGCGGCCTGCTCCAGCAGCAACACCCTGATCTGGGCTCGGGTCCAAGTCGTGCCATCGGCGAAGACGACCTTTTCGATCCCTCGCTCGTAAATATCGTTGAGCGTGTCCTTGATCAGGATCGAGCCTGCATCACCGGCGCCGGGAGCGCTCTCGGGGATGACAATGGTCAGATCCGCGCCGTTGCGAACCAGCCGGACATCGGCCGGGTTGATATCGGAAAAGACGAGCCGGTCGTTGGTGCCGTTCCAGTTGTCCTCGGTGATGGTGTCATTGCCATCACCACGGGCATAGACGTAGGTGTCATCTCCGCTGGCGCCATTGAGGGCATCGTCGCCCGCGCCGCCGGCGATAACGTCGGCCACATTGAAGCCGGCGATGGTATCATTGCCGGCTGTTGCTGCCTGCTCCAGCAGCAACACCCTGATCTGGGCACGGGTCCAGGTCGTGCCGTCGGCGAAGACGATCTTTTCGATCCCTCGCTCGTAAATATCGTTGAGCGTGTCCTTGACGAGAATCGAGCCTGCATCACCGGCGCCGGGAGCGCTCTCGGGGATGACAATGGTCAGATCCGCGCCGTTGCGAACCAGCCGGACATCGGCCGGGTTGATGTCGGAGAAGACAAGCTGGTCGTTGGTGCCGTTCCAGTTTCCCTCGCTGATGGTGTCATTGCCGTCGCCGCGGGCATAGACGTAGGTGTCGCTGCCCGAACCACCACTCAAGACATCGTTGCCAAGGCCAGCGAGGATGACGTCATTTCCGGAGGTGCCAAACACATTGTCCGCTTCCGTTGTACCCCCAGTCAGCTTTCCGGCGTCGGTGAAGGCTGCCACAAATGCGGCCAGACCCAAACGGCCCGGCTCCGCTTCCGCCACCTTCGAAAGCAGGTATGCTTTGAAAGCGGCCGTGTCATTATCAAAATATTCGTATTTCAGCCCCTGAAGGCTGACCATTGCCTTGGCATAGTAATCAAATTTAGCTCGGTCGTCTGACGGCGCCAATGCTAGTACATAGCTCGGTATGTTACCTATTTCATTCTTAAACCGATCCCCTTCAACCCTATACGCGAGAGACGTCAAAGAGAGAAATGGGCTATCAAGCACAATTTCGACATCTGCACCCAATTCAAGCGCCGACATCGCCGATTGCGACAGGAACCGCGTCAACAAAACATCAACGACCGTATCAAATGATGACCTGATTACCTCTGCGTAGCGCGAGCCAATAACTTGGCTGGTGCCATCAACTAGCTCGGATCCAAAATACGTCTCGAGAAAGGCAACGATCCTGCCGTCAATGCTATTTCCCCGATCGTTCGTGGGAACATCGCTTACATCAGCCCAGGAAAGTAATAGGGCTTCAAATCGCGGACGAATTTGCTCCGCAGGCAGCGTGAAGATATCTTTGACAAAAGCCTCGGCCAACTGGCGCAGGTTATCATCCAACGTCATCGAATACGACAGATCTGGGAGAAGGCCATAGCCCTTCAGATTCGGCAATATCCGAGCTTCTGCCGAGAGCTCAAATCCCGCCGGCATATCCCATCGAGATACAGCCGGATTCGTATTGAAGAGCACGGCTTCCGCCAGACCGTTGCTACCATCTGTCCGTGTGAACGATCCTTCAAACGCAATCTGATTACCGGCAGTCACACGATTGGAGGCAGTCGCGTTCACATTGATCGATTCAACACCGTAATCGGCAAGCGAGAACAGTTCGCCGGCCTCGGAGATACCGTTGCCATTTAGATCCCGCCAAAGCTTTAGCCCCGCAAACTCAGCGTCGCTAGCGTCAACCTTACCATCCCCATTGCTATCATAACGACGGAGGGCAGTGAAGCCGTCCTCGTCAGGACTTCCAAAAAGCTCCGAGATCCCATCTACAACACCGTTTTCGTTGTCGTCATGAATGAGAAATGCGTCGTCGGGTTTTAGCCAGCCCGTTTTCTCAGCAAAACCATCTCTCTGATAATCAAAGTGGGCACGGGATTCCGCAAGTGAGATGAGCTCAACACCATCACCGTCGAGATCCAGAACCAGTGGATCGCGCGGTGGCGCCGGGGGCGCGGGAGGCCATCCTGTCGGTTCCTCGGACGGCGACTCAGTCGGTGGTTCCGTTGGCGGCTCGGTCGGCGGTTCAGTCGGTGGCTCTGTGGGCTGTTCCGTCGGCTCTTCTGTCGGCGGCTCCGGCGGCGGATATTCATCGCCTGCAATCGAATCGCGCAGATCATCGTACAGCCGCTGGTCAAAGCCGGGGTCACGCAAAGGCCAGGGCAGGCCGTCGTTGTTTATCGATCCATCAGGATTCTGGGTTGCCCCATGATCGATATCCTGATCGTCAACGGCGCGCTCGTACTGATCCGAGATAAAATCGCGAACTGCACCTTCATTAAAGGGCTTATTCGAAAAGTCCTTCTTCAACTCGTCGACAATCGCGTCGGTCTTGGCGGACTTTTCCAACGTCCGATATGCATGCCGCTGGAATTTCTCAGCCTCATCCGGGGTCAGATGACCGACCTGCTCACCCATCATTTCGAGCATTTCTCTGAAAACATTCGAAGGAATCTTAATATCGGCCATGAAATTTCCCGTTACTCCAGAAGGTCGCAGCTATACTTCCGACGCTTTCCATTGTCCGCTAAGGTTGTCAATATATCAAAACTGACGTATAGCGAGTGCCATCCAGCTTAGGCAGCCTGCCTACCAAATCGTAGGCGCCAAGTTTCCGATCACGGTCATAAGGAAGAGCACGACGAAACGACGTTATCTAAGAACAGGCTTTGATAATGTTCGCGGAGCCAATCCATTGGAAACACATTTGGCTTGGCACCCTTCCACATCAATCAACGGTTGTTAACGTTGCAAAGAGAATCTTCTTTGCTTTGATGATGAGATACGAGACGATCAAAATCGGAACGCCAACCGGATGAGCGAACTTAGGATGCCGGAGGCTAAAATCAATAAACAGTTCAGGATGTTCAATGTTCAGAATTCTCTTTCTCATTGCTGCGATCGTTACCTGCTCAAACGCCGTCGCTGGCGATAACAAGTCCGCAAATCCTTTCTCAAATCACCAAGTCAATGAAAAAAGAGAAAGACAAGAGAACTTGTTCCGATGCGCCGCTGCGTATGGCATCTGGATGAAGATAGCTGAGGAAAAAAAGGAGGCCGATAATGCCCAAAGATACACCGCTAGATTCGAGAAGCTATCGAAAGACGCCCAGAACTCCTTTGCGGCACTAGGCAAGGGCGAGAATGAGGCGGACAATCATCTTCAAAAACACGTTGACACCCTGGTCAAGTTCGCAACGAGCGACGGGCACGTCCTCCCGGCCATAAAGACATTTTGCGACAGGGAGTTTCCGTAATTTGCGTAGCCAAATCGGCGGCGCTGGCATGAGGCAGTATTATAGCGTACTTCCGTCGTGAGGCCCCAAAGGCTTCTCGCCAGCATATTGTTTGTGAGCCTAAACCACCGCCAAATCCAGTAGCCGCGGGCGTCAAACGGAAGTGAATGCTATTTCAACCTCTTGTAATAGCCGTGACATGAAAACGGCTGCAAAGCAACACGCCGCGGTCAGCCGAGCGCGTATAAAACCCAGACTGACGCCTTTTGCGACGGCGTCAGCTTTCGATCGTGCTCCCAGACGATGTTGTGCCCGGCGAAGATGCATTCTCACGGTATGAACCGATATCCCCATTCTATCGGCAATCCTTGCTGGCCTGTCACCGTCGGCAAAGAGCTGCAGACAATGGCTTTCTTGCCTGCTGAGCACAACGGTGTTGTTGCGAACTAGCTGGCCTTTAGCTTTCTGATGCAGATAGAGACCGAGCAAGGTGAGCTCGGGCTTCAGGCCACGCCGAAAGACCTTCCATTTTATTTCATCGTCGATATATACGATAAAGCTTAAGATCGCGGAGTCTCCATCGGCATCGTGTATCGGAATTGTCATTCCCCGTTGACCGAGACCTGCACCGAAAGCGTCTGAAAAATGTGTTGCAATACTGGGCATTTGGGAACCTGCGGTGGCCCAATCGAACGGTAAGTTACTCACACGACCGAGCTTTGCGATGAGATCGATATCAAAATACCTTTGCTCCAGATAGCGCTCTACCCACCCCGAAATATCGATTCCATAGATCGGCAGTGCTGTACGATCAACCCCATCAATGTCCAGCGCTTGATAATAGAGGGAAGCAACGCCATAAAGCAGTCGCAGCTCCTGAAGTGCTGCATCAATCATCGCCGATGAGTTGATGGAATCCACAATTTCGAAAGCTGTATTAAAGCGCGTTCCAACATTAATCATTGAAATACTCGATAGACCTATTTTGAAATTGTATTCTTTGATTTGGATAATAGATCGCTATGCGGGATTACGTTAGCTTCTCTTACTATTGGTAGTCAATTTCGTGAAAGCGATTGCTATCTGGACCTCCGGTCCATGCATGTTTTCAGCTTTCTCTCTCACCACTAGCCCTCGTTCAGAAGATCAAGCGCGTCGGGCATGATCAACGTCAGCTACTGGATTGTATTGTAAACGAGCCCAGCTCTAGATATTGTTTTATCGTTCGCGTTGTGCCCGTTGAGTAGGCTCTGCCTAGCGATCCGTTGAGTAGTTCGCCGAGGCGCTCATTGGCTCTGACGCGCATCGAATGCCATTTCTCGACTCGCTCATCATCAAAAGCCTTGTCCCAATGGAGCGGAGGCTCACCTCCTGAACGCTTTTTGTAAAGGTGGTACAACGGCAGCCTGTTCGGATGCCAAATATCCCAGCCATGCGTGAACGCACGGATTGATACGTTCTGTTCCTCACCGTGGAAATACATATAGGGATCATAAGGGATCTCTTCGACAAAATATCCCCTGGTAAAAAGAAATGCTGCTGATATCTGGAAGCCAGGAATATCGATCATCTCATTCGAATTTTCGCAAGCGAACAACACCACGGGATCTGATAGACGTATCACGTTCGATTTTGGTACCAACTTCAACGTGCATGCGGTGAAACGTTTTTTCCTGACGTTCCCATCCGGTTGAAGTTCAAAGCCAAAGGGGCGCGTCGAAACGATGACCTTGCTGCTTTTGCTGATGCGCGAAATAGTTTCAAGTGTGTCTATAAGTGTGACATCCCAATTCCTGTCAAAGCAAGTATGGGAATCGATTTGAAGAAAATAGTCCTCCTCCAGATATAGCGTCATCGCGAGTGCCCTTGCCCAGCTCACTCCGCGTGAGTGATGGGGATGGACGTGAAGATAGGCAACCTGACCCATTTCGGCCGGTAGGCTAGACTCGGACGACGAAATGCTTTGATCCACAATTCCGAACCGAAGTCGATCCGGAAATCTGGCCTTCTCGATCGCGCTCTTTACGGTGAAATTGAGCATCGGGTCGCAAAATCCAGCGATGCTAATAAATATTCGTGCCTTATTCATCCTCACCATGTCCCGCGTGATTGGGACGATACACTCACTCTCACCTTCAAATTTTGACGCCAACGCAACGCAGTTCGTTGTATGACGCTTATTGCCTAAAATCGATGGCGCCCGGATGTGCTCGACTAATTTTCTACAACCAAAACATAATGTCTGCCATCATTGGAATCAAGCAACGCTTGTGACCAGGGCAGGCGTAAAATTGGTGATATAGGTGTTATTATTCCTATGCCTACTGAAACATCCGTGGCTCAGCCTGTGCAACCTCACACGTCGCGAACTAGTCCGGGGAAGTTCCATAAGCTATCTTATCTGTGATTAGTCGGCTAATGATATTCTTTCCGTTTTCGAGTTATGCATTCAATACATTTCAATGGCTTAACATTAATTGTTTTGGCCGTCCCGGTGCTGTTAGCAACTCACGCCCGTCGATCGGAAGCCCACGAAGCTCCGTTCAAGATGGCAGTTCGTACCCGATGGCTTCCTCAATCTCCAAGGTCTTCCTGACTGCGGGACGCTCCATCATGCGGTTATAAAAAGCTTCCAGGAGTGGCAATGAAGCCTCATTCTCTGTTTCAGATTTTCAGATGCCCCGAACTCGATCAGCTGAGGGAAAATTTATCGTCGTGGTCTTCTGGAGCCAAGCGATAACAGCATCCGTACAAGAACCCGGCGAAAGGCTGGTGTTATCGATTTCCACGGAAGCGGTCGCTCCATCTGTGAGTAGCTTTCGTGTCCGAAGTAGTTCAGCCAGCAGCTCCGGATTTCGCTTCTTGCGGTGTGCTTCACGATCTCCATTGATCATGCGCCGGGCGTTTTCATCCTCCGAACACGATAATGTAACGGAATAGACACTGCAGCCTCGACGCTCGGCCAATGACAGGATGGCCCGCCAGTTGTCGATCAGGAAGCTGCTAGAGCCGCCTGAAGCCACAACACCGGTCATCACCACCGGTTCACTTGAAGGCAACCTGGATATTGCTTCAAACGCCAAATCTCTCGTTTTCGTCGCCAGCTCGTAATATGCAGGAGTGCCCCGATCCGTCAGTGCGATGGCGATATTTAGCAGGGTGTGATTATCTAGAAATCGAGCCCCCAACCGCTCCGCGACAATCTTGCCGACGGTATACTTGCCAACCCCAGGCCATCCATTGAGATGAATGATCATCGTACGCTCCGTTCGGGGACAGCGAATACGCTACCCGCCGTCACTCATGATGTGGGGCAAAGAGGGATTGCGACAAGAATCGCTTGGGCGACGTGCTGGAAAATCAGGGATCAATGAAAACAGACCGTGCGATATCGGGCAGGTGACGCAAAACCAATACCTGCCCGATTGCCGGGTATTCAACTGCGTGGCGTCGTAAAGCTCGCAAGTCATGGTAAATATTTGATTACGTCTATTCGGTAGTGGCGATCCCTTTGAAATTGGCCACGACGACTCCCATCTCTCTGCCGCTTGTTTTCGGGAGAGACAATGAGAGACTTTGTGAATGCGACCTTCGGGCCAGTTGAACTCAACATCATCAGTCAGGCATTGGAAGAGTGGCGAACTTCAATTGGTATCGACCGTGCCGCCCCGGAGTACGAAATCGCGGCCGCCACCGTCGTCACCTTGTTCAGAGAGGGAAATCGCACGCTTCCCGAACTGCGTACTGCAATTGCGGCCCACCAATGGCTTTCCCGGGATGCTTTGGAGTTGTTGCGCGCCGCGCCCAGCACCGAAAATAGCGCTTTGGCTGATTGACGAAAGAACGGCCGCGCTCAAGGCAGGGAAGGTAACGCGCGAGGCATACGGGATTTCCGTATGTTTACTTGACAAAGGTGCGGAATTTCCGTAGTTGTCGACGCATGCATACGGTGATCGAAACTCCTGCCTATTTAGCGTCAGCCAAAGATGAGAGCGTGACAGAGGATGAGCGCAATGCCATCGTGTCGTATCTCGCAGCCAACCCGGACGCTGGCGTCATAATGTCGGGAACGGGCGGAGCCAGGAAGCTGCGCTTTGCCGCACGCGGTAAGGGCAAGAGCGGCGGTTATCGTATCATCACCTTCTATGCTGACGAGGATATCCCGGTTTTTCTTCTGGATATCTACAGCAAGGATACACAAGCAAATCTGTCCCAGGCGGAGCGCAACGAGCTTCGCGAAATCCTGACAGCCCTTCCGCAAGCATGGCGAAAGAGCGTCAGCGAGCAGGTTAAGAAGATCAGGAGTCGAAAATGAGCAAAGCAGGATCACGCATTTTGCAAGGCGCACGGGAAGCTCTTGCCTTTGCCAAGGGCGAAGCGGACGCCGTGGATTTTGCCATCCATATTCCGGCCGAAGTGGACGTCAAGGCCATTCGACAGAAGCTGGGATTGTCGCAGCAGGCCTTCGCGACGCGATATGGATTTTCAGTCGGCCGCCTCAGGGATTGGGAACAAAAGCGTTCCAGCATCGATGCTCCCTCTCGAATTTTGTTGACCGTCATCGACAAGGAACCCGAGGCGGTCGACCGCGCTCTGTCCGCGGCCTGATCGATTTCTCGATCATTACTACCGTGCGCCGCATCCAGCGACGCTTGTCAGGTGCGAGAGGTGCCAAAATCCGCTCGGCATGAGGCGACCAAACAAGCTTAACCCCCAAGATTGTGAGCAGCGCTCAGTTTCTGAAGAGCCATTTCAGATGCTGGATATCGACCTTCCGGGTAGACCATTTCGCGGACCAGTCACGCATGGCTTCGCGGACGATTTCACTGCTACTTGTAATTCAGCACTGGAAAATGATCCCGCCAATGTCAGGAATTACAAAGAATTATCGTGAAGATCGGCGTCGAACCCTTATGCCAATTTACAGAATTGGGATCGTGCTGGCGGCTCATGTTGGAAATAGCTGGAAATTACCGGCGCGATCGCCTATATCTATCCAGGAATTTGGAAGGATTACCGATATGGCCATGAACATCACGCTGACCGCAAGCGAAGCGGCATCCGTTACGGGTGTGCCGCTCAAACAGGTCAATCGTATTATCGATGCTGGCCTCATGCGCGGCTTCGTGCGGAAGGAACGGGGTAGCCGATTGATTGCTTCGCCTGCCCTTATAGGACTAAGGCTCGCTTACCTCACGGCCGAGGCTCTGACGCCTTCTACGCGCCAACGGATCCTCCAGAAGGTTTTGTCGGACCAGACGAGGACTAAGGTCGAGGAAGCACCTTTGACGGTCGACCTGCAGCCTGTAATCCTGGAAGTCCAGGCCGGTCTTGATCGGTTGGAAAGGGTCCGGCAGGCAGTCAAGGCCGATCCGGCTATTCTTGGTGGAGAGCCGGTTTTGGCCGGCACTCGAGTGGCTGTTCACGACATCGCCGATATGCTGAACGCCGGTGAAAGCGTGGATGCGGTTGCGACTGCCTACCCACACCTAACCCGCGATCAGATTAGCCTCGCCTCGGAGTACGCCACTGCTTACCCTCGGAGAGGGCGGCCGCGGGGAAAGCCTGCCTGGCGGGCGAAACCGCCGAAGAATACTCGGACACTCAAGCTTGACGACCTTCCGAGCGTATCTTGAAGCTGCTCATCGACGAATGCCTCAGTCCCACGCTCGCTACCATCGCTCGCGAGCGTGGACTTGAAGAATCAACGTGTATTCCTTGGTTGGGTATGTCTGGACAGGCCGACCATAGTGTCGCGCGCCGAGCAGTCGACGATGGCTATATCCTCGTAACGCATAACACTGCTGATTTCTTGCCGCTCTATCAGCAAGAAGAGGTTCATGTCGGCTTGATTGCGCTTAACACCGCTGCGGGCTTAATGTCACTGGCTCTTCAGCAGCGACTGCTTCTACTCGCGCTGCAGACACTTGAAGGCCAGGAGCATTGGAACGAAGTCCTGGAAATTTCTGTCGCCGCAGACGGGACCGTCACCGTTGAGCAATATGATCTACCGGCCGTGTGACCTATGGATCGCAGCAAAAACTGAGGTCGCTCGCAAATTCGAGTCTAGATTTGTAATCAACGCCGAACCATCTTCGCAACGAAAACTGGGGTCCATGAGCGTTCGTTTGCAAAGTTGCGCTTGTGATACAAGACGCGCGGCATGTCCGACCTCGCGACAGCGGTGCCTCACCGCCAATGCCATGAAGCACCAAGGAAACGATAGCCGCACTTTTACTGGGAATCGGCAGGCGCCAATATGCGGCGGACAATATCGACTCTCTCACATGTGCTTGCCGCTGGCACGACTTCAAGTTTTTGGCCAGCAACGAAACCGTCTTGTGGACGTCCCAATTCTTTCGTCACCTCGCAACTGTAAGATTGTCCATGATAGTTTCGCAGATAAGCAATCTTGCCGTATGTCGCGGTGTAATTTGCCTTCCCGGTCTCAATGTGCACTTCCCAGACGGAGGTAATTGTCGCCACGGAATGCGGGAAGTGCGACACGCGCCAGTTCCAGAAGATTGCCGCAAGCACAGCGCCAATTGCCAAAGGCACGATGAAGGTCAACGGGAGCCACCAGGGCGTTTCAGATGTGGGCGGCTTTTCGTTGAGCTCCAACCGAGCTTCGATGAAGACGATATCAGATCGCGGATCCTGACTATGGTCCATTTGTGCGTTCCACTCGAAACAACTACTGTGATATAGCGATACCCGTTTAAGTTTTCATGTCCATTTCCAAAAAGCTCTCCCGGAGGCGAACAAGGCTAACCTCACTCGGAGACATCGTCCCGATGCGGAGGTGTGGGTCGCCCTTCGGATACTAATCATGACAATCCTTCCTTGACCGCTTGATCCTCATCGCCAGTGGAGTTTGCAATGAAGAAGCCGCAACGAACGGCACTCAAGACGCCAAAGGCGGCCAAGAAGCCCCGCAAAAAGAGCTCCTCACAGCAGGCGGGGCTGACCTGGATACATTTCGCCATCATAATCGCCGCTGCCGGGATCATATTGTTCCTCGTTCCTCGACATTGGGCACAATTTCCCTGGATAATTGGCCCAGTCGCTTGGCTAGCAACAATCGTAGCCGTTATCTCTTTCCTGCGCTCACTGATTACACGCAAAGGGCTGACGCTAGGGTCGTTGGCTAGCTGCATGGCTCTTGCAGCCTTTATTGTCGCCGGCGCGATATTCCTGCTGTCCCCTCCAACGGGGCCGCTGTTGACGTTGTTGCTTGCACAGGTTTCGGCAGCAATCCTTGCGATCGTTTTAGCCCTCCCCTTGCGGATGCTCCAAGTCGGCCCCCACCCGATCCGTCACGCGGAAATTCGACCGATAACCAATCTTGAATCACTCGGCCGGTTGCTGCTAGGCACACTGCCCGTGCTAGTTTTATGGGATGGTCTGACGACTATATTTTACCATACGCACTGCGAGGATCTGACCATATTGACAGATGCTCAGAGGTGCTCGAATGGCGAAGTTCTGCTGGGGGCCCATGGCCCGTTCGCGGATATCTACTACGCCGCTTACTTTGGAATTATGGCGTTTGCGCCGCTGATCTTATCCGCCTTCCAGGCGGTTCGGCATCGAGCGAAGCGCTCTGACGATATGGGAAAGATTCCTGAGGACGGCTTGAACTGACATGGCAAAAGGGCAGGATCGTTAGATGAATTTCCCGGGAACTTCGACGAGGTTGGTAATCTATAGGGTATCGCTAGTGGTGCTTTGCCTGGTGGCGCTTATGATTTGGATGGAAACAATTGAGCTTTTGGCAATAGTTCTTTTGGCATGCTTGCCTGGAATCCTAAACGAGCAGCTTAAGGCCCAATTTGGCGAGCAGAAGAAGAAGTACTATGTCCCGGGTCGATTTTTAGCGCCCTACCAGTTGTTCGTGTTCGTTTGGAATGGCTTTCGATCACAACGGGGCTAGGCCGCACAATCGCCGCAGTGTTCAGGCGCATTCCGACCAAGGATTATCAAATTGGATCTCTACCAGTTCGCGCAACAATTCAACGAAAGTTCCGGGCGAATGTGTAAGGGGCCGTTGGCGACGAGACCCTAGCTCGAAACATCGAGCCGGTTCTCTTCTTCAGATTCAGACATGGAATTTGCCAGGGCCCCCCGCAAGGCAATAAGGGCGCCTGAAAGAGCGCTCGGATCGTTCAATGACCCCTCGCCGATATCAGCATCGGCCACATTGGGGATCTGCACTATAATCTCGTTAGCCGATGCAAATCCCAAGTCCAACAGATCTGTTCCCTCCTCTTCCAGATCAGCTCTTTCCGCACTCTTGGTAGCACTTAAACCTATATGGGATGGTACAATACCACCCGGCCCGAAAAACAACCCCTCGAGTTCCTCCTTGTCTGCGAGCCGCGACGCGATCACAGCCCAACGCGCTTCCGAAACCACCCGTCGCAAGCTCCATACCGAGGTGAGTGCCGCTTTCCGGACCTGATAATCCCTGGTGAACGGCATAGTTCCTCCCCGCAGCTCCCCAATCGTCTCAGGCGCCGTCCGTAGCCGAAACAATAAATCGGCCGTCACCTTGTCGGCGGTCGCCTCCATCGCAAGCCGAAACGCATGCATGAGAGGGGCAGGATCAGCAAACACTGCCTTTGCCTGCTCAAACACGTCCCTCTCATGGTCGACGCTCCCGGAACGAGACTGCGCAGGGGCTTCCGCAACGACGCCTACCCGCCGCTCCGCCGGCTGAGGCTCGAATAGCGGCCATTCAGCCCGGATCTGGAGTTCTGGGACGGTAAGCTCGCCTTTCCATACATCGGCGTCCCGCCGGCGCGCGACGAAGCGGGGATCCGTATAGAAACTCAGCTTGTTGAGGACTGCCCCATAGCCACTGCGCACCTGCAGGATCGTATTGTCGTCGTCCAGGCGCTGGACGGCGCCCGGATCCATCAATGGCACGAGCTCAAATCGCCCAGAGGATGCTTGCTTTCCAAGAAGCCCTTTTTGCCTGCCCCACCCTTCCCGCTCCTCATATTTGCGGCCGAGATTGTCGGAGACGATCTTGGCGGTAAAATCATCGCCGACCGCGATGCTGAGTTTGATATCCATGTTGCCAAGAAGGGCGTTGCGCGTTTGTTGGCCATAACGCTCATCGAGCTGCGGAATGTTTTGAGCGACCAGTGCGATCGTCAACCCGTAGCCGGCGACCAGCGGCGCCCGCTTGATGATTTCCGGGAGACGCTCGAATTGATAGAACTCGTCGAGCATCATCAGGATCTTGTGCGGCTCGTCGGCGCCAGGCAGTGACCGCAGCATCACGTCATGGATTTGCTGGATCAGTAGACGAATGATCGGCTCGACCGTCCCGAAATCCGAGACGGGAGCGGCGATGAATAGCGACAGCGGCTTGCGGCGGAGCTCCCGGATGTCGAAATCGCTCGCGGCGCAAGCTTCTGATATCAGGAGATTGTTGAAGACGGAAAGCGCTGTGGTGACATGCCCTTCGAAGGACGGACGTTGTTCCTCGTCGCGGCCAAGATGCTGGCGGAAACTGCCGAGGATGAACTGGTCAAGGTCCGGCTCCGCGGCAATGATGTCCGTCAGGACGACCGAGAAGGATCGACCGGTCGAGAACATGCGCAGCACCGAGCGCAAATTGCGCCGCCCCTCCATGGTCTTTGACTCGAGGACGTAGCCGAGGATGCCTGCGAGCAAACCGCGTGCTGTCTTTTTCCAATAGCCGTCTTCCTTCTCGCTAGTCGGCAGTAATGTCGCCGCCAGATTGATCAGATCCGTCGATCGTTCAGGCCACGGTCGAACGAAGTCGAGCGGATTCCATTGATGCGAATGTGCAGATCCCGGCGCGAAGACGAAGCAGCGCTGTCCCATCGCGATCCGTGCTGGCCCCGTCAGCTTGTAGTTCTCCCGTTTGACGTCGAGGACGATGACCGATCCCTGGTATTCGAGAAGGTTCGGCATGACGAAGCCGCGGCCTTTACCAGAGCGGGAGGGGCCATTGACGAAGAAGTGGCTATCGCCGCTATAGCGCACATCGACAGCCGCTCTGCCCTTGCCGAATGTGCCGAGCAGGACGGATTTGCCGGGAATGCCGCCCAGCAGACCCGCGCTTTCCAGATCCTCGAGCGTGGCAAAACGAGATCCCCCGGCCGGAGGACGGACCTGCCAAGGCCGTTTGATCAAGAGCGCCAGCCCACCGGCAACAATTGTCGCCTGCACCAGCATCGAAACTGTCGCCACGGAAATCAGTTTTGAGACGGCCGGATTACCGAAATAGATCCAGGCCTGCTTTGCCGGCATGAATATGTCTCCCCCGGCAAAACTCTTCCACATCGTGGAGCTTTTCAGGAGCAGGAAGGATGCGGCGGCGTAGCTCGCGGACCAGCTGTAGAAGGCGGCGCCGGCGCTAAGGATTGGCCCTCCTATTGCCAGCGCCAGTTTCTCGACGCGGTTCATCGACCGCCCCATTTGCTGAAATAGATCTCGCGCACGCCGCGCTTCATCGTCGCCGGATCACGGGCCACTTGAATGACCACGGGCACGACGAAGCGGACGAATTCCATCAGCTCCGCTTTGGTGAGACCAAGGCCGGCCTGCATGGTCGTCATCGCCAATCGCTCATAGGCGCCAAGGGGATTGTCGGCATGTAGTGTCGAGATCGAACCAGGATGCCCGGTATTGACCGCCTGCAGGAAGCTGAAGGCTTCAGCGCCGCGGATCTCGCCCATAAAAATGCGATCCGGACGCAGACGAAGGGCGGCTTCCAGGCACTCCTGGATTGTGGTGCGCGCTCTGCCCTGCCCGCCTTTCGAGGCGAGGAGCGCCAGATAGTTCGGCTGCGGCGGCTTAAGCTCTCTGGTGTCCTCGATCGACACCAGCCGCTCCCACTCCGGAACATCCTTGAGAAGGCCGTTGAAGAAGGTTGTCTTGCCGCTCGACGTCCCCCCGGAGATCAACATGGTGACCCGATTTTCGACTGCAAAGCGCAGCCATTCACGCCGCGCCTTTGGCGACGTGTCCTGCAGCCGCTCGATCAATCCGATATCCAGCTCGCTGAGGTCTCCGACGTCACCACTCCTCGGACCGCTGATCCTCACATTGTCCAAACCACCGAGGCCGAGATAGTCATCGAGGGTCATGTCGCGAATGACCTGCTTGCGAATGGCAAAGGCGCCGCCGGATGCAGCAACCGGCGACAAGACCGCCTGGAAACGCTCGCCGTTCGGCATGGCGGCCGACAGAAGCGGTGTTTCCTCATTGACGCTCTGCTGGGTGGTGCCGGCAATCATCTGGGCAAGTGCAATGATCGCCTTAGTGTCGAGATCAGGCACGACATGGCGGATCATATGACTGACAGCCATGCTCTCGATCCAGATTTCTCCGGGGCGGTTGCACATGATCTCGATGACATCGGGATCTTCCAGCCACCGCCTGATCGGCTGGGCGGTCTGCCTGACATAGATGGGCAGACTGTCCCACAGGGATGCCGGCTCCTTCACCGAAGGAGCTGTTAGTTCGATCAGCTCAATGTCTGGCCTTGGCGCGACGAAGTTCATTGACGGCTTCCTTGACCGGATCGGGATAGAGCGAGGAGAAATCGAGATCCTTGCGGACGAAGACCATGATTTCCGTGCCCTGATCGACATGGATTGTCGGCGGAATATTGATTGAATCCTTCAAGGCGATGTTCGCCATATCCGCCATGGTCTGGGACAAGGTCTGCTGCGCTTGCGTTTGTGCGTTCGAGCTCGTTGACGACGTAGCGGAATTGCTCGATCCATCGCTGTTGAGGCCGGCGACAAAAGACGAGACGCCGCCAACGAGACTGAGGACCGCGGCGGCGCCAAATCGCTCGAGATAATGCTTGTCGACGAAACCGGTCAGGCCCGAGCGACCGAGATCGTCGGTCCCATAGGAGCCGAGCGCGACGGAGGTGCCGTCGCTGCGCAGAGCCCGCGTCCAGACGATCAGGATTCGTGTTTGTCCCCGCGCCATGCCGCTCTTGTATTCGCCCGTCAGCATGGTCCCTTTGGGTAAAAGGACCCGCCGGCCGTCGAAGGAATAGATATCGGTCGAGATCACCGCCCGCACCATGCCCGGCAGATCCGACTGGATTGCCGTCTCCAGCACGCCGCGGATCAGCGTTCCCTGTGGAATGAGGGCATCGATACGGTCGTTACGCGACGCAGTGACCGTCTCGACATCCTGCGATCCCACCGATTGCACGAATTTGCGGTTGGGATCATCCTCGACGGTCATTGCTGAACCCGTCCCCTGCCCTGATGTTCCACCAACGATCGAGGCGGAATCGTTGCCTCTGGTTGCCTGGTCGACGACCAGCATGTTCGACTGAAGTCGCGCGATACGCAGTGCCTCCGCCTTTCTGGCCCGTTCCGCCTCTTCAGCTGCTCGGCGAGCGGCGTCATCGTCGACGGCAGGCTGAATGACGACGGGTGCCTGTACTTGAACCGGAGGCGCCTCCGTGACCACCGGTGTCGGTTGAGGTGGCGTCAGCACAAGCTTGTTGTCGGTTGGCGTCGCGGGCGGATTCTGCGGGTCGAAGTTCAGATTGCCGGCATGGCTTGCCGTGCGAAACTCTTCTTTCTCCCCAGCCTTCTTCGATCCATCCGGGCGGATGAAACTGACATAGCCGGCATAGGCGAGAACTCCGAGCGCGACCGATGCCAGCAGGATCGGCATCAATTTGCCGCGCCTGCGGTCGGCGGGTCGAGCGACCGTTTCAACGATGCGCGCCTCTTCCTCAAAATCAATGGCCACGGCTGATCTCCAAAAGTTTGCTGTCGACCGGCCTGCTCAACGCCATCGCAGGCTTCAGATTGAAGACACAGGTGGCGACTTTGCCCGAGCGCAGCGTCCACTGACGCGCCACCTTGTCGATGACGATGTAGTCGCCTTCGCGCCGGTAATTGACGAGAGACTCGCTGCCATCGGATTTGACCGCGAAAAATGCCGGGACTTCGCCGCCGAACTGGAAGAATGTCTTGGTGCCGTCGTCGAACGCCGAGGTGGGTCTGTTGTCGACCGCACCCTTGTAGCCATAGTCGTAGTTCAGGCGGCCGGGATTGGCCAAAGCGGCCTTGACGTTTGGCATGGCGGCATTCTGCCGGGCCGTGGCGAGCAGGTTCGCGTCGGTTGAATCCTCCGGATAGGAAAAGCGCAGCTTGACGACGGCCGTCCTGGTATTGCCGGGCTTCGCCCCATTGAGGAAGAAGGTATAGACCCGCTTCGAGGTGATGACGTTCATGTTCGTCTGTGCGTCCGGCTGCAACGGCTTGATAAACAGGAAGCGTTTTGACTGATCGGGGACAGCTTGCCAGGCCAGAGTGTCGCCCATGGCAACGGTCGCGATCTGCTCGTCGTCATTGAAGACGATCATTGTCGAGACGCCCATCATGCCGGCGAGATAGACGATATTGTCCTTCTGGAAGGGAACGGTGCGAATCCGCTCATCCGCCTTGACCGATTGCGGTTGCACCTCAGCCGAAGCAAATGGCGCCTGCACCAACAAAGCTACGCCGATCGCACTCGCTGACAGGAGAAGACTTATTTTCACTGGTTCTCCTCCCCGGATGTGACCGTTTCCTGATCGCGGCGATATTCGGTCACCTGGAAGCCGAGGGGATTGTCGAAGCGCCAGTCATTGCGCATCGGTTCCGACGTGTACTTGAAACGGACATTGGCGACCCAATGGTCGGTGACCGTTGGGCCTGACGAACCGGAGCGCGTCGTCGAGAAGCGCACGGCCGCGGTACTGTCGTTGAGAAAGATGACGCTCTTGACGAAGACACTAACGCCAGTGTTCGGGCCGTACAGCTTGACGGGATTGTTGGGGTTGGCGCCGGAATAGGTGTTGGCGAGATCCGAAGCCGCCTTCCCGGTCGAATAGAGCGAAGCCAGATCGTAGTTGTCGCGCAGGCCCTTTGGATCATAGGTCTCGCGGGCACGGATGAAGCGGACGATGTTTGCCCGTGTCACCGCCTCATTCTGGGTGAGATCACCACGTTCCTGGAGAGGGCGGCTCGCCTCGACATAGCCTGTGGTCTTGTCGACCTCGAGCACGACGACATCGAAGGACTTTAAGGGGAGTAATGCCCAAAGAAGCCCTATAGCGCCGGCAAGCGCCATGCCAAGGGCAACCGAGACCGACCGCCACGCGCCGCGCGAAACAGTGACCGATCGATAGACGGAGCGTTCCCAGCGCTCGCCTTCGCTGTAGTAGCGAGGATCGATCTCCTTGGCGACGGCATCGAGCAATTCAGCCGTTCTGGCTGATGCCCCTGCTTTCTCAGGCCTATTGTCATGGGTACCCATTGCTACTCCTGGAATCATGGTTGAGCATCAACCGGCGATGCTGTTTGCCTGCGGCATTCTGGATTTGTCGGGCCAGGATCTGGTGTGATGTGATCTGGCGTGGTGGGACCTACCTGCGTGCGTTCTGGGCGGCCGCGCGCACCTGGGCAGCAGCCGGATCGCCGTCACTGATCATGCCGGATTGTCCCCGCATTCTGGTTGCCATCGCGCCGCCGGCGTCGACTGCTCCTCTTGCCGCACCTGCAATGCCAGTCGTCCCAAGCACAGCCGCGATCCACATGCTGCGCGTCGCAAACCTGCCGGCGAGCCCGGCTTGCCCGTCGATCCGGGGGCCACCGCCGGCAACAGCCAATGCGACCGGGATCGAATGCAGAAGCAGGTAGATGGTGACGATCGACATCATCAGGAATGGCGCGACCGTCGTCATATTGGCGCCGCTGGCATCAGCGCTCAGCGCATCCACCCTGCCCTTCAGCAGCGTCAGCATCAGGCCGAGGATGACATAGACGATGATCGGCAGCAGGGCGTAACCGGCCAAACTGCCGATCCAGCCATCGACGACGCGCGAGGTCAGATTGAAGAGCGCGCAGCACAGCACGATCGGCCCGATCGCCAGCAGAATGAACATGGTCATCTTGCCGATCATTAGCAAAGTGACGGCCACCGCACAGAGGATACAGACGACGGCAAGCACGACGATGGCAAGAATGTACATGCCAACAGCCGTAATGCCCGCGGCGTCGACCATGGCTTTGACGACAGCCATGCCTCCGTTCCAGATATCAGTCATACCCTGGCTGATTGACGAGCCGGAGGAACCATCGCCACCGCAATCGCTGCCGCCCGTTGCCTGGCACACGACCGCCGCCATGGCGTCGGGCGCCTTCAAGAGCGGATTGACGATCAGCGGCTGATAGGTGGCCCAGGAGGTGATGAGAGTGTAGCAGATGAAGGCGCGGCCGAACCGCCAGACGAAGGCGCCCGCGGTCATCTGCGCCCGTCCGAACAGCATCTCGTAACCCCACCAGACGACGTAGACGGCAAGTCCCGCCAGAAACACCGGGCCGAGATTGGTCGCAAGCGTCGTGTACATGCTCTGCACGGCGCTGACGCCCATCGTATCGATCTTGCCGAACAGGATGTCGAAGGGGTTCATGAGAAGAGCATTCCTTTAGAGGACCGTGACGCCGTTCTGGCGCACCATTGGTCCACAAGCGGTGAGATCCGTGGCAAAGGCGGAGGACGAAAAAATCGACCCGGCCGCAGCCGAACACGGCGCCTTCAGCTCTTTGTGACCGGCGCATCCCGGCAAGGCTGCGAAGGCGGCCATGCCCATGCCGAGAACAATGACCCGCAATCTGCCCTTCATGATGTGCCTGTCCCGTTTCATTCGTGATCAATTGCCAATGAACGATGCCTTGGCCGGATCGTAGGTCATGAACTCCGACGTGGCGGCTTCGGCGGCGAGCTGCCGCATCTGTTCGGCGTTCAGCGCCGCATTGCCGGCGTTGACGGCGCCGACGAGCTCGTTGACGGTTTGGGCGGTCTGGGTCTGGACCTGAGAGTTCTGGTCGATCGATCCCTTGATGTCGCTGGCCGTGCCAATCTGCGATTGCACGCCCTGGAACGCCGTCGAACGCTGCTGTGTGGCGCTTTGTGTGCCGGCGATGGAGGCGGTCAGCGCCGTCGCCGTATTGACCAGGCCCTGGTAGGCCTTGTCGCCGCGCGTCATTCCGGAGCTGCTTAGCTGGCCCGAGAGGGATTTCACCAGATTGAGGCCGTTGAGGATCGTAGCTGCCGTATTGCCGAACGAGCCGAGATTGCCCCACGCCATCTGTCCCTGCAGAAGCGAGGAGAAGTCGGGTGCGTTGCCCATGGAGAACCCGCTGCCAAGCGCGGTACCTGCGATGTCAGCGGTGGAACGATTGCCGGTCACGGCGGCCAGCGTCTTGTTGACCGTCTGCAGGATGTCACCGTTCGACGACATGATCTGGGCGGTGTTTTCGGCCGTCTTCGTCGCTTGCGACAGCGTCGCGTCATCGCGAACCGGCACCTCGGCATAGGCGCTTGTGACCGGGATCGCCATGGTAGCGGTTGCCACGGCAAGCGCTGTCTTCATGATCATCTTGCTCATTTTACCTCTCCGGATGTGTTGGCCGACGGCTTGGCCGCACCTGCATTGGCCTTTGATGATGCTGGCCCGTCATCAGTGAACGAGAGCTTGCTCGGGTCGTAGTCCATGACGCGCTTTGCAGCTCTTTCGGCTGCGGCCTGTCTTGCCTGCTGCTCGCCAATGAAGATGTTGGCTCGAACCAGGACCACCACCAGCGCGCTTGCCGCGGCCACGCCCAGTATCTTGACCACCAGTCCTGTCGGGATCGTCATCGTCAGTTGCCTCCGCTTGCCTTGACGTCATTGACGAAGGAGGCCTTCGCCGGATCGTAGGTCATCACGCTGGTGGCGGCGCTTTCGGCGGCCGCCGCATCGATGAGGCGCTGGTTGCGCATCTGAACCGTGGTATTGACGGCGCCGATCGCCTGGTTCCAGATCTCAGCGCCCGACAGGCGGACCGTCGAGTTCTGATCGAAAGCGCCTTGCAAGGAATTTGCCGTGCCGATCGCATTTTGCTGGGTCTTCAACGTCGATCTGTTGGAGCTGATGGCGGCGGCCACCGCAGCAAGCGCATTGACCGCCTGCCCGACATTCTTCGTCTTCAGCGCCGCGACCCCCTGTCCTACCGCCAAAAGGATCGCCAAATCGCTGTTGCCGATCGTCGTGCCGGATAGTGGGGAGCCGGATACGCTGGCGCCGCTCACCTGCCCCACGTCGGCGAGATCTCCTTGCGTCGAAAAACTGGTCGTCACCCCGCGCGAAGGTGCTACCGTCGACTGTTTGTAGGTCCGCGCTCGCTGCATGCAGGCCGCCGTGTTCGTTTCCTTGGCTGTGCGCGCGGCATCATTGACCGGAACTTCAGCCTGGGCAGGCAAGGCGATCGAAATGCCGGCCACGAGCACCAGACTGACCAATCCGGATCGGTTCAACATCGATATCACCCTCATGGGTTCATCCCGGCAGGCCCTGCCGGCTCCTGTCGCCAACCGCAAAAATAGGGGAGCCATTGTTCTGGCGCGTCGCCATAGCGCTGACGCAGCCGCGCGCACTCGGCGACCGTCTCCGCACGACCGGACAAAACCTTGACGAACTCGGGCATGGCCGACAGATCAAGCCTGGCGATCACGCTGTCATGGTCATGCTTGACCAGGAATTGGCGTGATGTCGACGGGGTGGTTTTGACCCATTCGAACTGGACCTCGGAGAGACCAAATCCGCGAACGTAGCTGTCGTGATCTGCTTTGGGATTGGGGAAGAAGATGTTCGTCGGGCTCTGCTCCAGCAGCGTGTGGGCTATCCGCGATGTGGTGATATCGCGGGCCGACTGCGTGCCGATCCCGACAATGCCGTTCTTCTTGCGGATGGTCTTGAGCTGGTCGTTGATGAAGGCGCCGGCCTTGTCGTCGCCGAGCAGCTTCCAGCCTTCATCGACAAACAGCATCATCGGCCTGACACCATCGAGCATCTGGCCGATGCGGAAGAAGATATAGCCGAGTGCTGCGGTCCGGATCTCCGGATCGTCGAGCACGGCAGTGAGATCGAAGCCGAAGACGCCCCGCTCCGCATCCCAGAGATCTACGGGATTGTTGAACAGCCATCCGCGCGTGTCGCACCAGGCTTCGAAACGAGAGGCAAGATCATCGCGGCCGGCAATTTCACCGCCGCGCAGCAAATGGACGACATCGGAAAACAATCGCTCACGGATGGGAACATTGAAGATCTGCTCGATAGCACGGGCGAGGATCTTTTCCTGTTCGGGAGAAAGCTTTTCCGTCTCATCCTTCGGCCGGACGATAAAGCTCAGCAGCTCATAGACGAAGGTCCTATTCTCCGGGGTGTCTTCGAGCTGCAGTGGATTGAAGCCCGTCGGTGTGCCCGGCTGCAGGATCTCATATTGCCCACCGCAGGCGCGGATAAAGATCTCGCCGCCGCGGTCCTTGTCGAAGAAGGCGCAACGCGGCTGCGGCCGTGTCCGCATGGCCTGTGCCAGCAGGAACAGCAGGCCAACCGTCTTGCCCGAGCCCGTCGGACCGGTGACGATGAAGTTGCCGACCTCCCCTTTGTGGAAGTTGAAGAAGTAGGGCGTCATCGAGGTAGACTGCAGCAATGAGATGGCTGGCCCCCAGTGGTTGCCACTGGGCTTTCCGAGAGCAAAGTTGTGAAAGGAGGCAAGGCCGCAGAAGTTTCGCGACGTGATCAGCGCGCGTCTGGCAATGTAGGCAAAATTGCCGGGAAGCTGGGCAAAGAAGGCCGGTTCCGCGTTCAGATCCTCGCGCACCACCACCATGCCGGCATGCTGCAGCTCCTTGGTGATTGCCTGGGCGCTGGCTTCGGTTTCTTTGATGGAGTTTCCGAGCGCCATCACCGAGAGATGATGGTATCCCATCACAGAGCGGCCATTGACCAATTCGTCCCTGGCAATCGAGATCGCGCTTTCCAGACTGGTCCCACGCTCGTCAGACACGCTGATCTGTCGCTGTATGCGATCCATTTCTGACAGAACCGGCGCGCGGTCGGCGAGCGAAAAACTCTGTGATACGATGAATTCTCCGGGAATTTTGAGCAACCCGTCGATCATGCCGTTTGCTGTATAGGGCGGGTATTCGCGGATCGACAACATCGCGCCGAAGCGGGTCTCGTTGTCGCTACCCCCACGCATTTCCAGGAGACGCCGGCCAAAGGTGATGCGTCGGGTCGGCAGGTATTCGTCGAGGGGCATGCGCGGCAACAGCATATTCACAGGCTGGCCGCCATTGAGAAGCATACTCAAAAATTCCAGGACTTGCGATGACACGCTGTGCTCGCGAAGAACTGCCTTCAGGACCCGGGCGCCGTAGCCTTCCATTCCCTTGACGATATTCGCGACATGCTGACGTAGTTCCTGGCGGGCCTCGTGATCGAGCGCCTGCTCAGAAACACCGGCGGCCTTGCGGAAATGAGCCAGCAGCGTATCGGCAAGGCCCACCCTCCCCTGAAACCCACGGCGAATGACGGTCAGGTAGAGTTCGTTTGTGTACATCCGGCTGTCGGCAAGACCATGCATGTAACGGTCGTTCAATTCCCTGCAGAAGGGAATATCGAATTCGCCCTCGATAGCGGGCGGGATACGGCGGCGGATGATATGGGAGTAAACGGCAAAGCGGCTGTCGGCGAGCGCCCGGATGAGTGTGTTGCAGGCCGTCGCTTCGACATCGATGATGTCCTGATCGGCGGTCTGATGGCAGAACCCATCGACCTTGATGACCGAGAGCAGCATCCCATCCTTGGTCCGCAGTGTGTCTTCGTCGATGTGTCTGAGATAGGGGATGTGGGCCGAAATCGCCTTTTCCCGGCCGATCTCGGTACCAAATCGGAAATCCTTGCGAACCGCCCTGTGCATGAAAAGCTCCACTACGGTTGATAGGAATTGCCGCCCCAGAAGTGGCGGTTCTTCGTCCAGGGGCACTTGGCGATCCGGACGCGAACGACGTTCGGCAGGTGCGGATCGCGCACGGTGATGACGTAGGAAAGCGCATGCAGAGGCAGGAACAGCAGGAACATGGCGAGGTTTTTCGTATTGAGGAACGTCATGACGACGATCATCATCTCGCCGACGAAGAGACCGATCGGCACGCCCCAGAACATCCTTGGCCTTGTCAGACCGAGAACCAGCGGTGCCACCTCTGCCTTTGGCTGGCCCTCACTCATCAGCTGCCCAATCCGGACGACATGGATTGCACGAGCTGGGCGCCGCCAAAGATGAAGGCGATACCGACGATGATGGAAAAGCACCAGCTCCAGGGAATGCGGCTGGTCAGCGCCATATAACCGACGGCCGCGCATGCGATCGTCGCCGCTGTTGTGGCAAACGTCCCCGTCATGAAATTGAGCAGCGTCGTGAAGACGGAATTGATCGGCTGGAAAATATCGCCGGCGGCATAGGCAAGATCGGCATTGCCGACCGCAACAACAGCGGCAATCCCGGCCACAGCGACAACATGGGTGCCGATCGACCGCGAGGGGATGGCGGATCGAACGAGATCGTAAAACTTTGCCTTCATGGGGGCTCCTGTTCTGGCTACTGCACGTAAAGGACCGAGCCGCCGATCCAGCTATTCTGGCGGGACTTGTCCGGTGGCTGGTTGATGGGAATTGGTTTGTCGGAGGTCGATCCGGCGGGCGCTGCTGCTGCCAGCAAATCAACGCCGGTTGTTTCGCTGCTTTCAGTTGAAGCGGTTGATTTTGCCGCTCTGTTGCGGGCAGCAATCGCGTTGTCAAAGCCGTAGTAGGCGTTGGTAACGCGTGCGGTATAGGAGACGGTTTCGCCGATCGAGGGAATGCCGCGTGTGGCGATGATCCGGTGTTCGCCGGCATTATAGGCAGCAACGACCAGCATGATGTTGCCGCCTAATGTTGCCATCAGATCTTTGAGATAGCTGACGCCGCCGCGGATGTTTTCTCGTGCATCGCAAATATCTGCCACGCCATAGCGGAACGCCGTCGCCGGCATCAGTTGCATCGGGCCGCGAGCACCGGCCTTTGAATTGACGCGGGCTCCAAAGCCCGATTCTTCACCGGCGACTGCCAGCGCAAGCCTGGTGTCGGCCTGCTGGCGCGCGGCTTCGTCGACAATCATCTGTCTGATCTGGTCGGCTGGGATTGCGCCGTCCACGCAGAGCGCTGCGCTGGGCGAGATCTCCTGCCCCATCGCCGAATGGCAAGCGCCGAGGCTCAGCGCGACGACCGCAAGTAGACGCCTCGCTTGTTGGTTAAGCCGCTTCTCTGGATTGCCCATGCACATCGCGTCGGTGCCCCCGAATGCCCTGATTTGGCTGATCGAACCGGCTTGATTATTTTATATAACGGAATATCATGTCAATAGACTAAATAATACGGAGCTAAAATCACATGGGCATTTTTCGCTCGGCTGCTCGCAGATCCGTCGGCTCAGTTGGGCTGAATACTCTGCTCGCCATCGCCTCGGTGCTGGCAACAATGCTGCCGCCAGCAGCTGCTCGCGCCGACGATGCCCCATGGGGTTGTCAGGTCCTGCTTTGCGCGGCCTCACAGAATCCTGGATGGCACGGAGTTCCCTATTGCGTGCCGCCGATGACGAAGCTGATCGCGGCAATGAAACTGCCAGGCTTCACATGGCCCATCTGCCCTGGTGCTGGCACAGGGGCGCCCGGTTATCAGCAGTATGATGATTGCCCGGCCGGCTACACTCCGACCGAGGACATGTCCGGCCACGGTGGAGGTTCGCAATCGTCCTGTGTCAAACGAGCGGCAAGCGCCGGCGGCCATGGCAACAACGGAGAAGCGATCGATCGTATTGCTCGCCCCTTGAAAAAAGAGCCCTACTATTTCGACATCACCGGCTCGGGCGGGGACAAGTCGAGATTCTGGTTCGATCTACAGCTTTGATCCGTGGGATATGGAGTGTTCAAGGGGAGACATGTGATAATGGAACATGACGATCCGAAGCTGATTGTGGCCTTCGACCCTATGAAGCTGGTGCTCCCGGTTGTCGTCGGCCTTCTCCTTGTCGATGTCTTGCTCGGCTTTGCGCTTTCCATGCAGCTCAAGTCGGTGCTTGCTCACCCCTTCGAGAACATTGGTTATACGGCACTCATCCTGATCCTCTATGCGATCGTGATGGTGCTGAACGTTTGCGCCATCTGTGCGGTCGTAATCGGTATCCTCTCCGTCGCCTTCCGCATGCTGCGCTTCGTGTTTCGCGTTTGCGTCTTCTTGGCTAACCAGCCGGTCGGGCTCGTCATGAACGGCTACCGTGTGATCGCTGCAACAACTCACATGCACCGAAAGAGGGTTCCATGAATAGACTGTTGGGTAAAATTGCTGCAGGCGCGCTTGTTCTTGCTCTGTCCGGCCATGGCGTTTTGGCGCTGGACGGCCTCGCGCTCTCGCTGAAGCTGACGGCCAAGGACGCAAAGCACGATCCGGATGGCGTATGGAGCGACCGGGACCTGGACAATATCCGCCAGACCTTTGGGCCTCCGGACATCTATACCGCCCGGGTCACGACGTCCAAAGGCATCTGGCTACTGTCGCAGACCAATGGCGACTGCAACATGCAGGGCATGTGTACGGCTCAGCTGGTCCTCATCGAGCCAGGCAAGGCCCCGCAACTGATGGCCAATCCGCAAATGCCGCTCGGCGGAACCGCGGTGCTTTCCTCGGACTTCAAAAAGATCAGGACATCCGAGATCGGCGAGAACGGCAAGCCGCTCGCCGGCTCCTACGATGTGGAGCCGCTGAAATGAGCTGCATGACCCTGTCCAATGCACCCTCCCGCTGGCGCCCGAACCGAGCGGATGTCTTCGCCAACCTCGGGCTTTCTATCGGGATGATGGCGACGCTTGCCTTCGCCGGCGAAAGCGCTGTCAGCCTGTTGAATGCCGGAATGCCTGCCGACTGCGCCGAATATGCGTCCAACGTCAGCCACAGTGAAGGCAATTTCGACAGCATTTCTCCAGCGGTCAATGGCACCCGCTGTTACGGCGCGTTTCAGTTCTGCGACAGCGGAACCCTTCAACGCTATTGGAGCGGCAGTCGTGCTGATTTCCTGGCCAGCCCATCAGCACAGGTGACCGCCTGGCAGGGCTATGAACGGAGTGAATGGGCCGCGGCTCAAAAAAACGGGCTGACAAACATGATCGGCCAACAGGTCTGCTATCAGGGCACATGCGCCACCATCACCCAGTCGTCTATCCTGAAGGCCTGCCAATTTGGCTGTGGCGCCGGTGGCAAACTCGACAATCTCGCCAAAGCTGGCCTCGATTGCAACGCTGCCGGAACGCGTGATGGCGCTGGCACCAGTGTGTGTTCCTATCTGATCTCCGGTGCTGGCTATAATGTCGGTTGCATCACCAACTCCAACGATGGCATCGATTGCAGCCCGGTTGCTGCGGACAAGGCGCCGCAATGAACGCCGGACCTCGGACTGCGGCGATATCTGGGTTCGTCATCGCGGCTATCTCGGTCTTCGGCATGTTGACGCTGGCGGTCCCCTCCTTCGCGCAATCGACGCAACAGACCTCCCGCACGTTTGCGGTGCCGGTAACCGGTCTGACTTTCCTCACCGGCGATAGCTGGCAGCAATCCGGGCAAACCATGCGGCTCTATGGGGTTCAGGCCTGTCTGCGCGGTAGCACCTATACCGATAAGGCCGGTCAAAGGCAGGATTGTGGGGCGGTCTCGCTTGCGATACTTGCCGCCATTATTCGCGATACTGCACCGACATGCGCGCCGGTCGTCCAGCTATCCTCGCGCGCTTCGTCATCACGATCGCTTCAGGAATTACCAGGAGATTCGACGATCCTCGTCATCTGCTCCGCCCATGTCGGCGGCCATGTCCTGGATCTCGGCACCATTCTGATCACGCAAGGATTTGCCTTCGCGGCGCTCACCAGCTCAGGGTCACCGGTCTATCCCGCCTACGCGGCCGAGGAATCGATCGCGCAGAATGCGCGCGTCGGCTTGTGGGCGTTTCCCGACACGCCACACCCCAACCGGACGCTTCTCACCGGATCAGTCGGCGCCAGATAGACGCCATGTCACAATCAAACCGAAGGAGGACCACGTGTCAAAGAGCACATCTGAACTGACCAACTTCATCCAGTTCGTCGACGACGGCGCCCGTCTCAGAGGCAATATTGCTTCCGTCGCCTATGACTTCGACGTTTCGGGCGAAGCCTTTGCGAGCGCCAATCCCAAGGCGCCGGCCTATCGCCTGTTCGCCAAAAGTCCGAAGGGCAAGCAAGTCGAGATCGGTGGGATCTGGAAGAAGCAGAACCGGGATAACGCCGATTACTATACGCTCACCGTCAACACCGGTTACGGCAAGCTCAATGCCAACCTTGGTAGATACCCTGGCCAGGACGACGAAGACCTCATGGCCGTCATCCCCTGGGATTGATCGACATGGTTGCAATCTCCGCCCGTCTGGGCCTTGTCGCCCTGCTCTGCATCACGCCTGACATCGCTGCCAGCGCGAAACCTCGACCCAAGCAGACAACGTCCCACATCGACGTCGTCTCACGAAGCGTCAGCGCGACCTTCTGTGAGAACAGCGCTTGCGAGCCCGTCTCCTTGCGCATTCCAACCGGCGACAGCTTCATCATGTACCGATGGGGCGATCATCGCGAGCCGGTTCGCATCGCCAACATCGACGCGCCTCTGATCAATGCAAAATGTATCCGTGAGCAGGCAAGCGCGCAGCTCGCGATCGACCGGCTCGCCCAATACCTTTATCAGGCGACCTTCACTATGGCGCGGCTTTATACGGATCGCTCCGGAACCATCGCATTTGTCTCGGCCAACAGATGGGATCTCGGCCACATGCTCTCGCGTGATCGCGTCGTATGGCCGTGGGAGCCGAGGCACCGCTCGTGGTGCTAATTGGAGGAGGAAAGGCGTCGTAGTGCCCTGTCACGACTCACTATATTGAGCCCGTTTAAATATGCTCAAAACCAAGACAACCCCAAGAAATTCTAACCAGCATCAGCGCAAACGTGTACAGAGCCCAAGCGACAATGGGGCCGATTCTCGCGTCTTTCTCTTCAAAGAACATTACGAGAGAGTAATACGGATTGCGGCGGATCACGAGCAGCGCTTCCCAATCCTGCTAGGTCTACTCATCGCCGATTATTTCGAGATCGTGGATAGCCAGATGGAAGTCCATGAGCTTCATCAATGGTGGGCACAAGCGCCAGGAGAAGATTTGGTCGAACCAGCTGTCTTTATTCCGAAGATGCAATTTCGAAAGATCGCGCATGGCGCAAGACTTGGAGGAGCGCATCCCCATCCTGCTTGGGAGGCTAGTGGTTGACTATTTCGAGGCCGTTGACAGTGGCCTAATGGAAATCGGGCTGCCGACACCGCCGGTTCGGCCGCCACTGGAGCCGACTGAGCTCGCGAGGCTATGTGAGGTCGTGTCGTGATCACGCGTTCCAGGCGAAGCGGGCGCGCACCGGTTTCGCCAAATTGCTCTGCTGACGACGCTTGCTCGAGCGGGTGAGCGTGGCAGCAAGCCGACGGCGTCAGGTATCGCGCGCATTGTTGACTTCCACACATCCCAGATTGATCTCATGGCGCGACTCCTGGAAAGGCGAGGCGTAATCGACCGTGTTCACACGCCGTCGATCCGTCCAGGTGTTTTTGGAAAGGTGCTGTACATCAAGTCCGATGCCATTGAAGCGCTCAACAACGCCCATATTCTGTCGGCGGGCGCTCCCATCGACGTTCGAGAGCCTGAATAGTTTTCGGCCCTCGACGGCCATAAGGTAGTTGTACTAACTGGCGCTCAAGGGATCCACCATGAGTTGAACTCTGTTGGTTGGTGGACTAATCGTCAAATTTAGCTTTATAACGGATTGCCACGAGCGTTTCTGAAATGTTCAGCTTGGCAAAATGAAGGAATCTTGCCTACTAATGCATCGTGCCATTGCAACAACGAGCGCGGGATCGTGCCAGTTTCATCGGTCGCAATGTCAATGCAATAGAGCTGTCGGTGTACTGGGAAAATGACGTCAGAAGATAAAAAGGAACCGAGTCGCTGGTGGGAGCGCGAACATGACGCCAATCTTACCGAAACTCGTATTTTCATATCGACCGAGCAGTATCAAAGAATCGCCCGAATCGCGACCGATTTGGAAGAGCGCATACCCATAGTGCTCGGAAAGCTCATTGCCGATTATTTTGATGCTGTCGAAAACGGCCAAAACCAAATAACGCTACCAACTCCCACATTTAGGCCTGCGCTCGAGACAACCAGCCTTACAGAACTCTGTGACCTTATTCTATGGTCGCGCTTCCCTGGTGAAACAGGCGCCCATCGTTTCCGCCAGGTTGCTCTGCTGACAACGATTGCTCGTGAGCAGGAGCGCGGCAAAAAGCCGACAGCATCAAGCATCGCGCGCATTGTTGACTCCCACTCATCCCAGATCGACTTGATGACGCGTCTGCTCGAAAAACGTGGTGTTCTCGATCGTGTTCATACGCCTTCAATCCGACCAGGTGTACACTTTGGAAAGGTACTGTACATCAGGTCCGATGCTGCTGAAAATCTGAAGAAGGTTCATATTGCGGAGACCAACTCTCCCGTTGAGGTGCAAGAGGCCGAGTAGCCTACAGCTTTTTTGCCGTTCCGCTCTCATTCTGAAATTCGAGACCATCGTCGTCTCCCAACGACGTTTTCTCAACTCTGATCGCATAGCCCCAGCCGTATCCGCCTGGCCTCTTCAGCTCATCAACTTCATCAATCACGCCCGTAATCTGCTTGCCTTCCATGAAGCACTCAGCCGCATATTCTGCAAATGTTGCGTATCTACCCAGCTCGCGAGCGAATTCGTCCAGCAGGAAGCCTATGTGGCTAAGTTGGCTGCGGCCCCTATATTCCAATTCGCGCTCAATAACCTTACCCAACATGAGCCTCTCATTTTGGTTAGTTTCTAAAAGCTTCAGCGCTATCATGTGTCATACATCATGATGCGCTCAGTTTTCCTTGTTATCTTTTCGTTCGACGCTTATAAAGACTTATCGCCTAGTCCTGAAAATTGCATATCACGCGAATATGTTCGGGATGCGCGATAAGGTTTAACTCATATGTCTGAACTTGTCCAGCCGAGGGAACTTAAACGTGGTTACACGGGAAACCATTGATCAACAGGCAAACACTCATGAGGCGCGCAATCAGCCAGCAGATGATGAAGGCACTTTGGCAGCCCAATGTATCGCGGCACTTCTCTTGCGACACGGCATTCCCAAATATCGCCACGCGGTCACTGTATCGGAGGTGTTGGGTCTCTCTTACTCTGCCGGTAATCGGCGTCTCACGATGAACGCCTCCTGGTCTTTAGAGGAGCTCAAGCGCGTCGCCGAGCACTTCAACGAAACCCTGCCCGAATTGGTATCGCTTGCAAAAGCAGATTCGATGGTGGATGCGACCGCCGTGATGAACAATCATATCATTGCCTGCAAGATTCGACTTGGTGGCCCTGTCGCTCAAGCTGCCGTTGGCACACTTATAGCGATCGAAGTCGAGGGTGCTTGGCGAGTGATTCCAGCAGACGGAAAGTCAGTGAGCCACGCTCTCGCGGTCACTCGAATGGTGGCTGAGCCGGTGACGCCTTCCCGCCGGGTTGCTGTTCTGGACGATCATGACGACACTGCCCAATCTATTGCACGTCATATTCAGATCGCAGGCTTTGAGGCCGTTACCTTCTCCCGGCTAAAAAACCTGGAGGATACGGACTATGACGCCTACGTGCTCGATTGGATCATTGAAGCTGATTCCCGGCGTCAAACGGCGTTTGAACTCATCCAGAATATCAGGGCGAGAAACGCGTTCTGCCCGATCTTTGTGTTAACCGGACAGATCGCTAATGGAGGCGCCGACGAACAGCATATCGCCTCGGCGATGACGACCTATAATCTCAAATACTTTCAGAAGCCTCTGAGCATACCCATTTTGATTTCAGCACTCAATTCCAGCTTCAAGGCCGCATGACGGCCATAAGTTGATGATTGGTTGGCTTCGCCAGTATCTTATCAAAGTTTGCGTCGCCGTTTTCGCCTCGATCGCTTGTCATCGACAAGCCGATCACTTTCATTCTTCTGTCGGGATACAATTTCCTGATCTGTGCAGCGAGCCCGGAAGCAGTTATTATGGGTATGTCGAGATCAATGAATATTGCCGCGTAGGAATGTGCTGCGGCAAAGTTGAGCGCCATTATCCCGGATTCTGCTATATCCGGTAAATATCCGTCGCTCCTGAAGACGGATGCAAAAGTCTCAAGCGATCCCAATTGGCCACCAACTAGCAGTACGCGGCGTGATGTCATACGGGGATTCTGTCTCTGCAGATCGTCAACGGAAACTACCGGAACCGTCAGCTCGAAAAGGCTACCCTTCGGTTGGTTCGGGCTGATCGTCATCCGAGCGCCCAGTTGCACCAACAACGTCTGAACCACTGACAGGCCAATCCCACGTCCGTTCCCGAGACTATAAAGCCCTCTTACCTGACCGTCGCCTTCGAGGGTCCTCTGCGGCAAACCCGGTCCCGTATCGGATATCAAGATAGTGATTTGCTTACTCTCCGGCCGGTACCGGCCGAGTTCAACCAACACCATTCCGTCTTGTGTATATTTTACCGCGTTAGAAATTAGATTATGCAAGATTTGCGCGAGCCGTTCACCGTCCGCCGAGACGAAAATAGCTTCATCCTGGACGATCAAATCGAGGGTGAGCCCCTTTGATTCCCCCATCATCCGATAATCCGTTACGACTTCTTTCACGAGCTCAACGGCGTCAAAAATTTTCGGTTGGGTCTCGATATAGCCGTTCTTACTGCGGGCCAGCGTGAGAATATCGCGCAATTGTACGGTCAGGCTGTTTGCTGCCCTCCGAATGCGGTTAGTCAGTTGACCTCTACTTGCGACCTCTTGTGGGTGTTCCAAGAGTTCCAGGGCCGAAACAATCGATTGGAGCGGAGTCCTAAGCTCGTGGCTGATCATGGCCAGGAATTCGATTTTTTCCTTTACCGCAGCTTCCTCGGCGGCGACCGCCTGGGCTTCCCTTAACGCACGCGCGCGATACCGCAGTGCGAGTACGATCAGCGAAACCAACGCGCAAACCAACAGTGCGACGACGACAGTGATGATCTTGGCTGCGCCTGCAATCTCTCTCGCTGCTTTCTCTTTCTGTAAACCATCCCGACTTCGGATCATGTTTGACAGTCTCAGCAGCGTGTCGTTTGCTTCCGCCAACCTTGCCGACAAATTTTGAGCGGTCTCGCGCGACAGATTCCCGTTTAGTGGCGGCAGCACCTCGTTTGCAAGGTCTCGCAAGGACGGCATTACACCTGCGATCTCAGGAATGCGCATATACAATCCGTTCAGTTCCGAAGGCTGCACAACAATATTCAAGCTCGAGATGAGAACATCAATATCCAAGGACACCGTCTCGCGATCGACCTGCGCACCCGCGGCGATTAACCTCATATCGGTTTCGAGAATAAGTGCACCGCGTTGGGCTTGAGACAGCGGCCAATATGAATAAAATGGGTCGTTGTTGCCCATGCCCGTCGCGGGCAGATAGCGAAGTTCGAAGGCGCTCCACGCCATTATCATTGCCCACGCAACAACGATGATGCTCACGGGTATGCCGACCCAGGCCAAGTACGAGAGTTTCACTCGACGGTGATCCTGCATAGTTGCCAGACCATCTGCGACACCGGTGTTGACACACTGAGCACTTCCGGGTGCGAGTCGACTGGATAGACAGAGAAGATCGGTCCGAAGTCTCGTCGCGTTAAATCTTGTCCGTTTCGGCTAGTTGCTAAGATCATGCCGTATTTTTCGGCAAAGCCGCGGTCGACTGCAATCGTAAATTCGTCTAGGGCGCTTAATTCCAAACTCGCCCCCTGCGCTCCGACCCTCTCCAGCACACTCTTCAAAGTTGGTCCTGCGAACTGCGCACTCATAGTCCAAGGTGTTCTCGTCAATATGCTCGTAGCCGGCAATGTCCGAAACTCTTGCTCGGACATTTCGTATGTATGATCCGAGGTGTTTGTTACGCTGATGTTTCCAGCAATTGTCAAAAACCCGCCTTTCTTGCATTGAGCATCGCCGGTGATAGACGATGCTGTCGCATTCGAGGCGCTGAGTATGCCTATTATCGCTGCTAAGAGAATTACCGGCCGGCTCAGCATTCAGCTCCCCTGTTCCTGTGCGAAAAACTATGACAAGCTTGGCTGGATTTGCAAATACCCTGTGTCGTCCTTCGATAGGGGCCGTTCTGGCCAAATCGCCTTATAGGCATTTACAAGTCCTGGAGCGACATCCTTGAAGCTGACATATCGGCTACCGATGCTTCCGGAGAATGGAACTCGAGCTAGAAGACAAACGACAGGAATGGTCCCGGCGATATCGCGCCGAAGGATCTCAGGCACAGCCCCAATGGAGATAGCGAGGCGGTACAAGGCCCCTGGCGGAAATGGACGGATGTGCGTGGGATCGTCCCAGAATGAGTCGAAGCCATGTGCTTCGACATCGTCATCAGACTTCTTAAAAGCCGAAAGCTCACTCGGTGCCTCGATGTAAATGCGGCCTCCTGGACGAGTAATGCGCGCGAGCTCGACAGCGAAGCCCACTGGGTCGAGGAGATGTTCGATCACGTGAGAGGCGATGGTTAGGTCAGCACTATCGTCTTCGAGATGAATTTTATGGCCGTCCATTGTGTGAAAAGATGCCCCAGTCGGACGCCCTGGCGGCTCGACTCGGTCTATGCCGATATAGCTATGCTGATGCTCGTGGCAAAGTTTAGCGAGATTCCAGCCAAAGCAGCCGATATCTGCCACGATTTGAGACCGTTTGGCGCTAAGCAGTTCCCGAATTTCGGACAATTTCCACCTCTTATGACAACGCTTCTATTCTCGCACTAAGCGATCGTTTTGGCTGCAAGGCCGCAATCAATCCACGCTATATCCGCTCTAATAAGCTAAATGCGCTAAAGTGTAGTCAAGTCAAGGGTTGACTTTGAACGCAATGCTTGTACCAATGCGCTGGTTGTGGGTTGGTAGGCGCCTCAACCTACAACGTTAGATTTTCCTAGTTGCTTGATAATATGTGGAGATATCAATGCGTGAGCTTTCAATGCGCGAAATGGGTTCAATCTTTGGCGGCGAAATGGGAGGTGGCGGCGCCGCGAGTGGTAGTGGGGGTGGCAGCTCAAGCGGTAGCGATCGCGGCGGCGGCAGCAACAATGGTAGCAGCGGCGGCGGGAATGGTAGCGGGGGTACGCAATATGCAGGCACAACTCCGCTCGGTGTACCGCTCGTTGTCAATCCACAAACAGGCCAGATACAGCAAAGCACCTGGTCGACTGTGTTTAAGGGATTGACCTATGCCCAAGCCCAAGCAATCGCTGCAAAAGATCCGGTGTTCAGCACGGAATGGAACCATGATGGTCAGCCCTCGAGCAATGGCAGCGGCCGGGGAACGAGCGGCGGCCGATAACGGCGGCGACAACCACCTCTATTGTTGAACTGGTCCCTCAGATGCTCTTTCCTGAGAATGCAGCATCTGGGGGATTGTCGTAGGCGATTTGTGCAAAGAAAGCCCGCTGGCGCGTCGGAAATCAACCACATGCATTGTTGGCGCGCTGAGCGATGAAAAGTATCCGTTTCGTTTTCCCTGGAAAATGCTGAGTTTTCTTAATGTCGGTTCAATTCCATAGCGCTTTTCGTTCACGATCCGGCGGTGCTGAGCGGAAAATGCGACAAGTTCGCGTATTCGGATAGAACGGCATGGATTCACTTTTGCTTTTCCGCCGTGAAGCCATTGATGCGCGACGCCACCAATGGATGGGCCGGCCACTATTGGTGCAGCCGGTATCCGTAACAGTAGTGGCCGTTATCAGCATCATTATCGTCGCTCTCGTAGTCGGCGTGATTGTATTCGGCCGATACACCAACCGGGTCAGGGTCAGCGGCACAATCGTGCCGGGCGCGGGAGTGACAGAGGTTTTTTCTCGCCAGCCAGGTCACATCATTAGCGGCATCGGTGAAGAAGGGACCACCGTAAAGCAGGGCGACGTTCTCTACACCGTCAGTCTGGACGACGTTAGCTCGATGGGCGAAACAGCATCGTTGGTGGAGAAGCAACTCCGAATCCAAAGAGAGACGCTCATCACCGCTTTGACCGAGCGCGCGCGACTGGACGCAATTGACAAGGATGGATTGGGTACTCAGGAAAGCCAGCTTGGACAGGAGCTTGACAGACTGCACGAGCAGATAGCGACAACTTCCGAGTATGTTGAACTACTGAAAGGGCTCGCTTCAAAATACCGCTCTCTTACTGATCGAGGCGTAACGGCAGAACGTGAGTTCGAAGCGCGTGAGGAAACGTACAAAGATAACCAACGACAATTGCAGAGCCTGAGGCGCCAGGAAGTGCAACTGCTCGCACAACGCTCGGAAGTTCAAACAAAGCTATTGGGCTTCGATACCAACGCTGCCTTGGCAATAGGCGAGCTTCGGCAGAGGATTGCGGTTATAGAACAGCAACTTGCTGAAGGTGCGGCCCGCCACTCCATAGACATTGTTGCACCGCGTGACGGCACTTTGACGGCGGTTATTGCCAAACCGGGCCAGATGATCATAGCCGGGGCGCCTCTTGTTTCCATTCTGCCGGCCGACAGCACACTTGAAGTACAACTCTGGGCGCCTAGCAGCGCCGTCGGCTTTGTTAAAGAAGGCAACAAGGTCCTAATGCGATATGCCGCGTTCCCTTATCAGAAATTTGGCCAATACACTGGTGTCGTTACTAAAATTTCGCGTGTGACGATAAAGTCCCAAGACGGAACGGAACAAGGCGATGCTGCCGCGCAGGCTCAGAGAACAGCATCTTATCGAATTTCCGTTCGTCCTGACAGCCAGAATGTTATCGCATACGGCAAGCGGGAGCCGCTGCGCGCAGGTATGGCGGTGGAAGCCGAATTGATGCTGGACACCCGCCCGCTTTACCAATGGATTCTGGAACCCCTCTATAGTCTTCGCGGGTTCCCTGACACACATAAGGGCGGTAATTTTCAGTGAGTACAACCAAAAAGCTTCATTTCGGATTCAATCCCCGCCTTCCCGTTATCCTGCAGAGTCAGGTGACCGAGTGCGGCCTGGCTTGTTTAGCGATGGTTGCTAGTTATCACGGCCACCTGATTGATCTCGGAACCTTGCGGCGGCGGTTTTCAGTTTCGCTCGCCGGTACTTCCCTAATCGATCTTTCACGTATCGCCTCGACAGTCGCGATGGCAAGCCGGGCTCTTCGGGTCGAACTGGACGAATTGTCATTATTGAAGCTCCCCACGATCTTGCATTGGAAAATGCAGCATTATGTGGTCCTGAAGCGTGTCACGAAGAGTGGAGCGATTATTCATGATCCCGCGCGGGGATCGGTTCATGTTTCCCAAAAGGAATTGTCAGACTCCTTCTCGGGAGTAGTGCTCGAGCTCTGGCCCACCAATGGCTTTTCGCAGAAGGCTGAGACTCAAAAGATCCGCATGGCGGATCTTTTTCACAATATCACCGGACTCAAGCCGGCGCTGCTGCAAATATTCGCAATGTCGGCCTGTCTGGAGGTCTTTGCGATTTTATTCCCGATCGGAACGCAGGTCATTCTGGACCAAGTCCTCGTCTCGACCGATTACGATTTGTTAAAACTGGTAGCTATCTGTTTGGCTGTCCTGCTTGTTCTTCAGACGAGCATTACTCTTGCTCGCTCGTGGGCGTCACTGATCTTGAGCACAAGACTCAGCGTCCAGTGGACAACGGCCCTGTATGATCACCTTTTACGCCTGCCTCTCTCCTACTTCGAGATGCGGCATATGGGTGACGTTGTATCACGTTTCGGGTCTCTGGGAGCTGTACAGCAGGCTTTGACGAGTGATCTTGTCGGCGTTGTCCTTGATGGCATCATGGCCATCGGAGCATTGTCGATGTTGATCCTGTATGGTGGGTGGCTGGCGATTGTCGTGCTTGTCACCATGGTCCTTCATCTTGTTATACGAATCGCTGCTTACTTGCCCTACCGCAGAGCCAATGAAGCGTCGATTGTTCATGGGGCGAAGGAAAATTCGCACTTCATGGAAACGATCCGTGGGATTGCTAGTGTTAAGTCTCTGGATATCCATCAGCGTCGACGAGGTATTTGGCTTAATCTGCTGATTGATTCCGTCAATGCCCGCCTTCACATCCAAAAACTCGATTTTCTGTTTGGAACCAGCAATGCGGTGCTATCGGGAATAGACGGTATCATCATGTTGGTTCTCGGGTCCCAAGCCGTGATGCGTGGCGACATGACAATTGGGATGCTTATGGCCTTCCTCGCCTATAAGGATCAATTCATTGGCCGGGTTGGGGCTCTGATCGACACTGGCATCCGGTTCCGTATGCTTAGTCTGCACGCCGAACGCATCGGAGATATTGCGTTGACTGAACCTGAAGAGGATCTATCCCAGCTTACCCATCCGGCGGTGCTTTCTCGAGACAGTAGTCTCACGTTGCGCAACATTGCGTTTAGCTATGGAGAAGGCTTGCCGGAGGTTCTTCGCTCGGTGAGCCTTGAAATTGGAGAAGGTGAAAGTGTCGCAATCGTTGGTCCTTCTGGAAGCGGTAAGACGACACTTCTAAAAGTCATGTCGGGGCTCATCCAGCCGCGTGAGGGAGCGGTAGTCTTCGGTGACATGGAGATCCGGCGTCTAGGCTATGGCAACTACAGGAGCCTGACGGGAACTGTGCTACAGGAGGACCGCCTGTTCGCAGGCTCGATTGCCGAAAATATTGCAGCTTTCGATCCGGGAGCTGATGTCTCGTGGGTACGTGAATGTGCACGACTGGCCGCAATCGGCGACGAGATTGAGGCAATGCCGATGGCCTACGAGTCGATGGTCGGCGATATGGGCAGCGCGCTATCAAGCGGACAGGTCCAGCGGCTGTTCCTTGCCCGAGCACTTTACAGACGACCGAAAATATTGTTCCTAGACGAAGCGACCAGCGATTTGGATGAGAACAACGAAGCTAAGATCAACGCGGCCGTTTCAGCTCTTAAGATTACCCGGGTTATGGTTGCACACCGTCCTTCTACGATTGCGATGGCCGGACGCCGCATTGAGATAGGCAGCTTTAAAGCCTCGTAGCGGAAACTCGTAGAAGGGCTCAGGGCAAGAACGGCTCTCGCAGAAAGGCTAAGACCGAACGTCTTGCAACTCGGGGATTTTCCCGGGAACCCGCAGTGACTTGAAGCTTTCTGGAATTTGCGGTTCGGTATCCCAAGAATAGCAACCAGTGAGCGCTTCTTTCTATTGAAGGAGGTGAGCAAGTTCGACGATCTTGGCTCCTCCCACCTCCAGCGATACCCTCTTGTTCAAGAGTCCATCGATGACCGAACGAAGACCCGCACATCGTTACGTTCTGCGTAGGTTTTGCTAGGCAACTTGTTGTCAATCGAAGGCGAATGTCATCCTTGTTCCGACTCCTAGAAGGTAGCCATATTCAAGAAAGCTGAGGCGGTGAACGCACCGGCGCATCGCCTCATTCTCTTTGTTCCGCGTTAGTCGTCTGCCCATTCCCGCATAAGGTTCGCAGCCGCTTTGGCGATGAGATCCAGTTCGTGGCTTTTCCCGTGCCGATGCATGATTTCTTGCCTAGCCATGTCCAGATCAAGCAAAATTTCGCGCTTATGCCAATCCCTGACCAGACTTCGGACCCATGTCACAGCCACAAGCCGCTCACCGTTCGTGACGGCCTCCACGCGATGGATCATTGTCGATGGATACAAAATGGCTTCGCCTGGCGGTAGTTTGATTGCTTCCGAACCACTTGGTGTTTCAATGACCAACTCACCGCCATCGTAGCTTTCGGGCTCGGACAGGAAAAGTGTCAATGATAGGTCCGTCCTCATGCCCCTGATGATCGGGTCGTCGACGTGATCGCCATATGCCATCCCAGGGACATACCGGCTGAAGAGCGGCGGAACGAACAGCTTGGGGCGAGCCGCAAATTGAAACACGGTGTGGCGGTTGAGAGCGGCGGACACTATTTCCGTCAGTGACGAGAGTTTCGCATCCTCCGCAGAAATCTGCAGGTTGTTTTTGACATCCTTGGCTTGCCAGCCAGCAGTGAGACGCCCATCGGACCAACTTGCGCCATCGAGCAAGTTTCCTATACTGACCAATTCATCGGCGCTTAATACATTCTTGAGTCTAAACATGGCGACCTTCGTGGTTCTATTGCGTTAGATGTCTGAGTGGGCAACTTGTTGGGCTACCTGCAAAATGGTGTCGACGGTTGCATGCACATCGAGGTTGGCGATAAGCGCTGTGCATGCTTGTGCGTCAATGTCCGACCTTCACTCCGATGGAGTCTCGCAGCGCCGACGTTCTAGGTAAATATATGCTTTCATATTTTCACAACGGAAAGCCTTGGTAGAAACCCTAGCATTGTAAGGGTGATAGCCACAACATAGTAAGGCCGTCGGGCCGAGATACCTGGCCCAACGAAATTCGATGGATTATTGAGATTAACTACCGTTGTCTGCAGCTGTTGAAGCTTTACCTCGACTTTAGTTTCCCTGGCGAGTCTCACTGACCGGAACAATCTTGCCGGCCTTCCAGACGTATAATGAATAGGCGGGCAGTATTCGATTTCCCGTCGCTTTGTCAGTCTCTGCTGGAACAATCTCATCTGCGCTTATTCTGACTGCAACGGCCCTGGGATCGAGATAGACCGTCGGTTTGCCATCCTTGATGTCGGTGATAAGGCTGAATTGGTAATGGCCGTAGCACGATTCGTCTTTAATGGCGGCAGCCAGCTGTTGGACGGCGGCGTAGGATTCCAGCGTCAAATCTTCGGCTGGAATCTCATGCTCCTTGAGTGCTGCGCGGGCGCTCTGTAGATCGGTGGCCACCGTCTCGCGGGGCGCGTCGGTGAAGATGGTACCATCCGCTTCGGTTTTATAAAGGGCCCGGTAATTGACGTTGGATAAGGCATCGCTGCCGATGATCTGCGGCTTGATTGAGCTTTTCCCGAGCTCGCGCGCAAGCTTGCCAATGCCTTCATAACTTCCTGCGTAATAAATGACTTCCACCCGCGCCTGTTTCAGCTTTTCCGCCTCCTGCGTATGGTCATAGGCGCCAGGGTCGACGGCGAACTTAAGTCCCTCGGTCACGCCGCCTTGGTTGAGGGTCGTCTTGAAGGCATCAGCCAAGGGGGTGCTGTAACTCGTTCTTTCATCAACAATGGCGATTTTTTTGTCCTTGTAGTTTTTCAGTACGTAATTCGCGGCTATCACACCTTGTCGGGGATCTGCGCGGTAGCACGCGGTGGAGAGATTGCTGGTCCGGCCACCGTCGATGAGTTCGGGCGGCGGAGAAGTCTTCGCCAGTCGGGCAACGTAGGTCCCTGCGAGAGCGAGAATATCCGACGGTGATTCAGATCGTATCTGAATAGGGGACGGAGGATCGAAAACCGCAGCCTCGATGACGAAGTTGATCTTCTCGTCGAGAAAGTCTTTGGCAACGGCTGAACTCTTCAGAGGGTCGCTGGCATCGTCACCAAATTTCAAGACAAGCTTGTCGCTAAGGATGCCACCGTTCTTGTTGATTTCATCCGCAGCCGCTTGCATGGCGCCCTTAACCTTATTGCCGACTCCAGCGCCCGGACCAGTCAGGGGCGCGATGATGCCGATGGTGAAGTCCGCTTGCGCTGGGGCGACAAAAGCTAGTGAGGCCGCGAAGGTCGTGGCCAACAGGACATGGTTTCTCATGAGATCTCCTTGAGGGTGTTCCTAAGCAGAGATGAGCGTAACGCGTCGTTTATGAATGTCCACTGAATAGGTGTGGCGACGAATTTTTACTATTGCGTGTTGTGGTTTTTGTGGCCGCCGGCACTATTTCTGACTTAGATCGAACCCATGACTCATATTAAACGTCTACGCGCTGATACCTCCCAATAGTGTCAAGAGATGGGGAGTTTCCAACGTTGCAGATTGACGCAGCCACCAATCCCCAACTGAGACGGTGGCACAAGCATTGCGGTTGAAGTTAATCCGACATGGTGGATACCCCGGAAGCTCTCCCAGAGTGTTTATAGGGTGGGCGCTCCCCGACGAAGGCTTTGGTGTCGATCGGAATGGGACTTCAGCAGCTTATCGGTATTTCCTTTTGGGCTTCCACCATTGTTCAAGGGTTTTCCAGCCTCCTTACACGCGTTGTCTGGCACCAGATATCGACAAGCAATTTTTCGGCCGAAAACGGATGCCCTTCCCATCCTTCGTGCCCAAAACCAGCTAATGTAATTGTGGCGTTGGGAAACCGCGCGAGCGCGCCACTTATAGCGATGACCCCGCTACTTGGCGTCACGTATGACCCGCTCCAATAGGCAGTCAATTCCTCGAATACCGCTTCGTAGGAAGATTGAGGAATGACGACGTGCTGCTTTTTTGTTTGAGCACAAAACAGTCCGAAGTCATTGGTGTGATCGTCACATAGATCGTACAGATCGGGATGCGACTCCGCGAGCCTACGCTTCATGGCTGGAAGAATTAGAGGATCTCGCGTGCTCCAAATTTGTGAGGCCTCCAAAACGCATGGGCGGTTACGCCAATCCGGAGAGGACAGCAGTTTTTTCGCAGCGCGGCCGATGTTGCAAACGGCGACTACATCTGTGCGCGTGGCACATTCTTCAAAATTCCTGCAGTCGTTAAAGCGGATGATCAGGTCATGCGATTCGATCGTCGCGGCGTAGCGACGATCGACGGCCCCATTCCCTATCACAGCAATAGTTCGCACTCGATCGAGCACAGATCGATCCATACGAGGACTATCCCCGACTGGTGGAAATAGCACAGCTCAACCACTCTCTTCCTGATTCAACTATATAAGCTAAACTAGCGAAGCTCCACTCAATGAGTTAAGTTATTTGTTCGATCATACGATTCGTCGGAGGTTCTCATTACGCACAAATAAAAAACCGGCGCGGATGCCGGTCTTCAAATGGGCTAGTTGGCTTAAGTGAGGTTGCTTTAAGTGACCAAGGAACGCCAATTCCTTTAATCCGAAACGCTTACTCGGACTATAGCTAACTCTCTCGCTATTGCAAGACTTTTGCGCTTTCGCGCCACGGATTTTCGCGCCCCTCATTCCGGAGACTCACGTGGCATCAGAAGTGTTTTCAAATGGGCGCCGGACGGCCCCTATGGTCGATCTATGCGCATCAGGCAAAGTCCCCTCCCCTGTGCAACGGCAGAATATTTTCGCGGATCTTGCCAACTCGATCGTCGAACTATGGCGGGCCAATCTCGCAGGGTTTACAAGCCATTCACAGATTGAGGAGTTTAAGTCCAAAACGCTCTATGCACGACTATGGCGGGAGTCTGGTGGACCGCTCGACACGGAGCAGATCGAAGAGCTGCGGGCTGCTGCGGAGCAACGATCGGCTCACCTCACAGGGGAGCGCTACAAGCATTTTCCATCGCAACAGTTTGGGGAGCGCTTACTTCCCGACTTCCTTGCTCCGCAGAAGCGACCGGCTAGGGTGCCCGTCCACCGCGGAAGCTGGCGAAAAGGAAGATGCGAGCTTTGGTTCTGGCGAAGCATTTCAAAAGATGATGGCCGGCTCATCATTAGGGCAGCTCAGCGATACGAAGAGCACGCTCGAAATACTGGAGAGCGTATCGGTCCACTAGGACCGATAGGGCTGGAAATACTGAAGCTGTTCGTCAATTTGGCGATCGCAGGAGGCGGTCGGGTCGAACCACAACTCACATGGATCATGTCGAAGATTCGGCGCTCCAAATGCGCTGTTGTAGCGGCGCTTGCTCGTTTACGCGATCACGGGTTTATTGATTGGCGCCGGCGGTACAAACTGACCGGGAGCGAAGGCCCCGGGCCTCAGGTGAAGCAAACCAGCAACGCCTATCGCATCATCCTCGAGACCGCAAAGCGTGTTGTTTCTGGCATCGAACAATCACCACCCTTGCCTGACGACTTCGCGCAGGAGAGAGATGGGCGTAAAGCCCAAGTTTCAGCCCTGAGCGGTACGGTATATCAATCAGATCAACGTGAGTCTGTTGAGCAAGCTGAAACCTCTCCTATTTTACCTTCTAGAGGTAAGAACCAGAACGGACGCCCTGATAAACAGCCAGATGCAGGCCCTAGAGGCGGCCTTCGGCGGTCGGCTGGATGCAAACCTCCCTCCGGCTGACGGCCGAACGCTGAAACAACGAATTTTCTTTCGCGGGGATAGCCCGATTTTGGCTTTTGGAAAGCCTGGGGGATGCTCTCGTTCTGTCACGTGACCGCTGAGTAGAACTCAAAACCGGTCTTGGCAGCCTCCCGCGTCCTGCTCGACAGACAGGCGCGGTCAGCAGAGCAAAAGCCTGTCTCAGATTGCTGATGGCGTCGGGATCTGGCTATACCCAAAGCCTCGATGCAGCCTTGGTGGATCGACCCGCCGCAGCCGCGGTGAGAGGACCTCGCGAGCCTGAGCCTTCTCACCCTCTTCCCATACACGAAAGAATGGTGCTTGAGGCGCCAGGTTCCACGGGGCGATTTGCTATAAGGTCGGCAAGTTTAGATAGGCGTTCACGTAACCGAAAGCTCGCGACGACGGACTTGGCTTGCGTCTGGCATCCATCCACCGCGTAGCGTGAAGACCATCGCACCTGCTTCTCGAAGAACCGAGTGCAAAGGTACGGGGCTTTTGGCAAGGTTCCGGCGAACTCTCCGGTGTTGTCGATAGCGCGGGCTATTCTGCCTGATATATCGATCGCCTGAGCCGCAGTGAAATTATGATCGGCGATATGTTCGGTTGGCTCAGACAGGCGGAGTGGGATTGGGGGAACAACGATGGGCTTCGCTTGGTAATGGCGCCCATCCGGTAGTGCAACGTGTAACCACCGCATGTAGCCTTTGAGAGAGTGGCGCGCCCTATTCAGGGAGTATTCTGTGCATTCAGGGAACCGTGTATCGTATTTTTCGCTCGGGTGAGTGCTTGGAGGCTACGCTTTGATGATCGTTGCGATACAGTCGAGTACGGCTTGGCTGATCTGTCACCGAGATTCGCTCTTTAAGCTATTGACGAAAGTTGGCCGCGGCCAACTGTTTGACACCTCGTTTGGCAAGGTAAACGAATCGTGTCATAACGGATACGCTTTTTTAATAAGAAACGATTAGTTTCCGTATCGGCACTAATTTCGTTTTGCGAGGATTTTCCACTTTGAACACGGCGAGCGTATCATCAACCGATATTCGTATCGAGCGGCATGCAAAGCAGCTCTCGCGGCAGCTCAAGGTGCTCTCTGAACACCTTTTCCCGCCGCATTCCCAAAAGACTCTGCGGACGTTTACGTCAGGCGAAGCCGCGCAACTAGTGGGCGTTTCAGACGGATATCTCCGGCAGCTTTCGTTGGATGGAAAGGGTCCAATTCCAGACGTAAACAGCTCGGGGCGGCGCTCATATACCCTCAGCCAAATTAATGAACTTCGCCGTCATTTAGCAACGTCAAAGCCCAAAGACGCGCTTTCGTTTCTCCCTCATCGTCAAAGCGGAGAAAAGCTTCAGACTATCGCAGTCACGAACTTTAAAGGCGGCTCGGCGAAGACAACGACGTCACTGTATTTGGCGCAGTATCTCGCTTTGTGCGGCTACCGCGTTCTTGCAATTGACCTTGATCCGCAAGCATCTCTTTCCGCGATGCTCGGTGTACAGCCTGAATTCGATCTAGGCGACGGGGATACCTTGTACGGCGCCATCCGATATGATGATGACCGGAAATCACTACGTGAGATCATTCGGCCCACTTACTTTGATGGACTGCATCTTGTGCCTGGCAATCTCGAACTGATGGAGTTCGAGCACGAAACACCTCGGGCCTTGGCTGAAAGGCGGGTTGGGAAGGGCGAGCCGTTTTTCCAAAGGGTAGGTACCGCGATCGCCGAGGTGGAAGCTGATTACGATATCGCTGTCATTGATTGTCCACCTCAACTCGGCTATCTGACACTCGGCGCCGTCTGCGCCTCAACCGCAATGCTCATCACCGTTCATCCACAGATGGTCGACGTAGCTTCGATGTCGCAGTTCCTCCTAATGACCTCGGACCTTTTGGCTGTGGTGCGGAAGGCAGGCGGCGATCTTTCCCATGACTTCATCAAGTACGTCGTAACGCGTCATGAGCCTTTTGATGGACCCCAGTCTCAGATTGTTGCTCTCCTAAGAAACCTCTTCTCTGATGATGTTCTTACCGCCACGATCTTGAAGTCGACCGCTATCTCCGATGCGGGCCTTTCCAAGCAGACACTGTATGAGATCGAGCGTGGCCAAGTCCGAAAGGCGACCTACGACAGAGCGCTGGAATCGGTGAATGCGGCAAACTCCGAAGTTCTGGCAAATGTCCGAAAAGTATGGGGGCGCAAATGAGCAGGCGAACAAAACTCAACGGAATCTTTGAGCAATCCGTTCAGGAGTTGGCCGCGGCCAACTTAGATAAGGAGCCCGATCATCGCGGTCCGGCTGGACCGGTACGCACGATGGCTCTTAGTCTTGGCAAGATGGAAGAAGAAGCGAAGGCACTTCAGGAAGCGCTCCAGTCTGGGCAACATGTTCAGGAATTAGATCCAGAGTTGATTGACCCCTCTTTCGTGCGTGATCGTATCGATGAGATCGTTTTCTCTAAGGACGATCCATTTTTGCAATCCATCGCCGAGAATGGCCAGGAAGTTCCAATCCTGGCGCGTCCACATCCAGAAAGGGATGGTCGCTATCAGGTCGCCTATGGGCACCGGCGAGTTAAGGCTGCGTCCGTTTTGGGCGTCAAGGTTCGCGCGATTGTCCGCGAGATTGATGATTCGGCTTTGGTTGTTGCGCAGGGCGTTGAAAACAGTGGTCGCGAAAACCTGTCCTACATCGAACGAGCGGTGTTTGCCTCCAGTCTTGAGGGTCGCGGCTTCTCTCGTTCTATCATTATGCAAGCCCTTTCGACAGACAAGACTGAGCTGTCGAAACTTATCTCGGTTGCTTCCGCGGTGCCTGCTGACATCATACAGGCTATTGGAAGTGCGCGTGGCATTGGTAGGCGCCGCTGGCTCGATTTTGCCGCTGCCTGCGGCCCGGTAAACCATAAGGGTCTCGCAAAGCTTATAAGTTCAGCGAACTTTCAGGAGCTCTCTTCGAATGAGCGTTTTGAGGCCGCTTTAGCATCCCTGACGACCAAACGCGACGGTGCCGTCGTACCAGAAGAATGGAAGCCAAAGCACGGTGGTGATTTGGTGGGCACTATGAGGGCGAAGGAAAAGTCATTTGCAATTACGCTTAAGGCTGCGGATGCAGCTTCGTTTGGCCGATTTCTGTCCGAACGACTTGATGAGCTTTACGACGAGTATGTGAAAGCCAAGGAGATAGGATAGCAAAAGAAAAAGGCCCCCAAACGACCCAAGTCGTGGAAGCCCCTCTCTTCGTCATAGCAACCGAAGAATCGCATTTCCACGAATCGTAGTCAAGAGTCTTTGGCATCGTTTTGGTGAGCAGATTTCTTTTGCCTTTTGAAAGGTGAAGAAAATGCAGAGTGGAAATGTGACGACGCCCTTCGGGCGGCGGTCGATTTCTCTTGCCCAGATCAGAGGGCAAATGAAGACGGCCGAAATCAAATCAGGCAAGACGGTCGAGAAGTGGAAGGTGTTTCGCGATGCTTGTGAGGCGAGGGAACTCCTCGGTATCCAGGATCGCGCTTTGGCAGTTCTCGATGCGCTTCTGACATTCTATCCAGACAACGAACTTTCAGCAGATCGTGGGCTCGTGGTCTTTCCGTCGAACGATCAGCTTTCCGTGCGAGCGCACGGGATCGCCGGTACGACTTTGCGCCGCCACCTTGCCGCGCTTGTCGAAGCGGGCCTCATCCAGCGCAAGGACAGTGCCAATGGTAAGCGCTATGCCCGCAAGGACGGATCTGGCGCGATCGAGGATGCCTTTGGCTTTAGCCTGGCTCCATTGCTGGCGCGTGCGGAAGAACTGGCGCATGCCGCGCAGCAGGTGGCTGCGGAACGCAAGCGCTTTCGCATTGCAAAAGAAGCTCTGACAATCTGCCGGCGTGATGTCCGCAAGCTGATCACGGCTGCTGTGGAAGAGGGTGCTCCTGGCGACTGGCGTTACATCGAGGCGCTTTTTATCGACCTTATTGCTCGGATTCCGCGTTCACCGCTCATCTCGGACCTCACCTCTATCCTTGAAGACATGGAATTGTTGCGCGAAGAGATCGTCAACCGACTGGAAATTCAGGAGAATTCCCAAAATATGGATAGCAATGCTATCCGAAATGGTTGTCACATACAGAATTCAAAATCCGAATCCATCTGTGAACTTGGACCTAGCTCTGAAAAAGAGCAGGGCGAGAGGCCGGCGGAACAACCGAAACGAATGGTCGAGCCGAGACAGCCGTTCCCATTGAGCATGGTGCTACGGGCTTGCCCCGAAATCGCGATGTATGGGCCGGGAGGAGCAATCAACCATTGGCGGGAGCTGATGAGTGCCGCGGTGGTGGTCCGATCGACCCTCGGGGTCAGTCCCTCGGCCTATCAGGATGCTTGCGATGTGATGGGGCCGGAAAACGCTGCGACGGCGATCGCCTGTATCCTGGAAAGGGCAGGGCACATCAACTCGGCCGGCGGATATCTGCGCGACCTCACTCGGAAAGCGGCGCGCGGCGAATTCGGGCTTGGGCCGATGCTAATGGCGCTGCTCAAAACCAATGCTGGTGGAGACAGGAAATCTGCCTAGTAGAGTGCGGAAGCTAAACCTGGAACCTCAATGTTCGTTCGGTTTCTCTGGGCATTGCCCGTTACGCGAAATGGGTGTGGTGCTCGGTCGTAAGGGCTTCCATGGTCTTTTCCTTCCTGTTGCCTCGTTCCAGGTCGGAGCGGCAGGTTCACGTAACTGATGATTTGACTATTCGCCGTCAGCGTCAATGAGCCCGATTTTCTTTGCTCGGTCGAGCAGGTTTTTGACGGAGGAGGGGGACCATTTTATGCCGCCGCGGGGCGTGCGTTCATGGAGGCGCTCGAGCTGATTGGCGATTTTGCGAACGGTTATTTCAGTGTTGGACGAATACATACCCGCGACAAGCGTCATCAGCCGGTCTTCGGGAGGGCGAGGGGGAGACTTTTTGAGCAACGCCGGATCAGCAAGGTGCTCTGCGACAAGCCACTTCACCGCCCGCTGGAGCCGTTTAGGCGTCCAGTCGACACCGCGCTGCTTCAGGACGCGGGCAATTTCGTCCCAGGTATGGTCTGGACGCATTCGGCGAACTGTCGGAAGCCACTTTTGGGCGTCGAGCTGGATGCGCTCCCCATATGCCGATTTCTGTGCGGCGGTGATCTTGGCGAGCATTTCCGGGCGGCGCTCACGAATGCCAGGATTGCCGGGGAGCCGGCCCTTCGATTTAGCCGCCTTGATGCCAGCTTTCGTTCGCTCGGAAATTAAGGCCCGTTCGAGCTGGGCTACCGCGCCGAGGACTTGCAGCGAAAACATTCCCTGCGGCGTCGTGGTGTCGATTGGATCCCGCAGTGATCGGAAATGCGCCCCCTTTGCCGTCAGGTCCTCGATCACGGACAGGAGATGGCTAACGGAGCGCGCCAGACGGTCGAGACGGACAACGACGAGCGTCTCACCTGCATTGATCTCACGGATCAGCTTTGCCAGCGCCGGCCGGGTACGCGATGCACCAGAACCGTGCTCCTGGACGATTGTGTCGCAGCCGGCCGAGCGCAGCTCGATTTCCTGGGCTTCCGTTGCCTGCTCCTCCGTTGAGACGCGCGCATAGCCGATCAACCTGCCTTGTTTTGATTTGTTCATGCAAACGGCCCTGCAATTTTTCGCCAAGATGACATGTCGATGCTGGCGACATGAAGCAGAAACATGTCGATAAAATCGTCAAATATCGACACATTCGTCAACCGAAAGAGATTTATCTGTTATGCGCACCGATCTAATGCGCTAGGGCCTACTTGCAGACAAGCGAGGGGACTTGGGTGCGCTCACTGTGTCCAATCTTCTACGCGCAGGCCCTCGATCCGTTCAAACTCCTTGAGATTGTTGGTAACGATCGCGAGTTCCCGCGCCTTGGCCTGCCCAGCGATCAGCACGTCGTAAGGACCGATAGGCGTGCCTTTGGCGATGAGGGTTGCCCGAACCTCTCCAGCGACGAATGCGTCACGCTGGTCAAATTCAAGAATCGGAAAGTCGGCGAGCAACAGGCGCAGGGTTTCGAGATTGTGCTGCACCTTCATGCTTTTGTGAGCCCCGAAGTAAAGCTCGTGGACGACGATCGAGGACAGGGCGATACTGCCCTGCCTGCTATTGAGGACGCGTTCGATCAGCAGGTCCGATCTGCGGCCAATTAACGCGATCACGGCATTTGTATCGAGTACATGCGAAATCACGAAAACACCGCGTCAAGGTCCGGCCGATCTTGTTGCTCCGGCTGTTGGCGGCCATCCGCCATGAAGTCGTCGCTTAAGCCACGGACCAGCGCCGCCTTCAGCGATGTCCACGCTTCTTTGGTCTCGATATGCGGACGGAGGATGAGGGCGTCGCCTTCCTGCGTGATTTCCACGCGCTCGACATTGAAGCGGAATTCTTTCGGCAGGCGAACGGCCTGCGAATTGCCGGCCTGAAAAACGCGGGTCAGATGAGGCATAGCTGCTCCCTCCAAGTATATACATGAATGTATATACAGCGCCATTGCATTGGCTTCAAGATGAGAACATGAAGATTTGTGGGCTGCAAAGCGCGTGAATAGGCTGGTTACAACCAGGGTCTGCTTTTTTAGCGGCTTACTTGCTGATTTTTAACTTACGCAGAAGGCCGTGGAACGCGATTTCGGGTCTCGGATGACCTGTGCGTCGCCAGAGCGCTAATGCGCCCGTATGGCCCTTTATGGAGGAAAAGGCGAATGTGCGTGATTTTTCGGGGAAACCGTCTTCCGAGAGCCATCGATATTCGGAATTTGAGTAGCTGGTAAGAGGTCTGTACAAATGCACAAGACGAAGATAACTGATCGTTTGTAAACGTCTCTGGAGGCGCTTTTCGGGCTATAAATCGGCCTGATGCGCCTGAAAATAAGGGATTTTCGACAGAAAACTCCGTTCGGTACGGAACCTTGTTCAATTCGATATGCCATATTTGTCGATGATGAGAGGCGCAGAAAAATGCTGCATGACGGACGGAAGTGACCATTAGGCTAAATTCATTATGAGAAAAATATGTAATAAATACATTGGTCTAGCGCTTGAATGATGCGAGCATTTGCGGGGTAACGGGGGCAAATTGGGTGGCAGTGCCGAATTGCTAGGCGGCGTTGACGCTGGTGCACTTTCCACTTGGCAGGTGAGCAGCGGGCGGATGTGGCAGAATCGTCAGACCCTCGGACGTCTTCTTAGGTCCATTTGCTCGGACCGGCAGTTCGACAGAATTCCTTGTCGCTCCGAGAGCAAACTACGCCGATATTTCAGTGCTCGTGCGGAGCTTCTCGAGCTGCCATTTAAGATTGCTTCGCACTGCTGGCCATTCTGAAGGGATAATGCTGTAGACGCATGTGTCGCGAAGGCTTCCATCACGCATGCGCATGTGCTGGCGCAGAACGCCGTCGAGTTTTGCTCCCAGGCGTTCGATGGCACGTCGGCTCTGATGATTCATAAAATGCGTGCGGAACTCGACCGCCAGGCAGCCGAGGCTATCGAATGCATGCGATAGAAGTAACAGTTTTGCTTCCGTGTTTAACGGCGTTCTCTGAACGCGAGTGGCGTACCAGGTCCCGCCAATTTCCAGACGTGGACCTGCGCGATCAATATTCAGATACGTTGTCATTCCGGCCAGACGCTGCGTGCGTTTATCGAAGACCGAAAAGGGTATCATGACGCCAGACGCTTGGAGTGCGAGGCATCGATCTATATGCGCCGACATGTCCTCAGGTGCGGGGACGCCGGTGTACCACAACTGCCAGAGATTGCCGTCTCTTGCGGCTTCCACAAGTTGGTCGTGATGCTCATGTGCTAGCGGAAGCAAATCGACGTTCTGGCCCGACAATAAGGTTGCTTCTATAGCTGTCACCTGACGTTCCTTGATTTCGCAAAATCGCGGTATTCAAGTTAACGCAATGTGACGTCAGGTCAACGACGCTAACTGCCTCAACCAAATCCATTCTCAATCCCCCCAGTTCGAAGGCCATGCATTGTCGGATTCGAGCAGGCAGATGAAGTAGTCTCGATCGAAACATTGGGCGAAGTCGCGATCACATCTATCAGATATTTTGAGGGCTCAGGCTTTTGCCGCAACAAGACCCGCCAGAGGTGAGATCACTTTGCCGCGGACGCCAAGCCGATCGCCGAGATAGTGATAGAAAGACAGACCAAGCTTTTGGCACGTCTTCATCAGGCCGAGCATGGTGTCGCGAGCAACACGACCGTCGCGGCTCATCGTTCCGCCGGAGATTTTTCGCTTGGTGACGAAGCTGCGCAGGTCGTTCTCCGATGCATTGGTGTTGAGCGGGATTTCCGGCCGCTCGAGTACGCGCAGCAGCTCATCTTTTCGACGGTGCAGCCGCACCAGCAATGCGTCGAGCGTGTCATAGCCAGTGCGCAGGCTAAAGATCTGGTCGAACCGTCGGCGGAAGGCCGGAATTGCCTGCGGGGAGGGCTTCTGTTTCCAGATCTTTAGAGCCTTGTAAAATCGCCAGACGAGATCGCGAACCAGTGCAACCGATCGCGCCTCTTTCGCCTTGGCAGGCATCAACTTTTGCAGAAGACGCTCGCAATGGACCCAGCATAGGGCGTGATTGCCAACCCGGAACTGGCCGGCGTCGTCGGAGACGATGACCATGTCGCCGACAAGACCATGATAACGGATACAGCTCCAAAGTCCGGCTTCGGCCAGCAAACCAACCCCTTGCCTGTCGAAGATCTCGACACCTTTGCTGGCCAGACGCTCCAAAAATGGCACTTCATTACAGAAGTGTTGCGGCTCGAATGAGTGCAGTCTGGCAGCAAGGCCTGGATCGGCGCGGCGGCCTTCCAGATAATCGAACGCGGCATCGTTGAGGACATAGTCTCGATAATTGCCGCGCAGCAGCGACAGAAAGTTCAGCCGCGATTTCGACTTCGTGGTGCGGAAGACCGCAAAGCGCTCACTGCCGATCTGGGTGGTATACAAGTTGGAATGAGCGTGGCGGGCACCAGTGTCGTCGACTGTAATGTAGGAGGACGACACCAGGCCTGCATGCAGCACCGCCGCATCCTCGGCGACAAACTCGTCCAGCCCCTTGGTCAAAAGGCGCACCACCTGGCGCTTGGAAATGTCGATGCCGATATCGTTCAGCAATGTCGTCAGCCGCCCAGTCGTCACTTGTCCCTGAGCGTGCAGCATCAGGCAAAGGCGCCTCAAGTGCACACCGAAGCCGCCCATAATCCCGGCGGGAAGAGGCGCCAGCGTGGTCTTACCGTCCGGTGTTACCCAACATTCACGGCGATAATGCACGACCTCGGCCGACAGCACCAATTCCCGGACAAAACAACTTTTGTAGCCTTTGAACCGTGAGCCGGCCGGAACATTGGCTTGCAAGATCACCTCCCGGCTGACCCGCTTCACATCGAGCTTCGGGCCGCGTGGCTTCTTCTTGCTCGCCGGTTTGTCGCCGGATTTGATATCGGTTGCCTTGTCCATGCCGGACGGCCGAAACGGCGGGCGCGGCGGCAGACTCTTCAGTCGGGCGATCTCATCGCGCAGCTGCTGGTTCTCGACCTTGAGGCGGGTGTTTTCTAGGCGCAGCTCTGCGTTTTCCTCGCGAAGCACTGCGTTCTCGGACCGCAGTACCGCGACCTCGGCCTTGAGCGCGTGCAATTCCTCGACGAGCCCGCCAACGAGCCGGCGCATCGCCACAAGGGACAGAGTTTCGACATACTCGACAGAGGGAAGCGGTCTCTTTGCCATCCCCGGATTGAATCATGATTTGCGCTGCCAGCGGAATCCCCCATGGCTGATAATCTGCCCATAGAGCATTCTTTTGTTTACGCTTGTCTGGAACCGGTCGGGCGGAACACGGTCACGAAAGCAGATCGGATCTATGACAAGTTGACCGCATCTACTGTGGGCGGTGAACCAAAGTCGCCGGCAATCACTCGGGAAATATGTTGCTGAATTGCGACCGCACTAGCCTCCACCGTTTTGGAAGTGACGTCTAAATCCAGGATAAACGGATGTAGAGGCTTGAGGACTCGAGCTTTACTGCTTCTCTCTCTGGAAGCTCGTGTGTCGATCGACTTTAGCCGATCCCGACGTGTAGGCGTGGAGACGCGGCGCACTAGTTCTTCTTCATCGCAAAGCAATCTGACAGGTACCATCAGAGCCTCGCGCTGCTGCGCGGCATTGGCGATCTGTTGAAAGGTGCGAACACTACGTTCGTCATCTTCGGTAAGGGCCTGCGTGAAGATGTAATTCGCCGAGGGAGGGCTGTACGCAACAATTGCGTCCAGGACCACCTGCCGGATTCTCCCGGTGTATTCCGATATCCCTTTTGGAAGAGGCGTGGTCCCGTCGTCGTCCAAGAGGCGGAATATGGGGTTATTGAACCAATGGTTATCAATGACTTTTGCGGAAACGAGGGTGCTCAATTCATTGGCGATTGTCAGTTTTCCGACGCCAGGAAAACCCATCAGCAAAACGAAAATTCGCATAGCGGTGTCAACTTCTCAACGGTTCACCGAGAGAACAATAGGGGATATTTCCGACGCTGCAACGTCTGCCGCGCCAACAAATCTGCCCCACTTACATTTGCGGGTAACTGGGGGTACGCGGAGCAAAAGGGGTGGCAGCCAACTGGTGGCTCGAGGGGAACATCTTCGGAAGCAGTCATAAGGCCACGGCGTCTCGTAATTGTTGCAGAGCCTTGATAGGCTTAGCGTATGAAACCGCCGATAGTTCTCACCCCCTATGACCCGATCTGGACCGATCTATTTGAGAGGGAACGGACCGCTCTGCAAAGAGCAGATATCGGATGGTTCAGGGCCATTCACCACGTCGGCAGCACGTCTATTCCAGGGATTGCTGCCAAACCGATTATAGACATTTTGGTCGGCCTACGTTGCGATGACGACGGCAGAGCTTGCGTTGAAGCAATGCATCAATTGGGCTATGAGTATCGCGGTGACGGCGGCATCCCTGGACGTCACTACTATCGGAAGGGAACACCGCATACGCATCATGTTCACATGTGGGTGGAGAGCCATCCGGAATACGGACGACATCTTCGCTTTCGTGATTATCTCAGGTCTCATCCGGAAGAAGCACGAGCCTACGAAGCTCTAAAGCGCGAGCTGGCTGAACGCTTTGTTTCTGATACCCTTTCTTATTCCCAGGCCAAGGACGAGTTCTGTCAACGGATTGACGAGTTAGCTAGGAGACAAGCCTGATCTGGCTGCTTGGTTTCGTCAGCAAATGCAGCGTCAGACAGGCGACTTCACCAAGTCAGCCAGCGGCGGGATCTTTGATCCAGCGTCCGCAAGGCCGAGGCGGTCGCCAAGATAAGTATAGAATGAGATGTCGAGCTTCTGGCAGGTCTTCAGTAAGCCTAGCATGACGTCGCGAGTGATACGCCCATCAAGGCTCATGGTCCCACCGGAGATCTTTCGCTTGGTGATGAAGCTGCGCAGGTCGTTCTCCGAGGCGTTGGTGTGCAGCGGAATCTCGGGATGTTCGAGGACTTTGAGAAGCTCCTGTTGCCGCCGATGCAAGCGCACGAGCAACTTGTCGAGGGCGTCATAGCCGGTGCGCAGGGTGAAGATGCGATCGAACCTGCGTCGGAATGCATAGGCTGCCTGCGGTGATGGCTTTTGCTTCCAGACCTTGAGCGCCGTGTAGAAGCGCCAGACGAGGTCACGGATCAATTCGACGCATCGCACCTCTCGTCGCTTTGCCGGCATCAGCTTTTGCAACAGGCGCTCGCAATGGATCCAGCACAAAGCGTGATTGCCGACGCGGAACTGGCCGGCATCGTCGGAGACAATGATGGTATTGCCGAGCAGGCCATGATGGCGGATCGTGCCCCAGCTGGCGGCTTCGACCAGCAGACGCATCAGCTGTCGATCGAAGATATCGATCCCTCTACTGGTCAGATGCTCCAGGAAAGCAACCTGATCGGCAAAGATAATGGCGGATCTGCTCTGGAGCTTCTCCATGATCGCCTGCTCGACAAAACCCTGTGTTCGCAGCCAGTGCATCGCTTCGTCATTCAGGACATAGTCCTGATGGCCAGCTTTCAGGATGGACAGGAAGTTGAGCCGCGATTTGGAAAAGCCGGTGCGGAAGGTGGAAAAGCGCTCGCCGCCGATCTGGGTGGTGTAGGCGTTGCGCCTGATATGGCGGGCACCGGTGTCATCGACGGTGATAAAGGGTGCTGAAACAAGCCCGGCATGCAGAACCGCGCTGTCTTCAATGATAAACGGATCGAGATGCGTGGTCAGCAGCCGCACGACCTGCCGTTTCGAGATCTCGACGCCGACGCTGTTGAGCATCTCCGTCAGCCTGGGCGTCGTAACCTGTCCCTGCGCATGGAGTGCCAGACAGATCCGACGCAAATTGCGACCAAAACCACCGGCAACCCCGTCTGGCAAAGGGGCGGTAATCAGTTTGCCCTGGGGCGTCAGCCAGCGTTCCCGGCGATAGTTTACGAGCTCCGCCGACAGAATCAGGTCACGGACCAAAAAGTTCTTGTATCCTTTGAAGCGTGAGCCTTCGGGTACATCGACTGTCAGCGTCACAGTGCGGGTGATCCGGTTCTTGTCGCGCTTAGAGCCCCGCGGCAGCTTACCCGGAGTTCGATCATCCTTCGCGTCGTCCTCAGCAGAACCTGTTGCCTTGTCCATACCCGATGGTCGAAATGGTGGACGTGGCGGTAGTTTCTTCAGCCGCGCGATCTCGTCACGCAGTTGCTGGTTCTCGACCTTCAGGCGGGCATTTTCCAATCGGAGTTCGGTATTGTCCTGCCGCAAGGCCTCGCTCTCGGATCGCAGTGTGACCTCGGCCTTCAACGCATGTAGCTCTTCGACGAGCCCGCCGACAAGCCGACGCATCGCCACCAGCGACAGCGTCTCAACATGCTCAACGGACGGTAGTGGCTTCTTCCCCATAGCAAGAAGGAATCATGATTTGCTCGCTGGCGGAATCGGCCATGACAGCCATCGGATTCAAGGCTGCTGCTTATGCACAGCTAACTGAGCGTTCGTCTTCGTCATCTCGAAAACGTTCGCGGCGCCACCCTTTCTGCCCCGCGTACTAACTGGGGCAAAATCGATGGGAACGCCGGCGCAAACCGGCAAGGAGTAGATGGTGCAAGTCCATTGCGATGAAGGAGTAGCGATCCACATCGGCCCCGAGTCATGCGCGGGCAGTCGTGAGGCTGTAGGTGAAGTGTTGACAAAGGGGCATGCAGGCCAGCCATTGAGCCGCGAAAGTTTGGACATTTCATGTGCCGACACTTTCCTTCTATGCGGAAGGCAATACGAGCAAGCGCGTTTTCGCGAGCGTCCGTTCGACCCGACGCGGTCGCAGACCCTGGCATGCATGGGCGCTCCTTGCGCGGGAGCCGGGAGGCCTCGTGATTGGCCACGTGGCTTATTCGAATGAGCTAGGCAGATCCCAGCCACCCTATTGAGCCAGACGGATACATTCTCACCTGCAAGTTGTCGGGCGCGGTTTCGTTCTCGGGTAGGATAACTCTTGAGGGGCTTTATGAAATATTTCGATCCGACAGAAGCGCGCATCGCATGGGATGACACAGACTGAAAAAGAGGCGTGAGACACGACCACCACCAGAAAACGTTTAGGGAGTTTCGTCAGTAGCGAAGTAGTCATCTTCATTAGGCCGTCTTTGCCTTTTGATGCTGTCCAGTGGAGCTTTTCAATCATGTACAACCCCATGGAAGACCTAGTGGTTTGGCTTTGCAGGGAGGGCGGCGCAAGCTGGGGATATGTAAAGTGTCGCTTGACGCTATGCGACATCCTCCGATATCCGAAAGAATGAAAATTCGGAATGTGATGCGGTGTATTGGAGTCGCGCGAGAAAGTGTAACGCACGGCGCATTTGGTTTTGCGGTACTGAAAGACAATCGATCTGGAGATAATTAAGCCATGAGGAGAACCAAAAGCGACGTCATCCGTGCTCCTGTTCATCCCGGCAGGTTCGTAAAGACCGATGTTATCGAGCCGCTCGGCCTGACGGTAACCGCTGCGGCCGACGTTCTCGGTGTCACGCGAGCTGCCCTATCCGCACTTCTCAACGAGCGCGCCGATCTTTCGCCTGAGATGGCAATTCGGATTGGGAAGGCTTTCGGCGTCGCAATGGAGACCCTGATGCGGATGCAGAATAGCTTTGACATCGCTGTGGCACGTAAGAAAGCCGAAGACATCGACGTCTCACCCTACAAGGGAAAATCCTCGCAACAGATTGTATCGCTATGATCTGCCCAGCTATCCGCTCCCCAGGCGGGCTCCTCACGTACGAAAGCCGGCGACCAAATGAAGCTTGAAGACATTACTGCCGGCCAGAGTTTGTCTGGGATCGAGCCGTCCCAAATCGTGACCGTTGTCGCGACAGTTCCCCTTGGTGAGGGTGCCGTGCAGCTTATCTACCGGACCCCGGAAGGCAGCATGAAGGAACGTTTCCTCAGTCGCGGAGACGAGCCTTCCGTCGATGTCGCCACTGTCGAGCGGCCGTTCTCTTTCGCTGGGGATGGTGCGATATTCCAGCTTGTGTGCGAGGCTAAGCGGATTGATCTTGCTTTCCTCTTCGATCCGATGATGGCGGTCCACAGCTCGAATGTTGAGCCATTGCCGCACCAGATCACCGCCGTATATGAATCACTTCTGCCTCGGCAGCCCCTGCGGTTTGTCCTCGCCGACGATCCCGGCGCCGGCAAGACAATCATGGCCGGGCTTTACATCCGCGAACTCATTATGCGTGCGGATTCGCATCGCATCCTAATTGTCGCCCCCGGCAGCTTGGTCGAGCAGTGGCGAGACGAGCTTTACGAGAAATTCGGGCTGGAGTTTCACGTCTATTCTCCCCTTCTCGAGCAGACCTCGCCGAGCGGGAATCCGTTCGACGACTATCCCCGCCTCATTGTCCGACTCGACCAGATTTCCCGTAACGAGGAGCTTCAAGACAAACTATGCGCTCCGGGCTGGGACCTCGCTGTTTTCGACGAAGCGCATAAGCTTTCAGCCCACTATTTCGGCTCGAAACTGGAAAAGACAGGCCGCTTCCGCTTCGCCGAAAAGCTGGGTGCTCATGTCCGGCATCTGCTGTTGATGACGGCGACACCCCACAACGGGAAGGAGGAGGACTTTCAGCTCTTCCTTTCGTTACTCGACTCCGACCGCTTCTACGGCAAGTTTCGCGACGGCGTGCACAAAGTCGATGCCTCAGACCTGATGCGTCGCATGGTAAAGGAAGAGCTGGTCAAATTCGACGGCACGCCGCTCTTCCCAGAGCGCAAGGCGTATACCGTCAACTATGAACTCTCGCCGATCGAAGCCGCCTTGTACGACGCCGTTACCAACTACGTGCAAACGGAGATGGGCAAGGCCGACCAGCTCGAAGGCGCCCGCAAAGGTTCGGTTGGCTTTGCCCTCACCGCGTTGCAACGACGGCTTGCTTCAAGCCCTGAAGCGATCTTCCAGTCTCTGAAGCGCCGCCGCGAGCGGCTGGAGAACCGGCTGCGCGACGAGAAGCTTGGAATCAAGGGGAGACACGACCTCGCCGAAACCTATGCCACCGCGCCGGAGGATGAAGACGACCTCAGCGCCGAGGAGCAGGAGTCTCTCGAAGAAAACCTCATCGACGACGCGACCGCCGCCAAAACGGTCGCGGAGCTTGAAGCCGAGATCATTATCCTGAAGGGGCTGGAGGAGCAGGCAAAAGCTGTCGTCGCCTCCGGGCAGGACCGCAAATGGGATGAACTGTCGAGAATCCTTCAGAACAATCCCGAAATGCGCGACGCCTCCGGCCGTCAGCGCAAGATCATCATCTTTTCCGAGCACCGTGACACCTTAAACTACCTTCAGGCGCGGATTGCCGGCGTGCTCGGCAATCCCGACGCCATCGTGACGATCCACGGCGGCACACACCGCGACGAGCGCCGCCGCCTTCAGGCGCTCTTCCGCTCCGACCCCGACGTCCGCGTGCTAGTGGCGACCGATGCGGCAGGCGAAGGTGTCAACCTTCAGAACGCCAACCTCATGGTCAATTATGACCTCCCTTGGAACCCGAATCGGCTGGAGCAGCGGTTTGGCCGGATTCACCGCATCGGTCAGACCGAGGTTTGCCATCTGTGGAATCTAGTTGCCAAGGAAACCCGCGAGGGCGATGTCTATCACCGCCTGCTGCTCAAGCTTGAGGTCGAGAGCCAAGCCCTGCATGGACGCGTGTTCGATATTCTCGGAGAGGTCTTCGAGGAAACAAGCCTGAAGGATCTTCTGCTAGAGGCGATCCGTTACGGTGATCGCCCGGATGTCCGCGCCCGTCTCACCCAGAAGATCGATAGGGCGCTCGACCACGACCATCTGAAATCCCTCTTGAATCGCAACGCGCTCGCTCAGGAAACCATGAGTCCTGAGCGCCTGTTCGCGGTAAAGGAGGAAATGGAGAAGGCGGAGGCCCGGCGGCTTCAGCCATACTTCGTCCGAGCTTTCTTCTCCAAGGCCCTCGACGCGCTTGGCGGCACGGCGCATCCACGCGAGTCCGGCCGTTACGAGATAAGCCATGTTCCATCGACGATCCGCGAGCGTGACCGCCGCCTGACGGGCCGGAACCGGCGCGACCATGAACCGGTCTTGCGGCGTTACAGCCGCATTTGCTTTGAGCGTCAGGCCATCCAGCCGCTCGACAAGGGGGGGCTCGAGCGCGCCGTTCTTATGCACCCCGGCCATCCGCTCATGCTCGCCATGTCGGATATGATCCTGGAGCAGCACACCAATCTTCTTAGGCAGGGGTCACTTCTTGTTGACTCGTCCGATGAGGGACTCGACCCGACGCTGCTGTTCCTGCTGACGCATGAGATAAAGTCCGGCGACAATACAGTGCTGTCGAAGCGCCTGCAATTCGTGCGGGTTGGCCCGGATGGGCAAGCGACCTTCGCCGGATGGGCGCCCCATCTCGACCTTGAGCCTTTGCCGGATGCCGAGCGCCCCTTACTCAAGGACGTACTCGACGCGCCATGGCTATCCTCCGGTCAGGAAGCGCGCGCCTTGTCCCTCGCCGCGACGACGCTGGTGCCAGAGCACTATGGCGAAGTCGCGCAGCGGCGCATTGACCATGTGGAGAAGACGCTGAACGCCGTCCATGAGCGGCTGAGCAAGGAAATCGCCTTCTGGCAGGACCGTTGGATGAAGCTGAAGGACGATGCCGAGGCCGGAAAGGACGTGCGGCTCAACCTTCAGAATGTCGAGCGCACGCTTGGCGACCTTCAGGGCCGTCTGGATAATCGGAAGAAAGAGCTTCAGGCCATGCGCCATGTTGTGAACGGCACGCCGGTCGTGTTGGGCGCGGCGCTGATAGTGCCGGCGGGCTTGATGGACAAGCTGCGCGGCGACGAGCCGGTCGATCCTATGTCGACGACTTTCGCGGCCGACGCGGCGGCCCGCTCGCGTATTGAACATCTTGCCATAACGGCCGTCCGGCAGGCTGAAGAGGCGCGCGGCTGCCGTGTTGTCGATGTCTCGGCCGCAAAATGCGGCTGGGATTTGACTTCCTATCCCCCGGCCGTTGACGGCAGGCAGCCCGATCCCAAGCACATCGAGGTGAAGGGTCGCGTGAAGGGCGCAAGCACCGTTACGATCACCCGCAACGAAATGCTTTACGCCTTCAATCAAGGCGACAAGTTCGTGCTGGCGATCGCCATTGTCGGCGAGGACGACTCCATCGAGGGCCCGCACTACATTCCGAGCCCCTTCGACCGCGAACCGGGCTGGGGCGTCGCGTCCATTAACTTCCGTTTGAGCGATCTGCTCGCCAAAGCAGAGGCCAGATGACCGCGCTGCGCCTCGACAAGCTATCGCTGACGAATTTCCGTTGCTTCGCTCATTGCGACGTCGCGTTCCATTCCGGCCTGACCGTGCTGGTCGCGGAGAATGGCAGCGGTAAGACGGCCGTGCTCGACGCCGCCGGAGCTGCTCTCTCGGTCTTCGTCAACGCGATCTATCCGCCGGAGAAGGCCTGGCGGATGGAGCGGAGCGACGTGCGCCTGATTCCCGATCAAGGGCGCAGGATGGCCCCCTGTCTGCCGACCGAATATGACGCGCAAGCCACCGTTCAGGGTGAGGCTGTGACGTGGAAGAGCGCGATAAGGACTTATGGCGACAAAGTGCGTCCGGGCTTCCGGCACCTTGGCCCGATGAAAACGGCTGCGCAGCCCTTCCTCTCCGATACGGCGGTTCTCCCGCTCATCGCCTATTACGGTACGGGCCGCCTCTGGAGCGAGCAACGGCGGACCGAATATCGCCGTTCCTCCGTCACCAATGTCGGGGAGCGCGTCGCCGGCTATGCCGACTGCCTCACGTCATCATCGTCGTTCAAGGGCATTTCGGCATGGTTTGAGCATCGCTTCAGGCAGACGGCATCGCCTTCATTCCGGGAGAGCCTGCAAGCCAACCTTGCGATGATCGAAGGCGTTAAAACTGCCACCGATACGGTTCTTCAGCCCACCGGATGGTCAAGTCTCCGCTGGGATGACGAGCTTCATACCCTGACGGCTAAGCACGAGACGCGAGGGGAGCTGCCATTGTCCATGCTGAGCGATGGCGTTCGCACCATGCTTGCGCTTGTCGCCGACGTTGCGCGCCGCTGCGCCAGCCTCAATCCGCAACTGAGGGAGCGGGCCGCAAGCGAGACCCCCGGTGTTCTCATTGTCGATGAAGTGGACATGCACCTGCATCCCCGCTGGCAGCAGCAGGTGGTCGGCTTGCTGCAAACCGCGTTCCCCGCCCTACAGATCATCGTCAGCACGCACAGCCCGCATGTTCTTTCGACGGTTGACAAGGCATCGGTCCGGGTACTCCACTTCGACCGTGACGAAGCACGGATAGAAACGCCGTCGTTTCAGACCCGAGGGGTGGAAAGCGCCAACGTTCTCGCCGCCGTCATGAATGTCGATCCGGTTCCGCAACTTCAGGAAACGGACAATTTAAGGACCTATCGGGCGCTGATAGAGGATGGCAAAGCGGACGCCGCAGAGGCGCTTGCATTGCGCGAGCGATTGCTCGCGCACTACGGTCCGAAAAGTCAAGTCATGGTTGATTGCGACCGGCTAATCCGCTTCCAGCAGTTCAGGCTCCGGAACGACAAGGGCAAAGGAACCTGATATGCAACACCTTGATCGTGCGGCGGTACCAGCGCCGCCTTGCCTTGGAACCTACAATCAGGGCGCTGACACTTGGGACAACGTATCGTCGCAAGATAGGGCAGAAATCAAAATACATCTCGAGACACTGCAAGGCCGGCGCTGCGCTTATTGTGAAGGTGGCGTCGATAATCTTGGCCAACACATTGAGCATTTCCGGCGCAAAAGCACGTATCCCGCTCTCACCTTCGACTGGAATAATCTCTTTTGGTCTTGCGACGAGAAGGATTCATGCGGTCATTTCAAAGATTCGGGTGCTGGCCCGTACGACGTGGCAGACCTCATCAATCCTTGCTCCGATGATCCGGATCAGTTCTTCACCTTCCGAGCCGATGGCACGATTAGTGTAAGGCACGGCCTGTCACAGCCGCAACAGCATAAAGCGAACGAAACGCTGCGCGTTTTTTCTCTGCATCCGCGGTGGGGACGCTTAAGGAACATGCGCAAAGCCGCTGTCGTCGGATACATCAAATACGTTGCCGATGCCGTCGCTGACGGCTTTTCGGATGATGATATTCACGAACTGATTGCCGAAGAGCTTCAAGCTGCCCGCGGCCTACCATTTTATACGGCCATTAGGCATGTACTGACAGAAAGACCACAGGAATGACCGCTACCGTGAAAACCCCGAAAAAGCTGATCGAGGTCGCTCTGCCTCTGGATGCGATCAACGAGGCCGCTGCGCGCGAGAAGTCGATCCGTCACGGGCACCCGAGCACGCTGCATTTGTGGTGGGCGCGGCGACCGCTTGCCGCGGCCCGTGCTGTGATCTTCGCGCAGATGGTCAACGATCCGTCGTGGAAATGGGAGCTTGAGCATCCGGGCAAGATTCCGCCGAACAATATCAAGGCGAGTTGGGCGGCGAGCAGGAACCGACTCTTCGCCATTATCAAAGACCTAGTGCGGTGGGAGAACACTACCAAGGAGGCAGTGCTGGTAAAAGCGCGGGCCGAAATTCGCAAATCCTGGCGTGAAACCTGCGAACTCAACAAGGATCATCCACAAGCTGCCGAGTTGTTCGATCCCGAAAAATTGCCAGCCTTCCACGACCCCTTCGCGGGCGGCGGGGCGCTCCCGCTTGAGGCACAGCGCCTCGGGTTCGAATCCTACGCGTCCGATCTCAATCCAGTCGCCGTCCTCATCAACAAAGCAATGATCGAAATCCCACCAAAGTTCGCTGGGCGTCCACCAGTGAACCCGGCGGCGGGGAGCAGCCGTGATGCTTGGAGCAAACAGTGGGAAGGAGCGCAGGGGCTCGCCGAAGATATTCGTTACTATGGGCAATGGGTGCGTGACGAGGCGGAAAAGCGAACCCGACATCTGTATCCGCCCGTCGAGATAACAGGAGGAATGGCGGAAGATCGACCCGACCTTAAGCCGCTCATCGGCCAGCAACTAAATGTTATTGCCTATCTCTGGGCTCGCACGGTGAACAGCCCGAACCCCGCGTTTCGTCATGTGGCGGTTCCGTTGGCATCGACTTTTGTCCTATCAAGCAAGACGGGAAAGGAAGCTTACGTCGATCCTGTAATCGATGGCGACCAGTTTCGGTTCATTGTGAGAACCGGCAGGCCTCCGGCCGCAGCAAATGATGGGACAAAGCTATCCCGTGGCGCTAACTTCCGGTGCCTTATCTCCGGGACGGCGATTGAGCCGAACTACATCTATGCAGAGGCGAACGCTGGGCGCATGGGCACTCAGCTCATGGCAATAGTTGTCGAAACTCCGCGTGGACGCATCTACCTCTCGCCGAACGAACTGCATGAAGAAGCGTCCAGGAAGGCTTCGCCGGTGTGGAAGCCTGATACACCGATGCCAAAGAACCCGCGTTGGTTTTCACCGCCGCTCTATGGCCTGGCAACTTACGGAGATATCTTCACTTCACGCCAACTCGTCACTTTGACAACATTGAGCGACCTGATTGGGGAATGCCAAGAAAAGGCCGAATGTGATGCGTCGGCGAGCTTACCAGATGATGTTCGAAGTCTCAGTTCTGGTGGCGGCGGCCCTAAGGCATATTCGGAAGCGGTTGCCATCTATCTCGCTTTCGCGGTTTCAAAAGTTGCGAACATCAGTTCCTCTATTGCTTCGTGGATGAGTGATCGAGGGGCCTTCAGAGAGACTTTTGCAAGGCAAGCTATCCCTATGACATGGGACTTCGCCGAGTCTAATCCATTCACCGACGCAGGTGGTAGCCTTCTCACCGCCATCGATAAGGGGGCTATGGCCATTGAGTTCCTGCCCGCGTCCGGCCGCGGCGTCGTCATTCAGGACAATGCAGCTTCACAAAGCATCTCTCTAGGTAAGGTAATATCGACTGACCCACCATATTACGACAACATCGGCTATGCGGATTTGTCGGACTTCTTTTATGTGTGGTTACGGCGCTCTCTGCGGCCAGTGTTTCCGGATTTATTTGCAACCCTGTCAGTGCCGAAGGCAGAAGAATTGGTTGCAGACCAATACAGACACGGAGGAAAAGCAAAAGCTGAGAGATTTTTCTTGGAGGGCATGACGGAGGTGATGCACCGACTCGCCACGCAGGCTCATCCATCGACTCCGGTGACAATTTACTATGCATTTAAGCAGTCGGAGACGCAGACTTCGCAGGGAACGTCCAGTACAGGTTGGGAGACGTTCTTGGATGCTGTCATCCGTTCGGGTTTTGCGTTGACTGGCACTTGGCCTGTACGGACTGAAGGAGCTGGTCGCATCATCGCGAAAGGAACAAACGCTCTCGCATCCAGTATCGTTCTTGTTTGCCGCCCGCGTCCGGCAACGGCTGGAACTATTTCCCAGCGCGATTTTCAGCGCGAGCTGAACAGGGTTCTTCCCGAGGCACTTGACGAAATGACGCGCGGCTCGGGCGAAGATCGCTCTCCGGTCGCGCCGGTCGACCTGTCGCAGGCAATCATTGGTCCTGGCATGGCGGTATTCTCCAAATATGCCGCCGTGCTTAAGGCAGATGGTACCGCGATGACCGTGCAAATGGCCCTTCGCCTCATTAACCGCTTCCTCGCCGAAGATGACTTCGATCATGATACGCAGTTCTGCCTACATTGGTTCGAGCAATATGGCTGGAAGGAGGGCCGGTTTGGTGAAGCCGACACGCTTGCCCGCGCCAAGGGCACCAGCGTTGATGGCGTAAAGAAATCGGGTGTGATCGAGTCCGGTAGTTCGATTGTCAGACTCAAACGCTGGAAAGAATATGATCCCGATTGGGTCCCAGATAAGGACGGGCGCCTGCCGATTTGGGAGGCGCTACATCAATTGATCCGCGTGTTCAAAACGGAAGGTGAGAGCGGCGCCGGTGGGATTCTTGCAGCGATTGTCGGTAAGGCCGAACCGACCCGGCAACTTGCCTACCGACTCTATACGCTTTGCGAGCGCGCAGGTTGGGCCGAAGATGCCCGCGCCTACAACGAAATCATAACCAGCTGGAGCGCCATCGAGTCTGCCGCAGCAGCGGCACCGAAGGCGCATCAAAGCGACCTGTTTGGCTGAAGAGGGAACCGGAGATGAAACCTTGGAGAGAAGTGGCTGTACCCCACCAGGACGTGCTTGAGGGAACTTTCCAGCAATCGGAGTTCGCGGCAGACATCACAGCGGTCAACACGGGCAGGGCCAGCCGTGAATATCAGGATGCTGCCGCTTTCTTCGACCGTACATTCATCACCGAGGGAATGGGGCTTCTGCTGACGCAGGTCGCGCAACGCCTTGCCGGCCGGGGCGGCGAGCCGGTCGTGCAGCTTCAGACCGCATTCGGCGGCGGCAAGACCCACACCATGCTCGCCGTCTATCACCTCGCGACCCGCAAATGTGCCTTGTCCGACCTCTCCGGCATTCCAGCGCTTGTCGATCGTGCCGGTTTGATGGAAGTGCCTCAGACTCGCGTCGCGGTGCTTGATGGTACCGCAAACGCTCCGGGCCAGCCGTGGAAGCGCGGAAGCCAGACGATCAAGACCCTCTGGGGCGAGATGGCGTGGCAGCTCGGCGGTGCTGAAGCCTTCGCGCTTGTCGCCGAGGCTGATGCCACCGGCACATCCCCGGGTAAGGACGTTCTGCGGGAGCTTCTTGAGCGGCACGCTCCGTGCGTCGTCCTGATCGACGAGTTGGTTGCCTATATTCGCCAATTTCCGGAATCGCAGGCGATTAGCGGTGGAAGTTACGACACCAACCTATCCTTCGTGCAGGCTCTCACCGAAGCGGTGAAGCTGGTACCGCGTGCCATCGTGCTCGCGTCCTTGCCGGAATCTGATCTTGAAGCGGGTAGTCAGCGCGGTGTCACCGCGCTGCGCGCCCTCGAAAAGACGTTCGGGCGTGTGCAGGCGCTTTGGAAGCCTGTCGCGACCGAAGAAGCCTTCGAGATTGTGCGCCGGCGGCTGTTCGAGCCGGTGCGCGATGAGAAGGCCCGTGAAGCCGCGTGCCGCGCCTTCGCTGATGCCTATATCGCCGAGGGCGTGAAGCTCCCGGCCGAAACGCAGGAACGGCATTACTACGAGCGCCTATTGCACGCCTATCCGATCCACCCAGAGGTGTTCGATCGCCTTTATGAAGACTGGACCACCATCGACGGATTTCAACGGACGCGCGGTGTCCTGAAACTCATGGCGAAGGTCATCTACCGGCTGTGGAAGGACGACAACAAAGACTTGCTGATCATGCCCGGCAGTCTGCCGCTCCATGATGGCAGCAGCCGCAATGAGCTGACCTACTACTTGTCCGCAGGCTGGGATGCGGTGATCGAGCGCGACATCGATGGCGACCGCGCTGAGACGACAGCTTTGGAGAACAAAGAGCCACGCTTCGGCCAGGTGGGGGCGGCCCGACGCATTGCGCGGACAGTTTTTCTCGGTAGCGCCCCATCTTCGGTCGCGTCCAAGGTTGCCGCGCGTGGCCTTGATCGCGCTCGTATCATTCTCGGTTGTCTCCAGCCGGGCCAGACCGCATCTGTCTATGCCGATGCGCTTGGTCGGCTTGCCGACCGACTGCATTATCTGAACGCTTCCGGCGACAAGAGTCAGGACACGACCCGCTTTTGGTTCGATACCCGCGCGAATTTGCGAAGAGAGATGGAGGACCGCAAACGCCGGTTTGACGATCGGTCTGAGGTGCGCGGCAAGATCGCCGAGGCTTTGAAAAAGACGGTCGGAAACGTGACGTCCTTCAATGGCGTGCATATTTTCACGCCTCATGGCGACGTGCCGGACGATACCGCCCTGCGCTTGCTCGTCCTGCCGCCGGAGACTTGGTACGCTCGAGAGGAAAACCGCCTTGCCTTTGAAGCGGTGCTGGAGATCATTGGCAAGAACGGCACAAAGCCGCGCTATCGCAGCAATCGACTGCTCTTCCTTGCCCCCGACCATGGCGCACTTTCTCGTCTCAATGATGCAACGCGCGTCGCTCTCGCTTGGGGTTCAATTGTCGAGGACGTCAAGGAAGGCCGGCTCAACATTGACCTCTTGCAGAAGAACCAGGCCGAGAAGGAGCTGAAGAGTGCTGAGGAAGCGCTCCCGCGGGTCGTCCGCGAATGCTACAGATGGCTGCTCTGCCCCATGCAGGATGCGCCCACCGATCCCAAGCCCGGCGTTGAGGCGTTTGCTCTCAACACCACTGGCGATTCGGTCGGCAGCGAGATCGAGCGCGTCTGCATCGACAACGAGCTGGTGATTCCCACCTGGTCGCCGATCCATCTGCGGGCAAAGTTAAAGGAACTCTACTGGAAGGGCGGTCAGAGCACGGCGAACGCAGCCAGCTTTTACGAGGACACACTTCGCTATCTCTATCTCCCACGTCTCAAGACGCGGGATGTTCTCGCTCAGGCGGTCCGCGCCGGCGCGGCCAGCCGGGATTTCTTCGGCACAGCCTACGGCGAAGCCGATGACAGGTTCGAGGGCTTCTCCTTTGGCGGGGGCAATGTCGTCTTCGACGACACTTTGCTCCTGATCGAGCCGCAGGCGGCCCGAGACTACGAGGATGCAACGCGGCCAGCGCCGGCTCCCGTTCCGGCTGCAACCCCTACGGACACGACCTCAAGTGGCCTGGCCGTGGAGCCGAGCGCTTACGTTCCTAATGGTGGCGGCACAACGCACGAGCCGGTGATCGCGCCTGCACCGGCCGCGGCGAAGCCGAAAACTTTCTATGGCTCGGCCGAAGTCCCCCCCGCGACCGCTAAGATGCGCCTTGTCCAGATCGCCGAGGAGATAGTGTCGGTGCTCACCTCCGACCCGAATGCGACCGTCCGCCTTGTGGTGGAAATCTCGGCCGAGTTTCCAGACGGGGCAAGCGACGGCGTGAGACGTGCAGTCTTGGAGAACGCACGTAGCCTCGGCCTGAAATCGGCCGATTGGGAGTGATTTCGCGCCGTCGTTTCGCGACTAGCCATAGGAGGCGCTGGAAATAGCGAAGCCAAGCCTCCATGGAGCATTGTGAGCTTCGCGGTTAAGCTTCGCTGATGAATCCAAGATCGAATTCATCTCATGCGGCGCTAAAGTACCCGAGTCGCGAGCAGGTAAGCCGCCATGTAGGTCAGCTTTTGCCTTAATTCCCGATTGTCGTTTGTCATTTCTTCGGGGTCTTCCTCACTTTGTGTGGAGGTGTAATTTGCGGTGGGCGAAATGCTCGACGCCGTGCGGGCGGAGGTGAATTTGAGTGAAGTAGCGGCAATGCAGAGATCAAAATAGCCGACTGAAAACGACCAAGCGGGCTCTTTTAGCTCAATTGACGGGGTCACCGCACAAAGTGAGGAAGACCCCGAAGAAATGCAAAATGACAGCCTGCGAACGCGACGGGCCGTTCGATATCCACAGCTCGATCGCTGTCAGGAATCCGCTCGCCTGCGACCGATCGGCAATGTCTGTTGCCCAGGTTTTTGCAAATCCTTTCCCGCAAGGCGTCCGACCTCGCTCTCCCCGGTTTCAGCGAGAATGCAACTCACAGCCGCGAAAGCAATCGAGCTGGGACACCGGTTTTGCCTGATGTTAGCTCAGGTTGCTGCAGCAGCAGAAGCATCGACCCAAAGATGCCAGAGTGCAATGCCTCCTGGATCATTCGCTGGCGGTGGCGTGTGGGTATAGAGGAAGGATCGCCTGTGCCCAGTTCGTGAGGCGTCGTATAGCCCCAATCCAAGCGATGTCGGAGCAGATTCGACGGCGTAGTTAGTCGCTTGGGCCGGAAGCGCAAGATAAGGCGTGAGGCGCGTTTCGATGGTGCTACCATCGCGCACATAGGCAATCATCAAAGCTTCACGACCGCCCCAAGCATATTCCCCATTGAGGAATCGTTGTAAGCCTTGCCTGCAGTAAAGTTGTTCGCCTCTCGCGGCGTCGATAATCTTGGCTTCGGCGATCAGCGGGAAACGACGTGTTCGGGACGTCAGATGAATCGATAGATCGGGCCGCTTTTCCAAATGTGCACCGTCGAAGCTCAGACTCTCCTTTCCGCGCACGACAGAGGCGACGAGCTGTCTCCAGACCTGGTCCTCCTCAATCATTCGATTAAGGCGAGCCTCCAACAACGCGGTCACCTCGGTTTCGTCGCCCGTGGCCACTGTTTCAGTCGCACTTTGGCGGATCTCCTCGAAAGCCTGCACCACACCGTCGGCGATGACGTGCAGGTAAACGTCGTCGATTGCCGCCAACGGCAGATCGACGCCACGGGTTAGTTCCGCGATCTGGTCCGGACGGGGCACACGCGCTGGAGAATTCATCTGCCGGCAGGCCCTTTCAAGAAATCGAGGCGTGACCAGATGATGTGTTGGGCGAGCAGACGCGCCTGTGTATCGCTCCAGTAACGGTTCTGGGCCAATCGGCCGATCAGCAGGGCCCCGTCGCGATCCTCTACGATGATCTCCGTGGCCGCTGAGGCATCGGCGACCTCAAGCAGTCCCTCCCAGTCCCGCCGCAGATCAAGATCAGACGCCTTAGGCTCCATATGCAACACAAATCCCAGCCACGGTGAGGCTGGACGATCGGCGATCATGTGCACGCCAATCTGTCCATCGAAGCGCTTTGCCCAAGGTTCAAGCTCGCCTCGCAGCCGCATGCAAAAGGCGGCTGCAGTCTCCGGATTGGGGCGGGCTTGCGCTGCGATCTTGGTATCGGCGAAAGGCAGGTTGAACGCCAGCGTGTCCGAAATGATCTGCAGGTCGTTTGGCCCCAACCCGTAGAGGTCCGCAACCCAGCGGTCGACATCATCCCAGCTCTTTTCAGACAGGTGCAGCCCATCGAAGAGCAGAGTGATCTCGTCAAGCACATCGGTTGGTAGCTTGCGGAAGTCGGGCAGGGGAATACGGTCCAGCGCCGCCTTTTCGATTACATCGCGCTCGAAGCCAAACTCGCCACTCGTAACGAGTGCGAGCCATAAAGCGAACTTGCTGCCGAAAACTAGTGCGAGATAGCGTACTAGGACATCCGCACGCTCGAACTCGCCGGGACTGTATCCGTAGAAATTCTCGTTATACACGACAGGCTTGTCGGAAACCGCGACACGGATCCGGCCGCGCTCGGCCGGCGGCGACTTGTGCACGATCGCCATCGGTGCCACGAATAGGCGCGGATCGCGAGGATCATGGAGGCGGTCGTGCTGAAATGTTTGGAGCTGATCGGCCCTGATCACTAGATCGTCCAGGCTCTTGACCGTCACATCGCGCAATCCGCGCAGGTAATGTGCCGGGGCGCCCGGTTGACCATCGCCCTTTTTCCGCTCTCTACTACTGGTCTTGAGGGTCTGGTAGCCTCGTCCGGCACCCGCCATGCGACCGCGTTCGGAAATGCCGATTGCGTCGCGCCAGAAAGATTCGAGTGTAGGAAAGCCCTTCGTCCTGATCCGCTCCACAAGTCCGAGATCCGCCTTGGTCCCCCGAAACAAGATCTTCAGCAACTCGGGGGTCTCGACCAATTGCTGCGTCGCGATGATCTCCGCCGAATGCACATCTATGCGCATGGCTCCCGAGGCGTTGAGCGCCGTTTCCACCCTCGGGCTGATCAAGCGAAAGCCTGTTCCGGTCTCCGGCATGCGATTGGTGGCGATCAGCAAACAGAAGGGCGCCGAGATTTCCGGCCAGACCTTGGTCTGCCGTAGCTCGACACCGTTGATAACCGACGTCACCTCAAGCGCCTGAAACAGCATACGCCGCGCCTCGACCATGCCATCCCCCTGTTGGAAGAGCAGACGGGCATGCAGCGCAAATGCAATCTGGGCTCCGGGCTTCGCCCACTCCATCGCGCGCCAGACAAATGGAAGATCGAGGACCTCATTCGGAAGTGGCGGCGCAATCCTGGCTCCGGTTCGTTCGCTGGCGATACGGGTGACGGTCGACAGCACCAATGACCAATCGGTCAGCTTGGTTCCTGTCGACCACGGGGGATTGCCGACAACCATGTCGTACCGCCCGCGATGCTCGTCACCGACGAAGGGCCCAAGACTGCCGAGTGCTGCGCCAGGAGCGTCAGTGTCTGCGCCGACCCGATGGAGGACTTTGCCACGCAAATCGTCGAAGCGCAGCTTGTCGACGGGCTGCGGCTCGGGATCAAGCTCGATCGAGATCAGGTAAAGCGCCAGGGCGGCGAAACGCAGCGCTTCCTCGTTGATGTCAAAACCGGTGATCTGATCGTAGAGGATTTCGCGCAAGCGCTGCGTGTCGGGCCGCTTGCCATCCGCGCGCCACCGGGCGGCCACCAGTTCCCTGAATGCCGTCAGGAGGAAGACGCCCGCGCCGGCCGCAGGATCGAGAATCCGCGCCTTTGCGGTCGCGCCGTCACGCTCCAGGGCGCGAAATGACGCGCGCACGAGCAAGTCGGCAATCGGCCGAGGGGTGTAATATCCGCCTTCTTGTCGCTGCTTTGCCGGGGCGTGATTGCGCAGATAAAGCTCATATGCCTGGCTGAGCACTCCGACGGGAATGTGGGCGAAATCGAGCCGATCCCAGCGCTCCGTCCAACCGAGGAAAAGTTGCCCGCCCGGCGCGCGCATCATAATGTTTCCGAGAACACGAAAGGCTTCAGACGGCAGACGATCAAATATGCCGTCCGACAGCGGCAGCAGATCGCCATTAAATGTCTCGTCGAGCCAGGCGCAGGTCTCGCGTGCCCTGCGGGCGTCGTTGAACATGGCCGCTGCAACATCTGTTGCTGCCAGACCTGCAGGTAGAAGACCTCGATCCCCTAAAAAACGAGCGAAGAGTGCACGACCAACCAGCGAAATCGCGTCGCCATGGTCAAGCTCAAGACCGATCAGATGGTTGATCGCCTCGGTCAGCAGGTTGAGGACGACGTTTGAGATCCATCCCTGTTTCGTTCTTGGGACATTGGGTCGGCGATTGGCGAGATGCGGCAGCAAATCCTTGACCGCTTCGGTCGACGTGTCGACTGCGATGCGCGCCTGTGCAACGGTCTTACGATCGAGTGCGATGGAGTAGACGTCGAGCCGACCGGGTGCGACAACGCCAAGATATGGCGCATCCCCTCGCATTGCCAGCAGGCGCCGCAGCCGGTGGATTTGTTCGCTGCTATCGATCCGATCGGCATCGACCAAGAAGACGAGCGGCTCATCCTGCCATTCATAAACGGCACCGACCACGCCAAGGATCGAGCCGCTGTCGCCTCGCGAACTGGTCAATGTGGCATAGGGAAGGAGCTCAGGGGCGTCGGCATCAAGCGAGTATAACGTCTGCCGATCGACGCCGAAGGCTTCAAGTCGATCCAGCCAATCAGTCATGGCCGTACCCGTCTATCGGTGAGGCGCTCACGATCGAAAGTCCAGGCTCGTTTGCCGATCACCTCCGAAATGGCCGCGACGGGTTGCGCCGCGCGGCTTCTTTTTCGGCGCAACCTTGGCGATCGCGGTGCGATAGTCCACTCCCCGCGCCGCCATTTCGGCGACAAGCACGGCCACAAGCGCGATATGCTGCGGCAACTCTCCCTTTGCATAATTCGTGATCGAATTGGGGTTCATGCCAATCAACTCGGCAAAACCGCGCACGCTGAGACCTGCGCGCTCAAGCTCCCCAAGGAAGTCAATATAAGGCACCGCACCATTTCATCCCAACACACCGTTTGATGTATGATAGCACACAATACGATGTGTGCAATGGTGTTGCGGCCGCTCCGCGTCGGATGAAAGCCGAAAAAAGCCGCTATCGCAGGCCGGCCAGATAGCAGCAGCGGCGTCCTGCCTCGGGCAACAGCAAGAAGGTCTTAGTCCGCGGTGGCAAGATCCGGGTGACGTTCTTAATTTAGGTACCAATTCTCAAATTTCGTGCGTCGATAACTATCTGATTTTATTGAAACACGAGTGCAACGGGGCGGGCTGTCATGAAGGCGCGGGAGCTTTATGAGCCCGATCGGCTCATTGATAGGCTGAAGGTGCGGGCGAGGAATTTTCAGTAGGCGAAGGCCTCTTTGACCGATTGCAGACGTCATCATCGACGCGAGTTTCAAGTTTCGCGAATATATCAGCGCGAAGGCGTACCTCAGCGGTGGCAGCATTCTAGTCCTCTGATACAGCGACATTCGCTCTTCGCTGAAGCAGAGAACCGCTGCAACTGCAAAGTTTGCGATCAGATAAAAATGGCCAACGACAGGGATTGTACTTCAGCCGTGACGCGATGACCAAGTTCATCGTCGAGGCCAAGAGAAACTGGCCGGCTGCTCTTTGCGGGATCACCCTTGGAATTCAGCCACACCACGGACTTGGAGTAGACGGACACCCGGTCCGCCCGCACACGAATGACACGGCCAGTCCCTCCGCGATCAAAGTTTGGCCGACTTCCTTTCCATCGACCTTCAGGATGCCGCAGCTCCGGCCATAGTTGCACCTGTCCGTTCCTTCCGTTCCGGGTTTGCAGGAACATTCAACCTTAGTCACCGTCGACGATCCGCTCGCCACCAACTGCTTCACTCGTTCTGTAGCCTTGTTGCCAAGGACAGCCTCTCTCGAGCATCTGGGATGGAATACTTCCGGGGCGTTAAAGCCGACCAGCCGCACACGGGTGCCATCGTCCATGCGGATGGTGTCGCCATCGGTGATCGAAAAGCTTTGGATCGCGAATTGCGAAGTCAGCTCTATGGACGTGTGTTCCGAACCTGATGACGGCCACAGGAAGGATATGCCGCCGTAAAAGACGGAGTTTACCAAGACCGCCATGAGCAAGACAAGGAACAGGACTGCCTTCACCTGCAAACTTCGGTATCCGTAGCTTCTCCGTTGCGACTTGCGTTGGGTTGCTATCGGCGAGGGCGGGCGCCTTTGGGCGAGCTGAACGACTGAAGTGCTCGGAGGGTCGGTTAACCGCCTGAGCATTGACAGCTGCTTTTCAGTAAGGCGCGTCCGAACTCCATAATGGACGAACTTCTGCTGCATGTCGTACAGAAATTGACGCTGCCACCTGGTTGGCTGTCCGTTTCGAAGAATATCGTCGATTCGATTTCTGAAAAGTGTGATCTCGATCTCGTCCAGCAAGCGCGCCCCCATGTCATGGACACAACGTAGCAGAGGAGGGCTAAACGCGAGTAACGGGATCATCTACAATTTAAGCGAGTTTTGTTGCTAGCCCGCTTTCCGATTCATGAAGCGGAGTGTTCCCGCATAGTGAGAGGATCACCGGTTCACAGATGCGATTTACTCGGCGTCGCGCAGTCGATTTGGACGTAGCATGAGCTATTGGCATAGTACGGTAATGTCGAAGCCTAGATGACATCCGCCTAGACGGCTAAGCCTCTCTCCGGCATCTATCATGCGCGAGGCTCAGTGGCATCCTCTTCGTTGAGCAATATTGCGTCGACGTAAATGCCGATCATCTTATCCAGGTTGGCCCCAGACTTCGTCCGGATTACTGATCTCGTCAGGCCCCTGACGCTCACTATCCCGCAGCAGAAAAGCAGTAGGACCGAAGGCTCATATCCTTCAAGGGGAAGATGGCCGCTTGGCGCTTCGGTTGATGCCGTTTTGCGATCTGCGTTCAACTGAGGATGTGCGATTTGAACTCAGCCATATAAAAAAGGTATGGCAGCCCTAAAGCAGCCGTGCTGCTGCTATTGTGGTGTCCGCCGAAATACGAACCTTTAGTTTCAATCACAGGGCCTCAAACGGTTGTTGCCTCAGGAGCCACTTCTACCTAAACACGACAGTATCTCTCGGTTTGGAGGTCAATCAATGAACGTCCTGGACGGCCCAAGACTCAAAATACAATATGAAACCGCATTCGACAAATACCGGAGCCAGGACTGGGCGGTAGATTGGCGTCGCAACTACGGCGAACAGGTCCGAAAGGTGATGGGGGCTGACTGGGAGCAGTGGCGCACGCGTGAATTCCAAGAGATGCTTTGGAACAGCGACGCCGTCGCAAGCATCGGTCCCGGCCACTCCGTAACGGTTCACGGAGCTTATGACGACGAAGAGCTGGCCCGGATGCTGTTCGATGCTCGCAATGTGCTCGCTGACCTACCGGTCGAGGAAAGGGGCGAACGTCTCCAGAAGCTTTATGATGAATCCCTGGCTGCCGTCTACCCAAAGTACGCGAAGCGTCGCCCGAGGGCTCGGCTCACGCGCCTGCTCGCGGCAATGTTTCCCGACGATATGACAAGCATCGCCGATGCTAGCCGGATCTGGGGAATACAGAGACTAATATCGGCCGCGCGAGTGCCGGGTGACTTCGTAGCCCAGCATCCCACAGTCCGTGCGACCATGCGTGCGGCCCTCGGGGCACCGGAGACAGTTGAGGAGAAGGTGGATCAGGCCATTTTCGCTTGGTACCTCTGGCAAACATATTTCGGGAAGCCCGACGAGGGCGCTGTCGTCACACAGGTCGAGCAACGAGAAGCGAACGCGGTGCCGCCCTTTTCGATACTCCCTGCGCACGCGCAGAGGCGAAGCCTGACCTGCGTCAAAGGCAACGTCGAGCTCCTTCTTGCGATGGTCCGCGAAGCTGAACACGGGATCACCCGAGAGGATCTGGTCGGGGTTATCCTGAGCGAGGCAACGCAGCTCAACACCAGTTCCGCCGGAAACATAATCTCCCAGGCGATGGGCGGGCTGGGACTTCTGCGTCTCGACGGCATCACGTATCGCCCGACGGACCGTGGTCACGAGCTTCTCAGCGCCGGCAACCCGGCGACCGTTTTGCGGGGACCCCTCATCGGGAGGGTCTTCGGAATGGGACACCTTCTCCTGATGATCGCCCGAGAGCCAGGCGTTCTGCGGGCATCTGACGTCGCCAAACGCCTTCGACAGCTCGTTCCGACGTGGACGTCCACACAACCCGGCTCGCATATCTGCACGTGGGCGCGCTTGGTCGGCCTCGTTGACGTACAGGAGTCAGGTGGGCTGGTCCTAACGGACGACGGAGAAGATTACGCTACGGCGTTGCCTGAAGGTTTTGAGGGTAACTGGAGTTTGTCGACAGGGTTGGAGCTGTCAGACGTTTCCGAGCTCTTCGACGAGGAAGGCGGAACCGCCGCAGCACTTTTATCTGGGTCGGAACGGTACGACGCCGCGGCTATCCTCGCCGACGGCTGTTTCCTCCCACTGGAGCAAATCCAGGCCGCGATCGACCTTCTGCGCAGGAAGAAAAACGTCATCCTTCAAGGCCCCCCGGGGACAGGAAAGACGTGGTTGGCGAAAAGACTTGGCTACGCGCTCATGGGGACGCGAGACGCGCAAAGGTTGACAGCTGTACAGTTTCAACCGACCCTGTCGTACGAGGATTTTGTCAGGGGCTGGCGGCCTGATGGCACGAAGGGACTTCAACTCGTCGACGGCGTCTTTCTCGAAGCCGTTGACGCGGCAAAATCCGATCCCCATACGCCGTATGTACTCGTCATAGAAGAAATCAACCGAGGAAACCCGGCCCAGGTTCTTGGCGAGATGCTGACGCTCATAGAAGACGGCAAGCGGTCGCTGAGCGAAGCGCTGCGGCTTGCCTATCCGAGGACAATCGACGAACGTGTCCACGTCCCGGAAAACCTTTTCATCATCGGCACCATGAACCTCGCTGACAGGTCGCTGGCACTCGTTGACCTTGCGCTACGTCGACGGTTTTCGTTCATTTCGCTATCCCCTCAGTTCAACGGTGCATGGGAAAGGTGGATGCTCGACCATGGCGCTCCGGCCGATCTCATTGCCACCATTGCGGCGAAAATGAAGTTCCTAAACGGAGCTATAGAGGCTGAACGTTCGCTCGGCCGCCAATTTCAGGTCGGGCACAGCTTCATGACACCGCACGTGTCGCCTGGCGATGATGGCCAAGCCTGGAGGTCATGGTATCTCGAAACTGTCAGAACCGAGGTCGCCCCGCTTCTTGAGGAGTACTGGTACGACAACGTAAAGGAGGCCGCCGCCCAGGTTGCCCGGCTTGAGGCGATCTAATGAATGCCTCAGGAACCACTTCGGCCGCGAGCGGCGCGACCTGGAAAAGCCACGCGGGAATTCCGGTGCGCAATCTATGGGTGCTCCTGGTCTATGCGGCAGGACTGGCGGATTTCCTCGATCCCTTCGACGCGAATGTCGAGGACGACGCCGACCTTCCGGACGTCCTCGCACGGCTTCTTGCTTATGTCGTAGAGCGAAGGTTGCGACGCAACCTATCGTCGGGATATCGACCACGCTCCGCCGTAGTGAACCGTGTCCGCGGTCGGATCGACTGGCTGGACACCGAAACGAGACTTCTCCTCCCTCAAGGAAGAATTGCATGTACGTTTGAGGAGCTGACGCAAGACACTCCCCGCAACCGCCTTGTGCTCGCGGCCCTGGTCCAGGTGCGGTCACGGGTGATGGATGCAGAGATCGAGCGCAAGTGCGCAGGCCTTGCAAGAACACTTCTCGATGCCGGAGTATCACCGAAACGTCCTACGCGGGCGGAGATGTCACGTGACACGATAGCCCGCAACGATCGCGACGACATCGTGATGGTGCGAGTTGCCGAACTGGCGCTCGATCTCGTGCTGCCCGCGGAAGCTGCCGGGAGCGCCCACCTTCACGGGCTGGATCGCGACGAGCACCTCCTCAGACGAATATTCGAGCAGGCAGTCGCGGGATTTTACCGCCACGAAGTCGACGGACGGGATGGCTGGGCAGTCAAAGGCCAAGCGTTGTTTCACTGGGACCTGGACGAGCCGACTGCCGGATTGGCTGCCATTCTTCCTGCGATGCGCGCGGATGTCGTGCTGCAGAAAGGGGGCGAACGTCGAATTGTGCTGGACACGAAATTCACAGGTATTCTCACCAGACGCCAGTACGGTGGTGAGGGACTGAAGAGCGGGCATCTGTATCAAATGTACGCCTATCTCCGGTCTCAAGCTGGTCTTGGAGACGGCTGCGCCGACGCTGCCGAAGGTATATTACTCCACCCTTCCGTCGAGTGTCTGGTGGACGAGGCGGTTACGATACAGGGCCACCGCCTTCGATTTGTCACCGTTGACCTCGCAGCGAATGCAGATCACATCCGCAAATCGCTATTGAAAGTCGTATTGGGCAAAGTCCGCTCATGACGACCGCGCTGTGACCACAGGTCTGGCAGAAACGCCAGTTGCCGAATTGTAGTTATTCTGGCACCCAAAAAGGTCAGAAGGTTGAACGGTACTCATTCAGTCCGCACAAGGTGAAGGTCAACGTGCTATCCATGTGGATGTCCGACGGACCGCACCTCGAAAAACCTCCGGCTATGCTTTCATACCGGCGACGCGACCACATTCTTATCAGGATTTAACCAGCTCACCTTTGGCCCTCACGATTCGAGTTGGTTGAAGAGCCGCGTTTGTTAGATTTGCCCAAAACTGCTTCCCCTCAACATTTAAGTATGGGATTGGTCATTTGTTGCGGGTGGATTTTCGGCCACTCTTAAGCGGCTTAATTTCCGCAGTCTCTTCGGCCACCGGAACGAAGAACTCCGAAATATCGCAAGCCAGCGCTTCGGCAATCTTCTCAAGCGTCGTAACCGTGGGGTTCTTATTGCCGCGCTCAAGATAGCCGACATAGGCGCGCTCGACGTTGGCCTCAAGGGCGAGGTTGTCCTGCGAGATCCCCCGCATAACCCGTATTCGCCTGAGGTTCAGTGCCACTCGCTGCCGTGCATCCATGGCGGAAACACAACATTTGACAGTTCATAAAACCACGTATTATAGAACTATGAAAGGCGATATTGAACAAACTGCAGGTGGTAGATTTATTCCCGGGAAGTGGGGTAACGCTCGCGCTGCATTTCCCGATGTTCGATGTCTCGGAGCGGCGTGGGTTCGGAACCGGATCGGGTTTTCCTTGCTCGGAGAGATCGCCAAGCAAGTGAGGTCGCAGGAGGTATATGACGGTGGTGCCCGACGAAACGGCCGACATGCTGATGGCCTTGCTCTATTCCGTCAGAACAATCGTCGAAAGTGGAGTGCAAAGTAAGCGGCGCATAGCAAAAGCCTACCAGGAGGCACGGGCACTTGTCGCGACGATCGATCGCGACCGCGGATCAGCTCGCCCACGGATCGAGGCATGTTTGATGCACTTTAACGTCCATAAGAACGCGGATGACGCAGCCGCGGCCGGCTGGATGCTGGTGGCGGTCCAGGAGCGAGTGAGCGAACGGAATCTCTACGGTTGGCGCCGGCTGAAGGAGATCGTGGATGCGGCGGTGCACGAACTCCTCCTGTCCGAACAGGCGTCGCTGCATTGAAGCGCCGGCGGTCCACTGGCTAAAGCAAGCCTGATGGATCGACCAGCTCACCTTCATTGGTGACGATCGTCGATCCATAGGGCTCGCGGGCCGTGACGATCAACGCATCATCCGGCAATGGCCGGGCAAGATCCTTGGCCTCCTCCCATGGCGCCGTCATCCAGACGTCGGTCTCTTCCTTGGTCAGCAACAGCACCGGCATAGCCTTGTCGTGAATGGGTTTGACCAGGTCGTTCGGATCCGTCGTCAGAAACCCATAGAGATCATCGGTCGTTTCCCCGTCCTTGACCTTGCGCACCGATGTCCATTGCGGAACATGGATGCCTGCAAAGAACATCAACGGCTTATCTTCGTTGCGCGCGAACCAGGCGTTCGGAACATTACCGCCGTCCTGCTGGCTTGCCGGATCCGGCTCGGCGAAGCTGGTGACAGGGACCAGACAGCGGTTCTCGACACCGAACCAGCGTCTCCAATGGGCGAGTTTGAGATTGCGGATATTGGTGACACCGCGATCGACCTGCTGGCGCAATAGCTCCTCGAAATCCACCTCCTTGCCCTTTGCTCGGAGTTTTTCGGCCTTGGCCTCGGCGGCTTTGACGAGCACGAATGGCGGGGAGGGCAGCCCCCAACGGGCATGGACAAGCTGCTTCTTGCCGTCCGCGGTGTTTCGGACGATCGGCCCCATCTGATCCGGGTTCATCTGATAGGCCGGCATCAGGTTGATCAGGCTCTCGGCGTCCTGAGCCCACTTGTTCACCCAGTTCTTGTCTTCCATGCGGTAAAGATTGCACATCGGCGCTCCATCTCCCTTGAAGCTGAAGACATGGTAGCCGACGAAACGCTGGAACGCCAATCGGCGGGCGTCGATGGACTGGTTGCCTAAAATTTTCCGAAAGCTTCATCATCGCCCGCTCGAAGTCATGTCCATGATTCCCAACGCGAATCTTAAAGTCCACTAAAATAGAGGGATAATATTCCTATTTCGGGTTGCTTGACTCGCGAATCGAGTTGGAACATTTAGTGAACAAATACACTTGACCGACAGGACGTCGATGCTAACGCGACCTCGCAGGGACCCGTGAATGATAACCGCTGCCCATAATCGGGTGATCTCCGATCTGAAGGATCGCATTGCGTTACTGGAAGGAAACGCGGGCAGGAAGAGCGGCTGCCTCGCCTTCGGTGTGGCTGAGATCGATGCCGTATTGCCGGGTGGTGGGCTTGCCTATAGCGCGGTGCACGAATTTGCTGGTGGCGGAGCTGGGGTCGTCGATGGAGCAGCCGCTGCCCTCTTTGCCGCCGGCATCGCGGCGCGGACCAGGGGCAAGATCGTCTGGTGCCTGACACGGCCGGACCTGTTCTTTCCGGCGCTGGCGCAGGCCGGCCTGCAACCGGGTCGCGTCATCTTTGTCGAAGCCGACCGCGAGGAAGATGTTCTCGCCTCAATGGAAGAGGCCCTGGCCTTTGGCGGCCTTGGCGCCGTCGTCGGCGAGATCGTCCGATTGCCGATGGTGGCCTCGCGCCGCCTGCAGCTGGCGGCGGAAAAGACCGGCACCATGGGTCTGGTGGTCCGGCGCTGGCGCCGGCAGGGGGAGGCCTCGGATTTCGGGCAGCCGACGGCGTCGACGACGCGGTGGCGGGTGAGCGTCCTGCCATCGCAGGAATTACCGGTTCCAGGCGTCGGGCGGCCGCGATGGCTGCTGGAACTGATGAGAGTGAAGGCGGGTGAGTGCGCTGAGTTTATCGTGGGAGCGTGCGATGCCACGGGTCGTATCCATCTATCTGCCGGACCTGCCGATCGAGCGGATCAGGCGCATGGATCAGAGAGCAGAATTATCGTCTGAGAGGCCGCTGGTGCTGATCGCAAGGAGTGGTTCCAAGCGCTTTATATCCGCGGCCGATGCAAAGGCTAGGGAAGCGGGTATCCGTTTGGGCATGCCGGCCGCCAAGGCACAGGCGATGGTGCAGGGTCTGCGATTCGTCGATGCGGATCCGACAGCCGATGCGCAAGCGCTCGAACGGATCGCGCTCTGGTCCCTCTCGCAATATTCCCCGATTGTCGCCGTCGACGGCACGGATGGCATCGTCATGGATACGGAAGGCGCCGATCACCTGCAGGGCGGCGAACTTCCGATGTTGACCGGGATCGCCAATCGCTTCCGGGCGAGGGGGCTGACCGTCCATGCGGCGATCGCCGATACTTGGGGAGCGGCTCATGCCTGTGCCCGGGCCACCCGTCGCGAGACCGTCATCATCCCGCATGGAGAGACCGCCCGCGCCGTCGAACGGCTGCCGCTCTCGCATCTGCGGCTATCGCCGGAGATCGTCGCCAGTCTTCGAACCCTCGGCTTCAAAACCATCGGTGAGTTATCGGTTACGCCGGGGGCGCCGCTGACGCTGCGTTTCGGCCCGGAGATCGGAAGGCGGCTCGACCAGATGTTCGGCCGGATAGCCGAGCCGATCGATCCCATCCGGGCGCCGGAATGGATCGAAGTCAGCCGTGCCTTCGCCGAACCCATCGGCGCCCCAGAGACGATCGACAAATATGTCGGACGCCTGATCGTGAGGCTGGTCACCGAACTACAGCGCAAGGGGCTCGGCGTCCGCCGCACCGACCTGATCGTCGAGAAGGTCGACGGCAGCAGGCAGGCGATCCGCGCCGGCACCGCCAAACCGGCCCGCGATATCGCCTGGCTCACCAAACTGTTCCGGGATCGAACGGAAAAGATCGAGCCCGGCTTTGGCATCGAGAAGCTGACGCTCATCGCCGTCATGACCGAACCGCTTGGTGAGGCGCAGCGGTCGTCGCTGGTCGATGAGAAAGATCAGGACATCACGCCACTGATCGATACCTTCGGTAATCGCGGACAGCGTGTCTATCGCATAGCGCCGGTCGCCTCCGATGTCCCCGAACGCAGTGTCCGGCGGATCTCGGCGGCAGCCGAGGACGTCGCGGAAACTTGGATACACCACTGGCCACGTCCGGTGCGGTTCATGGCGCGGCCGGAACCGATCGAGGTCATCGCGCTGCTGCCGGATCATCCACCCGTCTCCGTCACCTGGCGCGGCAAGCGCCGGCGGATCAAACGCGCCGACGGCCCGGAGCGCATCTTCGGGGAGTGGTGGACGAGAAGCTCGGAATTCGATGCGGTTCGGGATTATTTCGTGATCGAGGATGAGAGCGGGGAGCGCCTCTGGATCTTCCGGTCCGGCGACGGTGTCGATGCCGCCACCGGCTCGCATCGCTGGTTCCTGCATGGGATCTTCGCATGAGCTACGCCGAGCTGCAGGTCACCACCCATTTTTCCTTTCTGCGTGGCGCCTCATCACCCGACGAGCTGTTCAGGACGGCAAAAGAGCTTGGCATCACGGCGCTTGGCATTGCCGACCGCAATTCGCTCGCCGGCATTGTCAGGGCGCTGGAAGCCTCACGGGCCACCGGCCTGCGCCTCGTCGTCGGCTGCCGTCTCGATCTCGCCGACGGCATGTCCATGCTCGCCTATCCCACGGACCGTGCGTCCTATTCGCGGCTGACCCGGCTCCTGACGCTGGGCAAGGGCAGGGGCGGCAAGGGCAACTGCATCCTGCATTTCGACGACGTCGCTCTTTATGCCGAGGGTCTGATCGGCATCCTTGTCCCCGATCTTGCCGACGAGACCTGTGCCCTTCAGCTTCGGAAGATTTCCGAGATCTTCGGCGATCGTGCCTATCTGTCGCTCTGCCTGCGCCGACGGCCCAATGATCAACTGCGGCTGCATGAGCTCTCCAATCTCGCGGCGCGCTTCAAGGTGAAGACGGTCGTCACCAATGACGTCCTTTTCCACGAACCGTCACGCCGGCAGCTGCAGGATATCGTCACCTGCATTCGCAACACCTCCACGATCGATGATATCGGCTTCGAGCGCGAACGGCATGCCGACCGCTATCTGAAGCCGCCGCAAGAAATGGCGCGGCTCTTTCCGCGCTATCCTGAAGCACTCGCACGCACGCTCGAGATCGTCGAGCGCTGCAGATTCTCACTCGAGGAGCTCACCTACCAATATCCGGAGGAGGCGATCGTTCCCGGCAAGAATGCCCAAGAGTCTCTCGAGCATTATGTCTGGAAGTGCATTCCGAACCGCTATCCCGAGGGCTTGCCGCCGTCTGTGCTAAAAGTGGTCCGGCATGAGCTCGACCTCATCCGCACCATGAACTACGCGCCCTATTTCCTGACGGTGTTCTCGATCGTCCGTTATGCCCGCAGCCAGGGCATCCTATGCCAGGGGCGGGGATCGGCCGCCAACTCCGCCGTCTGCTACATCCTCGGCATTACCTCCATCGATCCCGAGACCAACAATCTGCTCTTCGAACGCTTCGTTTCCCAGGAGCGCGACGAGCCGCCCGACATCGACGTCGATTTCGAGCACGAGCGGCGCGAGGAGGTGATCCAATGGATCTACAGGATCTACGGCCATGACAAGGCGGCGCTCTGTGCGACCGTGACGCGCTACCGCGCCAAGGGCGCGATCCGCGATGTCGGCAAGGCGCTTGGCCTCCCGGAGGATGTGATCAAGTCGCTGTCATCGGGCATGTGGTCTTGGTCTGAGGAGTTGGTGACTGAACGTAGCCTGCGCGAGTTGAACCTCAATCCCGACGATCGCAGGCTGGCTCTGACCCTAAAACTGGCACAGCAGCTGATGGGTGTGCCGCGCCATCTCGGCCAGCATCCCGGCGGTTTCGTGCTGACCCATGACCGGCTTGATGATCTCGTGCCGATCGAGCCCGCGACGATGGCTGACCGGCAGGTGATCGAATGGGACAAGGACGATGTCGAGGCGCTGAAGTTCATGAAGGTCGATGTGCTGGCGCTCGGCATGCTCACCTGCATGTCGAAGGCTTTTGCCTTGATCCAGAACCACAAGCATCTGGATCTCGATCTGGCTCAAATCCCCCAGGAGGATCCGGCGACCTATGCGATGATCCGCAAGGCCGATACGCTCGGCACCTTCCAGATCGAAAGCCGGGCGCAGATGTCCATGCTCCCACGCATGAAGCCACGGACCTTCTACGATCTCGTCATCCAGGTGGCGATCGTTCGCCCCGGCCCGATCCAGGGCGACATGGTGCATCCTTATCTGCGCCGGCGCGAGGGCAAGGAAAAGGTCGAGTATCCCACACCGGAACTGGAGGCCGTTCTCGGCAAGACGCTGGGTGTGCCGCTCTTCCAGGAAAGTGCCATGAAAGTGGCGATGGTCTGCGCCGGATTTACCGGCGGCGAAGCCGATCAGCTTCGCAAATCGATGGCGACCTTCAAGTTCACCGGCGGTGTCTCGAAGTTCAAGGCCAAGCTCGTCTCCGGCATGGTCCGGAATGGCTATTCACCGGACTTCGCCGAAAAGACCTTCTCGCAGCTCGAAGGTTTTGGCTCCTATGGTTTTCCCGAAAGCCATGCCGCCAGCTTCGCGCTCATCGCCTATGCCTCAGCTTACGTGAAACGCCACTATCCCGACGCCTTCTGCGCGGCCCTTCTGAACTCGCAGCCCATGGGCTTTTATGCACCGGCCCAGATCGTCGGCGACGCCCGCAAGCATGGCGTCGAGGTCCGGCCGGTCTGCATCAATCGCTCACGCTGGGACTGCACGCTGGAGCTGGTCGAGGGCGGCGACCGCCATGCCGTTCGTCTTGGCATGCGCATGGTCCATGGTCTCGCGCAGATCGATGCCGCCCGCATCATCGCTGCCCGCGCCGACCAGCCATTCGAGAGCGTCGATAATCTCTGGCGGCGATCGGGCGTGCCGGCCGCATCCCTGGTCGAGCTTGCCGAGGCGGACGCGTTTCTGCCGTCGCTCAATCTGCAGCGCCGTGATGCGCTCTGGGCGATTAAGGCTCTGCGCGACGAGCCATTGCCGCTCTTTGCCGCGGCAGCCCAGCGCGAGCGAAAGACGATCGCCGAACAGCGGGAGCCCTCCGTCAGTCTTCGCCAGATGACCGAGGGGCACAATGTCATTCAGGACTATAGCCACACCGGGCTGACGCTACGCCAGCATCCGCTTGCCTTCCTGCGCCAGGATCTGACCGCCCGCGACATCGTGACCTGTGAGGAGGCGATGTCCGCCCGTGACGGTCGCTGGCTGATGACGGCAGGTCTCGTGCTCGTGCGTCAAAAGCCAGGTTCCGCCAAGGGCGTCATGTTCCTGACCGTCGAGGATGAAACAGGCCCCGCCAATGTCGTCGTCTGGCCGACTTTATTCGAGCGACGCCGGCGCGTTGTGCTCGGATCTAGCATGATGGCGATCAATGGCCGCATTCAGCGGGAAGGCGACGTCGTGCATCTCGTTGCCCAGCAGCTCTTCGATCTGACATCCGATCTCTCAGGCCTTGCCGATCGTGATGAGACCTTCCGGCTACCGACCGGGCGCGGTGATGAGTTCGCGCATGGGACGCCTGGCAGCCCGGATCCGCGGGAGCGGGCTGTCATGAAGGTGCGCGAGATTTATGTGCCGGATTTGCATATTGATAGGTTGAAGGTGAAGTCTCGGAATTTTCAGTAACCGCCGCAAATCTGCTTCATTCCCGAACTTACCGCTGTCGGCCTACCCCACAATTCACTGTTGCCAAGCCACCTAGGTCCAATCATCTAATCCGCCAGTCTAAATCAAGGTTGGCACGGTCGCGTGATACGCCGAAATAGTGTTGTATTTGCGCATCATACTCTGCAAAGTTGAAAAAGCGAGTTGGCAAAGTCGAATTAGTCCGATACAAAAATTTCACCGCTGCAAATCAATCAAAGGAGGCGTTGCATGACACCAGCATTCATCGAAACACCTCCGTCCGGAATGACCCGACACTAGGTCATTTCCGGTCGTCTCCCGCCACCGGGCACGACGCCATGCGGTTTTTCGTTTCCTTCACAACTCAATCAATCTGCCGGGGTTAGCTCGTCTCACGCTCCGGCCGCGTCTATTAACTCTCGATTTTGGGGCCGGCTGCCGAAACACGGGGTCGGACAGGTTAACATGACTCGCAAGAAGCTCGACTTCCGTGCCGATGCTTATCGCAATGTGCTCGGCTTTGTTTTTCGTCAGTGGAGCCATCGTCCCACCCTGGTGGGCATCATCATCCTGCTGGTAATTGCCAGCACCCTTGCCGAAGTTCTGGTGCCGGTGTTTTCCGGTCAGATCGTCGATGCGATTGCCAGCGGCAGTGCGGCCACTGACGCCATCCACGCCTTCGTTGTCGTCGTCGCCCTTGGCTTGACCAGTGTTACACTGCGCTGGTTTATCTTCGACGGGATCATCCGTCTGACGCTGCGCATCATGGCGGACGTGGTCAATAACGGCTTCCACAAGGTGCAGCGCTTCTCGACCGATTGGCATGCCAATAGTTTCGCCGGCTCGACCGTCCGCAAGATCACTCGTGGCATGTGGGCGCTTGACGCGCTCAACGACCTGCTGCTGATAGCTTTGCTGCCCTCGATCGTCATGCTGGTGGGCGCCAGCATCGTACTCGGCACTTATTGGCCGATCATGGGCCTCATCGTCGCTGCAGGATCGCTGATCTATATCGGCGTGACGGTCTTGCTTTCGATGGGATACGTGTCGCCCGCGGCAAAGCTCGCTAACGCATGGGATACCAAGCTGGGTGGCGCGCTAGCGGATGCCATCAGCTGCAACTCGGTCGTGAAGGCTTTCGGCGCCGAAAACCGCGAAGAGGAACGTTTGCGCCATGTGCTGGCCAAATGGGACAGTCGAACACGGCGGACGTGGAAGCGCGGGACACTGAACGGCACAGTCCAGGGCTTCATGATGGTCTCCATGCAGGCCGGTATTCTTGGCACCGGCCTTATCATGTGGCGGCAGGGGCTGGCGACGCCGGGCGACATCACATTCGTCTTGGCGATGTTCTTCGTCCTGCAGGGTTATCTGCGCTCGGTTGGACAGGACATTCGGAACCTGCAGCGTGCCGTCAATGATATGGAAGAACTTGTCCTGCTCGACAAAACGCCGCTGGGTATTGAGGATAAGCCAAACGCGAAGGCAATCACGATCGGCAGAGGCGAAATCGTGTTCGATCGCGTTACGTTTCAATATGGTGCCCATCCTACTCCGCTTTATGACGATTTCTCGGTTGACATTAAACCGGGCGAGCGGGTCGGACTGGTCGGCCATTCCGGCTCGGGCAAGACGACCTTCGTCAAGCTCATCCAGCGCCTCCATGACGTGAAGTCTGGGTCGGTCCGAATTGACGAACAGAATATCGCCGATGTCACGCAGTCTAGCCTGCGCAGCCAGATTGCTATCGTGCAACAGGAGCCGATCCTGTTTCATCGTACGCTCGCCGAAAATATCGCCTATGGCCGGCCGAACGCGTCACGGCGCGAGATCGAGACTGCAGCGAAACAGGCCAGTGCGCATCGGTTTATCGCGGAGCTACCGAAGGGCTATGAGACGATGGTGGGTGAGCGCGGCGTCAAGTTGTCCGGCGGCGAGCGTCAGCGCGTCGCCATCGCCCGGGCCTTTCTGGCTGATGCGCCCATTCTCATTCTGGACGAGGCGACCTCAAGTCTTGACAGCGAGAGCGAGGTGCAGATCCAGCAGGCGATGGATCGCCTCATGGAAGGTCGCACGACGCTGGTGATCGCGCACCGACTTTCGACGGTGCAGGCTCTGGATCGTCTATTGGTCTTCGACAAGGGAAGGATCGCGGAAGAGGGTGACCATCAAGCGCTCATTCGCCTCAATAACGGCATTTATCGCAGGCTGTTCGAACGGCAGGCCCTCGAGTTGACCAAGGGGCTGGTGGCATGAGGCAACCTCTTAAACTGCCAACCCTCTTTACAATATTGCTATGAAGAGAGGTGCTGGTATGGAAAGGAGGAACGAGATGCCACTCAACGATATTTCGTGGGCCCGTCCAGTGACAGTCCGGCTCCAATGCGGGTTGGAGCGCACTTTTAAAGGGGTCTATGATGCCCTAAACTTTTTGGAGAATGAATGGCCCTTGCGGCACGGCGGACGCCACGAGCGCGCAGTAAAGGCCTGCCGCGGTGCACTCAATGGGAGCATGTCCGCTGTTATAGCGAGAGAAGCGTTCTGACGGCTTGTCTCGAAGCAGAAATGCCAGCTGTAAATCGGCATAGGGGTTCGACGCCGATCCTCACGATAACTCTTTGTAATTCCTGACATTAGCGGGTCATTTTCTGGTGCTGAATTACACCTTCGTTGCGAGCTACTGGTTGAGCATCTAGGCAAAGATACATCGGCGTTGGATGATCGGGCCGCGCTCCGCCTTTTGCGGAAGACGGCGGTGCACAACCGAGCAGTATTAAAGGGCCTTAGAGCGGAATGTCAGGGTTTGATAGTGAGCCTGGATCCGAATGAGTATGGGCGCCGGATAACTTAGGCTATTTCTGCCAGCCGGGTTGATCGTACCAAAACGGGCGTGTTCAATCTGTCTTTCGCTTGATCGTGCCGCTGACAGAGCGCCGGCTACCGATGATGTAGAAACGATATTCACGGCTCGGGTAGGTTGTAAATCGGCATACGGTTTTGACGCCGATCCTCACGATAACCTTTTGTAATTCCTGGCATTGGGGGACACTTTCTGAAGCTGAATTGCACCTTGGTACCGGCGGTGTCTCAAAGTTCAAGGACAAGCTCGTCTCCGGCATGGTCCGGAATTGCAGACTTAAGGGTCACAGTGATCTGAGTTGAGTTGCCCTGCCTGGTGGGGCCAGGCAGGGCGGCTACGTAGCACTGCTGCGCGAGTCGGGTGTGAACTGGAGTTCAATAACTTGCGCAGCTTCAATCTATCATTGTATGGTAACTTTGGGAATGCTACCGATTACTGCTAGCGCGGGGCACGGGCGAACCAAGAACCATGTTCATTCGCACCAACTACTCGCAAACGGTCTCGCGCACTACCACTCGATGGTGATGGCGATACGCGTAGCGCCTCTCTGTCCAGCACCGGCGATGATATCGATAACGCGGGCCGTCATAGTACCCGTCATATGCATAAGCCGGCGGTTCGCGATAATAGCGTGGCGGTGGACCGTAGTCGTATCGAGGCCCAACTCCGTATTCAAAGTAGACCTGAGAGAATGCCGGCGATGCCGCCAAACTCGTTGCGAGCGCAAGCGCCGCGATTACGATTGTTTTCATGTCTTTCCATTCACAACTGTATAAAGATGTCAGGCATTGATCCACGCCTTAGAGGTAGTATGCCCGTGAGCGCTGCCCGTGAACACGGACGAAAGTCCGGACAGAGTATAGACTTAAGCCCAAGGTCTCGTGAAAGCTCCCTCCGCCTGCGGCATCGAACGCACGACAGTATGCCCTTTCGGAAATGCGCATCTATTCCAGACGATCTGGGCTATCAGTTGACTTTTGGTCTATCACCCTAGCGCTCTACGTCGCTTCCGGGATCGAGATAGCGGCCAATCGAACGCAAAGCGTCGAATTTCGCGACTTTCCAAATAAACTGCTGGCCGACGGAGAGGGGAGCCATTGCGACAAGTACCGGATGCCAGCCTTGCCTCGACAATCGCATCAACGGCCATCGGCAAAGTGCCGGTCACCGTTCAGCGGTTCACGACGGGTTCAAGGCATTTTGTTTTCGATCTCAAGTTTGCAGATGGATCCTCCGCTGTCGCGCGCATCGGTGATCCGTCTGCTCGGGCCGAGATGACCGGAGCGATTTATCTTTCCGAGCTGCTGCGACCGAGAGGGGTGCCACTTCCAGCAATTCTGAGCCAAGACGTCGACGCAGAATTTCCGTGGCTTCTGTTGGAGCGTTTTCCCGGTACAGATCTGGGCTCGGTCATCTCTGGGCTCACCGAAGAGATGTTGGATGGGATTGCTTGGAGGGTCGCCCACGCCCAGGCGGTCACCGCAAAAACCGCTTCCGCAGGAAGGTACGGCTACGCAGCACGACCCGAGCAAGCGCCGTTTAGCGCATGGTCGCAGGTATTGTTTGCCAATCTTGCTCGTTCGCGAGAGCGGATCGGATCCGCTGGGCTCTTTGATGTCGAAATGGTTGATGCCGTTGAACACGAGGTCAATGCCAGACGCGGTGAGCTTGATAAGATTGAAGCGACGCCCTTCCTGCACGACACCACAACAAAGAACGTAATTGTGACATCCGAAGGGATGTTTACCGGTATTGTCGACGTAGATGATCTCTGCTTTGGCGATCCACGCTATCCAGCCGCTTTAACTTTGGCCGCGTTGCAGGCTTATGGTGGCCCTAGAAGCTATATCTCTTCGTGGTTCCGGCATGCTGGCCATGCCAATAGTCCGCTTTTTCGCCTTTATACGAGTGTTCTGTTGCTGGATCTGATGGCGGGGCACGGCCATGTTTCCAACGGCAATGAGACTTCACTTATGCCGACGGTACAAGCAAGAATGGAGCGCGCATTTGAAGCCAACCTCAAACTGGCGCGGCAATAGCGATTAGCGACACGCTTCCACTTTATTCGAACCGTGGA
>NZ_CP157973.1 GCF_040215725.1 Rhizobium sp. ZPR4
GCCGACGAAATTCGCCGCCCCTCTTGCCGCCGACGCAAGGACCGGCAATCCTGAACAAGGAGACGCGTTGACTGTCTTCCGGGACCATTGCAAGACCACTGAAAACCCTGCTTCTGGCGGGGTTTTTTGTTGCCCTCAGACAGCTACTGCCAGCACAGGAAGCATCTCTGCAGGGGACTTCCTGACGAGCGCACGCTTGGCCTTCTCGGCTGCTACCCACGCATTGAATGCAGCCTCCCCGGATTGTTTCGACACCCGATCGAAGAAGACGACAGCACGATTGAAGTGGCTGGGGTTCGACTTCGCCAACCGCTGGGCATCCCGGTTACAAGCTCGACGAGATGCCGGAGCCTTCCGGCTTCGTTTTCCACCCTCGTTCAGTCCTAGGGACATGTACGCAGAGCCAGAATGCTTGATCGCATACATGAGCTTGCCAAGCGGCCCATGGACCTGCACACCACCGAAGGTGAAATGGTTCTTCCAGTTCGGCAGTGTCTTGTGGAACTGCCTCTGCCCCATGACGCTCGCCCGACCGAACACCGTTTCCAGAAGCCCGAAAAAATCCTCGTCCTTCATGCCTTCCGGCTTCTCCATGAGCGCATGGAAATGGAGCCGGGCAGCGCTTGATCCGCGACCACCCATCTCGTTCGTAGTCACGGTATCGTAGACGATCATCCGACGACCCGAGAGGCCATAGACATGGCAACGGCGGTTAAAGAACCCCTTCGGATCACCGGACGCGATTGCTTCGGCCTTGAGCTTCTGACTGATATGCCCGTCCACAAAGACGGCACGTTTCCCGAGGTCACAGAACAGCATCGCGGCGACGAACAGTTCCTGGACTACATCGGTCTGCCTGCGCCAGTCATACCTCGTCAGATCCTCAAAGAGGACCGCTCCATCGAGGTAGAAGGCAAGTGCATCAAGTTGCTCGACTTTCAGTGGTCTACCTCAAGGCCGTGGGTTACTAAAGCTAGCGATCGCGGTCCGTTCTACACCAAAACCCCTGTAAATGCAGGCTTTCCACGGCTTTTTCGACGCTTATCCCACTGAAAAATCGTCCCGGCGAATTTCTTGATTCTACTGGGCTTTCAACTTGAGCACGAAGCCCGGCGAAGCTCCTGTTTAAAGAGCTAAGGGCTCCGCCCTCGCGCGCTTCGCTTGCTACCCCAGCCCTCATTGGCGGGAGCCTAGTCCGGTGATGGGCTCTGCGGGCTTTCAGCCCTTCGGGTCCATCACCGGGGCGGTAGGATATGGGTCGCATCGGCCCGTCAACGGCAATCAGCGGGACCGTGGCTCAGTCGCTACGCTCCCTGCGCCCGCACCACTCCCGCAGATTCCCATTGACCGCCCTCACGCGACGGTTACCCGCGTTGGTCCTTTGTTGGTCCTCTTTGAGCTCCGTCCTGGGCTCGACCCACTGAAAATGCTATAAATCCTTACATTTCAAGGAGATAGCAATGAAGACGAAGACGACGATTTTCCGGGGCCTGACATTCGACATCTTGGTCGAAGAGCAGCGGAGCGATGACGCGCAGGGCGGCCGCCTCTGGTACCTCGCCGCCGTCTATGTCCGCGACCGGAGCGGCCAGCGGCACCTTGTCAGGAAATCGCGTCTTCCCGGCGCGGCCGAGGAGCTGGCGGCGCTAGTACGCCGTGACGGCTTGCGGGTGTTCGACCGCTTCCGACCTAGCCAAACAAGCGGCGAAGCAGCGGACGTTCGGCCAGTGCCTTCCACGCGTCTCGATCGGCCTCAGCAGCATCAGCCCGTCTCTTCTCCGCGAGACCGAGCGCTTTAAGGCCCTCGATGCGCTCTTCGAGCCGGGCGACATCTGCGAGGGTGGGACCATCCGGGGGACTGACCTCCGGACTGTCCGGGGGACTGTCCGAGGGGCTAGGCAACGCATCGAACGGGACAAGGATCCTAACTTGTCCATCGTTCCCATCGACGCGGTGCCACCCCTTGCGCCGCACAGTCTTCCGAGCGGAGTCAAGCTTGCAACCCCAGACTTCCGCCAGTTCCTTGTACGTCATGCTTTTGGTGTCCATAGGACTGTCCTCCGGTCGATCCGGGGGACAGTACCACGGTCATCTTTCACCATGGTTAACGTTGTCCTACCCCTGAATCCTTGCCGCCGCGATCGGCGAAAGGATTGAATCCTTGCGACGACATTCCGGCAAGGATTCGATGTCAAATCCTGTTGTAATTTCATACACTTACCGCAGTTGACGAAACCGGATTTGCATGATTCCAATCTCCCCGTCACAACACAGGGAGACACAAAAATGACCAGCATCGAAATCCAGCCGTGGGACGGCGTCGAGGCCATCGAGACAGAGGCGACGGCAGCCGATGGCAGATGGCTGTCGCTCTACGCCGCACCTCTTCCGGCGTGTCCGTGGGGCAGATGGGCATGGACGGTAGACACGCAGGCCGGAGCCGGCGACCATGAATTACGGCCCGTCGCCATGGGCATCGAATATTCACCCGAAACCGCGCGAGCAGCGGCCGAAGCAGCGGCCCGGCACTGGCTCCAGCCGAGACCTCGACTAGAGGCCGTCGCCTGAAAGGATCGACCATGAACGTCACCGCTATGAAAATCCCCACAGACAAGGCTCAGGATGCTGTCGACAAGCTCAACCACATCTCAGAGATGATCGTGGCGCTTTTGGCAACGTTCCCGCCAGAGGCACCAGCAGCCCGCGAGCTACTGAAGGAGGCAGACACTCAAGTCCGGAGGGCGAAATTCGAGATCGTTGACGTTCACAACGCGCACTTTCTCGCCATGCTCTATCGCTCGTAGCACTCTCAAAATCGGGCGGGTATAGACACCAGCCAACCGTCCGGAATGCACTCCACGGCCTTCCAGACGCGTTAGAATGTTGACGGCGGGGCTGAAAAGCCCCGTTTTCGCATTCTAGGCGCCGACGACGATCTTCATGGCTTCACTCCCTTGTCGTCATCATCCCCGCCCGGTTTCGCCCCAGCTCCGGCCTTGCCACCTTCGGCAGTCGCTTCCAGCGCCTCCTTGGCCTCCGCCGCCTTATCGGCCTTCCATCTCCGGAAAGCCGCCAGCACGCCCGCAGCCGCCGTATCGTCGGTTGCCCCGGATCGCGCATACGGCCGGAGCACCGCCCAATCTTCTGCCTTCACGACCTCATCGAGCCACGGTCGCACCTCGACAGGCAGGCGAGCATAGAGCTCCGCCGTCGCCATCGACCGAGCCACCGGCCGGGCCAGGTCCGACATGATCTTCGGCCAGGACGGCGCGCTCTTGTATGATCGAGGTTCCGGCTCCTGCCGAGGTTCCCGAACAGGCTCCGGCCGAGGAGGCTCCGGAAGCGGATCCGCAGCGGCAGCAGCCGGGAACAAGTTCACCAGGAAGGAGGCGACCGCCATCAACTGGATCGCGACCGACATCGCCGGATCGAGCCGCCGCCTCCGGTGAATCTTCCGCGTCATCAACGCCGCCCGTGCACGATCCGCGCAGTTTCGCCGCCTCTCCCGTTCCTCTGTCATGGCTCCCTCCATCTGGACCAACATCAAGGTTGCGGCCGAGGAGGGACCGGCGCAACGGCGGCAGGTTCGTAGCGCGACAGGCGGGCGCGCAGCTCGTCGCGCTGCGCCCCGAGTTCGGCAGCCGAGGCCGACAACGCCGAGGCCCGTTTTTCCGCCTGCTGCCTCCGATCGGATTCCACAGCGGCCCGCGCTGCTGCTGCTGCCTCCGCCTGCTGCCACCGTTCCACGGTTGGGCGAAGCTCCTCCACGATACGCGCTGCGACCCTCGATCGTCGAAGACCGTCCCAGAGCCCCCGGAGAGCGCCACCAAGGCCAGTCAGACGACGAGCCGCACTTGTGGCACGCTCAGCCTCCGCCATCGCTCTACGGGCCGTTTCCTCACGTTCCTTGGCCCTTCTCTCCGCCGCCTGGGCGGCGACGATTGCCGCCTTAGCGGCATCGGCCCTTCGCGCCGCGTCGGCGCGGAGGTGGGCCGCCTTCTCCCCGACCTGCCGGGCGAACACGTCGGCTTTCTCCTTCAGGGCCGCAGCCTCCTCCTGGACGACCTTCAGGGCCTGCGCCTGGTGTCGCTCCTGGTGCCATTCGACACGAGAGAGACGGCGCTGGGCAGGGCCGAGCCTGGTCAGCCCGGCAGGCATGCCAACAGCCCGGAAATAGCCGTCCTGCCACTCCCGCATCGCGTCCTTATAGGCTCGATCGGAACGCCGACGCATGGCCTTATCATCCTCACCTTCGACAGGACCGGCCGCCAGCACGGCCGCCTTCGCGACCTGGCCGGGATGGAAAAGAGACGCCCGCATTTCAGGATCACCCGGCAGGCCGTAGATGTGCAGGTGCCACTGCCGTTCATCGGTGTGCCGGACGACGGCCCGGAGATCGTCGCCAAGCTCCCGGCGAGCCCATGCAACGTTGAGGGCTTCCCACCGCTCGACCTCCCGCCGCTTCTCTGGGTCCGCCTCGATCTCCTCGACCGTGTACGGGTGACTGACGACGATCGTCATGAGGGTGTGCTGCTCCTTCCCCACGGATCGCGTTTTACCTCCGGCGATAGTCTTCCGGGCGACGGCCACCCGTTCATCGTGCTCGCGCTCCAGGTCCTCGACCGAACACCCCCAGACGATCGCCGGAGGCCGCGGCGACGACACATGCAACGAGGCCACAGGATCGCGGCGAGCCTCGGCAAGGACGAAGGACACCGTGCGGCCTCCCTTGTCGCCCTTCCGGCTGAAATTTTGCATGTGCGCGAACTGAAACCCGGCCATCTGGAACCCTCCCTCTCACAGGAGAATCTTGCCCACCGGCGGCGCAGGAATCCATGTCATTAGTGACCGACTAATGACACCAAGGTGTCGTCGGCCCTTCGGGGACCTGGCAGGGGCCTAGGGGTTCGACTCCCCTAGGGCGTACCACCCCTAGGACAGACCCTCGGACTGTCCCACGGCCTACGCGGCCACCAGCTCGAGCACGCGCCGGAGAGGCGGCGGCTCGAAATGGCGGCCGAGACGGGCAGCGTGTTCCCGCTCCCGATCGATGGCCGCCCGGACGGCCTCCCCGGCCTCCCGGAACATATGCCGCGTCCCCTTCACCTGTTCCGCCACCTCCCACGCCGAAGGCGCATGCGACGGCGGCGGCGGATCGAGGAGCGCCGTCATCATCCGGTCGATGTCTTCCCATGGCCGCCGATCCTCGACAGCTTGGAAGACCGCCGGAACATGACCGCCCCGCAGCAGGCGATGCCAGCGCGGCGGCTCGACAGAGCCGACGATTTCGACGTCGTCTTCCTCTGCCTCATCCACGCCCGGCGCATCCTCATCCCCCTCCGGCTCGATGCCAAGGGCATCGGCCAGCGTCTTCGTGATGACGCAAGACCTGGTTCCCGGCATCGCGGCGGCATACTCGGCGAACAACGCCCTATAGCGCGTGGCCGAGGCGCGGGCGGCAAGGTCCCACGGTGTCAGGCCCTTCTTGCCCTGCTTCGTCGCTCCGGCCGATGCCACTTCCCACGCGCCAGACCCCTTGGCGAGGTAGTCGGCAAGGTCTTCCTGCCGCCACATCACTTGCACGTCCTGCCCCGCGTCATCGGCATGGCCTCCGGCCGCCTTGATGTAGTCGCGATATCGGCCGACGATCCAGCGCCCGCCCTCTTCGGCCCTAGCGACGACAGACGACCAATCCCCCTGCAGGAGCATCGGCACGGCAACGTGCAGATGGAAATGCCAGCCGTGCGCCGGACTCCATGTGACCTCTGGACCGACCATGACCCCTGCGATTCCATACCGCTCCTTGGCCAGTTGCCACGGCTTGCCCTGCCGGGCCTTGGTGCAGGCGGACATGACGAGCTTCTTCAGATCGGCCAGCGCCTGCCCCTTCACATGCTGGACGGTCAACGTCAGGAAGACGACAGCACCGCCCTTGCGCTCCGTCGCGTCGAATACGCGCTGGACGCGCTCAGCCCGTTCCGCAGCGCGACGAGGCGCGCAGGAAGGGCAGAGCCACGGGCTATCGCAGAAGTACACGCCCTTGACCCCCGGCCGCGCTCCACGGCGCACCAGATGCACCGCCTCAGCCTGATATCCGGCCGTCCCGCACTTGCAAACGCCGGGCGTGGACTTGCCCGGCTGGGTCACATCCCGAAGGATTTCAGAAACGGTGTGCTTGAGTTTCCACCGCGCCACGACACCCCCTCTTGCCTCCGCCTTCGGCTCCGGCTGTGAGGTTGGTGTCAATGCAACGCCTCTTTTATCAAGCTGCGCGCCCTGACGGGCTTGCTTGGCGGCCTGACGGCCGTCAGGAGCGCCACGGAGGACTTCGACTGCGTCAGAGACCAGAGAGCGCACAATCGCGTCCAGCGGGGCTTGCTGGGCGATTAGAGACCTATCGAAATGGAAGGGGGTGGAGCGATTAGAATCCGACAAGCAGGCGCGCTTTCTCAGCGGTCGCCTGGTTGATTCTCAGCCCTGATTGCCCTACAATTGTTGACATCATTTCCTTGGTTCTCGGCGTTCGCGCCGAGCCTCAATTCGGGCACATCAGGTTTTTCCGACCAAAGAAAAACGACCTGATGAAGCCGGGGACCATCTAAACGGCTCGGTGCTTGCAACACCGGGCCGTTTTCAATTCTGCCCCTGTCCTCTGATTCGTGTCAAAC